>CAYXGF010000112.1:0-1501 GCA_964464465.1 uncultured Alistipes sp. | reverse complement strand
GGAGAGCCACGAGGTTTATTTCTTCGGCTTCTATCCCGACAAAATCGGAGCCGGATTGCCGGTCAACAAATCTATCGATGAAAATATCGACTACACGATGAAGTGCTACATTGATTCCAACATCAACAAACATGTAGATTTCATTACGGCTTATGCCTCAGGCTCAATGGCGAAAAATCTCTTTTCGGGAATTAATCTCAATTTCGCGCATCAATTCAGCCGCATCGAGATTAAAGCATTCGGTTCCCACAAGAGTTGCGATATCGAGATTGCCGGCGTACGTATTGGAGGCATCTGCACCGAGGGAACGTTCGTTTTCAAGCCCGAAAGGACTGCCGGCGAATGGAACTGCGAGCCGACCAGAGGCTTCGTCGAATATATCTACCACTCCGACAACAAGACCGGCGACAACGACAACAAGACCGGCGACAACGACAACAAGACCGGCGACAAGATTTTCAAATGCGGCAAGAATTGCCCCGTCGATTCAACCCATGCCATATCGATAATGGGTGCCATGCACGACGATGGTAATGACAATTGCGCTATGCTCATTCCTTTTAAATACGATCCGTGGGACTATACCCGCCACCCTCACAACGACTTAAATCAAATGTATATTAACGTCCTGCTCCGTGTCACAGATGCTACGCTTACTGACGGTAAAGATTCTGAAGATATACAACGCTACCCTTATAAGGACTTGTCGCAGGGTGCTGATGCACTCAATATTCCCAAAGTCTATTTATCTGTCGATAAAGAGACGCAGACCGTCTCCGGGCAGGTTTACAAAAGCGACGACAAATATTACACCGACGAGAAGTGCACTGTCAAATATAACTTGCCTGAAAATGAAGAAATCAAAGAATTCGGTTGGGCGGCACTGCCTGTTTCCGGCGACTGGAAACCGGGATATATCTACACCTATACCCTCGACTATACCTACGGTGTCGGTCTTCACGGCCCGGATGTCGATACCAGCGCACCGAAGGCTGGCGACCCCGTCATCAGCGACAAGGTCGGCATCACTTACTCCGTCAAAGAGTGGGAAGACGGCGGTGGAAGAGAATTCTCAGTCCCCGGCTCCTAAATAATCGATAATTCTATGAAACGTATTAATCCCATAATATCACTCTCATTCTCCACCGTTCTCTCGGCAGGCATGCTCTTATTGTCGTCCTGCTCGCAGGATGATTGGGCAGATAGCGGGCTTATCGCAAGCAGCGAAAGGATCTCCTTTGTTGCCTCTCTGCCCGGAGTCACTACCCGAGCCTATGATGTTGACAGTATGCTTTTTGCCGATGGCTTTACGGTCTCAGCTATCAGCCGCGAAGACCCGGTCGATACGGACGGTATTCTCCGTACACATTTCCAGGATGCTGCGGTAGTTCGCGAAGTCGACGGCATTTTCAGGGGAGACCGCTGCAGATGGCACGATAATAAGGGGTTGAATGATGATGGACACCTGAAATTTTCTGCTTTCCACCCCTCACGCGCTGAG
>CAYXGF010000111.1:0-1571 GCA_964464465.1 uncultured Alistipes sp. | reverse complement strand
TCGAGAACTACGACATCACCACGCTGCTCGAAAAGGTGGCCTATTTCGTCAAGGAAAACGAGGATAGCAACGTCTGATTATGAGAGTGTTTAACGGATTGGACTCTTTGCCGCATCTGGGACGGAACATGGTTACGGTCGGGTCGTATGACGGTGTGCACAGAGGACACAGGCATCTGCTCGACATTCTCAAATCAAGAGCCGCGGAATGCGGGGCGCAGAGTACGGTCGTGACGTTTGCCGCTCATCCGCGTATGGTTCTCGGCAAGGAACGCAATCTGAGGCTCCTCAGCGTGCAGGAGGAGAAAATTCTGCTGCTTTCGGAGACGGGCGTAGACAATCTGGTAATTATTCCTTTCAATTTGGAACTCAGCCGTATGACGCCGCTATGTTTCGTGCAGGAGATTCTGATTCGGCGAATCGGGGCATGCGGCATGGTCGTCGGATATGACCATCATTTCGGCCGTGACAGGTCGGGGGATTTCGATTTTCTCGAAAAGATGCGCGGGGAGTATGGGTTCGATGTTTTCGAGGCTCCCGAATTTGTGACGGACGGACTGACCGTCAGTTCCACCACTGTCCGCCGTGCGGTGGAGGAGGGCGACATGTCCGCGGCAGCGCATCTGCTCGGACATCCGTATATAATGATGGTTCGGGGCGGAGGGGAGGACAGGCGCGTTCGTGCTGTCTCGGAGCTTAAAATGCTGCCGCCGGCGGGTGTGTATGATGTCGAGGCAGGCGGCAGGAGGCATGTCCTGGAAATATCGGAAGATGGTATGTGGCTGCGTGACAGCGGTCCTGTGCCGCGGCAGGAGAGTTTTGTTATAACTTTTTGATTCGCATCTTTAAAAGTTTCAAAGATAATTGCTATCTTTGCACGCAATAAATTCCCAATTATATTATGTCTTTTATTGACGAGAAAATTGTTACGGAAGGACTGACATTCGATGACGTTCTTCTTGTGCCCGCGTATTCGGAAGTATTGCCGCGCACAGTCGATATCTCATCTCGTTTTTCGAGAAATATTCCTCTCAATACGCCTATCGTGTCGGCGGCCATGGATACCGTGACCGAGGCGCAGCTCGCTATCGCTCTGGCTCGCGAGGGCGGTATCGGTGTGATTCATAAAAACATGTCCATCGCAGAGCAGGCCGCTCAGGTGCGCAAGGTAAAGCGCGCCGAAAACGGAATGATTTACGACCCTATAACCATATACAAGGACAATACGGTGGCCGATGCCCTCGCTCTGATGAAAGAGAACAAAATCGGCGGAATACCTGTAGTGACCGAGGACAACACGCTGATAGGTATCGTTACGAACCGCGACCTGCGTTTCCAGCGCGACATGGAGCGCAAGATCGAGGATATAATGACGAAGGACAATCTGATTACCACGCATAACCAGGACCTTCATACGGCATCCGAGATTCTGTTGCAGAACAAGATTGAGAAACTCCCGGTTGTTGATGCTGCCGGAAAACTCGTCGGACTTCTCACTTATAAGGATATCACCAAATTGCAGGCCAATCCCAATGCCTGCAAGGACTCCAAGGGGCGTCTGCGGGTCGCTGC
>CAYXGF010000110.1:0-1635 GCA_964464465.1 uncultured Alistipes sp. | reverse complement strand
ATCGCCAGAAAAGGTTCTATCTCTTTGAGCATTATGACGAAATCGTTCCAAACATCCTCACCCTGTCCGTCGTTGCGGTCGATAATATTCGCGACATGTCGGTTCACCTCTTCCGGACTATCCGAATACATCGCCATCAGGTCGTCTTTGGTAAGATTATACCGTTCAAACAGAACCAGTGCGTCTTCGTTGTACACATCCGGTCTTTTATAATTTTCCATATTGCTTTTTTGTGTTTATAAGATTTATATGACTATACAAATTTCATAAAAAGAAATCGTACAGCTGCGCCTTCTGGTGACAACTGTACGAAATCGGATTAAGGGTGTATGAAATAATGGTTTTGCAGTTATTTCAAATTATCGTTTCCGTTTTCAACAAGACATATAACGAATGACTCAGGCAAAAGGACATTCTCAACCTCAATGACATTACGGAACAACGGAGCAATCTCCGCATCGGTAAAACCGGCAATGCCACAGCCGATACGGGTGACATAAAACGTCAGTTCTGGATGCGATCTGGCAAATGCCGCGAATTCGTCAACATAAGGTTTGATGGTATCGACTCCGCCATGCATGGTAGGAATGGCATAGCTCTGCCCTTGCAACCCGACACCCCGCCCCCATATTGCGCCGAAACGGTTTAGTGCGGCGCGTGCTGCGCCACTTCCATGCATACCGGCCAGATTGCTGCCAAAAACAAATATCTCGTTCGGCGATAACTCCGTTATCACTTCCGGAGTGTATTTAGTCGCCGGAGCGTATCTGACGGCAGTTTCTTCCGTAGGCTTTATACCAAGTATCTTCCGTGTCAGTGAATCTTTCTCGCCTCCATAATATTTGTCTAACACCAGCGAGAAAATATCGTTCGGTCAAACGGCGTCGAACAGCGTCATCGACGAGCGAACCTTCATGGCGTCGAGCCATCCGAAAATTTGCACGGCACTCTTGTCCTCGTGCGACAGCAGGGCATCAGTAATCTCCCGAAGCCGTGCACCAAGCACGGGGTGTGCGAGATAGGCCTCCGCTTCTGCACGGCTCTCGATACCGTACAGATTGGAATGGTAACTCCGTCCGAGCCCCTTCAACTGCGGAAAGATATACCAAATCCAGTGAGACTGTTTCCGACCTGCCTTTATCTCGGCCAATGCCGTTGCATAATCGCGTTCCTGTGCGTCGATGAAACGCTGTAAATCATATTTCATATCAGACATATTGTCCCGTTTCTGAATTCTGAGAAATTTCTCTCGCAAATTAATCCATTTCATAAAAATATTATCGGTTATGTATTTGCTACCTGCAATCTCCGACTGTTTGCAATAAAGATTCAATATCTTTTAGTCTATCAGCATTATCGGTGCTGCGGGAAATAAATTTCCTATTGCAGTTGCAAATCAAATGATTAAAATATCCTTTATATTCATCTTGAAAATGTTCGCCGAATTTTGCGTAATAAAATGCTTCAATTACGGTTCTGCTACGGTTTTGTCCGAAATCGCAATGGACAATAGCCCGTTCTCCGTTCCGGTCGTATTCCAGCAACAATTTCACAGCCTCGCATATTTTTCCTGACGACATGCCATCGACTTCCTCTTTGAGCGGGATATGAACTATTGAAATACCTCTATCCTGC
>CAYXGF010000109.1:0-1870 GCA_964464465.1 uncultured Alistipes sp. | reverse complement strand
GTGGCCATCTCGGCGATCTTGCCCTTGTGGAGCACCACGCCGCCGAACAGCTGCACGTCGTAATGTATCATGTCCCACTTCACGTCGTTGCCGCCGGCTGTCCAGTGGGTGGCGTAGACGGCCTTGTCGCCCTCGATGGTGACGAAATCCTTCTCCGCCGCCAGATTGCGGTCGAATGTCGTGGCCGTCACCTCCACCGTGTCGTTCTCGGTGAAGCGACGTGCCGTATCCTTCATTATTGCGAATGCCTCGGGCAGTATCTCGTCGAGCTTCTGTTCGATCTTCTCGTCGATGCGCTTGGTGGTCACGTCGATGTCTTTCGAGATCTTCTCCTTGTCGGCCAGAGTGGTTCCGGCCAGTTCGAGCTTGGCCTTCTGCTCGGCTATGTGCGCCTCGTCGCCGGCGATGAAATCGGCGATCTGCTGCATGAGCGCGGCGCTGCGGGCGCGCAGCTCGTCGTTCGACAGATTCTGTATCGTCGGGTATATCTCCTTGATTCTGCGGACGTAAGGTTCTATCAGCTTGCGGTCCTTGTCGGTTTTCGAGCCGAAGAAGAGTTTGATTATATTGGTAACTATGTCCATAATGCGTTATTGATGTTTTCGCTTAACGTTTAATGATCTTACAAATGTAGTCATTTCTTTCCAAATTGCAAAATATTACGGTTCAGAGCATTCTATTACGGCTTTTTTTGATCGGCCGGCATACCGATGCAATATTGGTGCAATTCGGGCCGTGCGGCGGTAAATGCCGGTCAGTCCCTCTCCTTTTCGCCTGCTTTTCCTATTATCCGGCGCCCGACGGGACACTCCTCGCAGCGTCCGCTGCGGCAGTATTCGTTTTTGAGCTGGAGCAGCGCCTGACTGTCGAAGGCCGTCTGTGCCAGACTGCCGTAGGAGTTCCAGCCGCGTATGGCGTAGTTGTTCTCCGCCGCAATGCTCTCCAGCAGCGATATTGCGCGGGTGCGCAGTGTCTCGTTGTCGGTGTACGATCCGTAGGCGAACTGCATCTGCACAACCAGATTTATGCCTATCAGATCGGTCTTCACGTGGCCGATACGCTTCGCCACTTCGGCCGATGCGCTTGCGGGTGTGTAGTGCGTGAGCCAGTATGGGGCTGTTTCCGTACCGAACAGCCTGTTCACATCCTTTCCGGTGCGGCATTCGAGCGTGCGGTCCATCACGTCGCGCGACGATGCGAGAAACATGGCGGCCTGCGACAGACGCAGTACCGGATGGTTGTTGGGGCGTATGTTCGACAGCTTCCAGCGCGAGCAGGACATCGGCGCGATGGAGTATTTGGCTGCCAGATATTCGAAGTTGCGTTTCAGATCGAGTATGTACTCGTCGTGCGGATACCTTTCCAGAATGCCCGAGGCCCCGATCAGCATGGCCTCGATATTGCGCGGCACGAGTTTCTCGCGCAGCACGGCGGCATAGGGCACCGTACGGGCCAGCTCGGTGAAGGCCTCCTTGTTGCTCTCGCCGCCCATGACACGCAGGAACATCAGGTAGAATGTCTGCGGCCAGTCGGAGTGCAGTTCGGTGTAGAACCGGTTTACGTCGGCGTTCTTGCGGTGCAGCCGTTCGTAGCCCAAGGCGTTGTATATCTCGGTGCGGTGCAGCGCGCTTATCGACGCCAGATAGCCGCCGCAGGCGAAGCATCCGGTTCCGGCTTTCAGTCTGTTGATTATGCGTCGGGTATCCTCCATTTTCGGGTCGGTGCGTGGCTGCGCGTGTTCGTTTACAGCATGTTGAGCTCCAGCAGCGCCTCCTCCGACATCATGCTCCGGTCCCAAGGCGGTTCGAAGGTGAGCATTATGTTCACCGACTTCACTCCGTCGATCTTCTTCACCTGCGTGTTGATGTCC
>CAYXGF010000108.1:0-2266 GCA_964464465.1 uncultured Alistipes sp. | reverse complement strand
AATACAGGTCGTCGTTTATGTGGGGACAAGGGCAAAAAGTGATACAGAGATTGCATTTAATCCGAAATAATACTATTTTTGATAGTTATTAACCGCTTGCGTTCCTTGAAACTATCCGGTTCCGCACTTTGCAATCTGTCTGCTGTATCCGGCAGATTTCGCTCCGCCTGAAAAACGGAGCGCCCCCGAAGTTTGTTTTTTGCGGCTATGGCCATGCACGTCGTTCGCTGTCGTCCTGCAGTGAGGGCATCATCTTCGGCTTCGCCTTCGATGATGTTCGCTGCACTCCTCGGCTCCGACGCACCTTGCCGCAGCCTTTTGTCTTGCGACACACACGAAAGAGGAATCCGGATTTTTTCAAGGGACGTTTTTGGATCATCTCCGTAACACCATGACAACCCGCGAAATAATTGAAGATTACATGAAAGATCGGACGATTGGCAGTCGTCACGACTTTCTCGAAGCCGTCCACACCTGCGGTTATCTGCTCGATTGCTGGGCCCTGACCGAGCATCGGGATCACCTGCGCAAGTTCCTGCCCGCACGTGTCCGCGCGGCGGCGTATGTGGAGTTCTCCATCCCCAAGAAGACCGGCGGCACCAGGGCCATCAGCGCCCCGGTTAAACCGCTGAAAGATGCGCAGCGAGCCGTGGGTGCTCTGCTGCAAGCCCTTTTTACCCCCTCGGAGGCCGCTGCTGGGTTCATTGCTGGTCGCAGTGTCGCATACAATGCCCGACATCATCTGCACCAAAGCTGTATGCTCAACATGGATTTGGGAAATTTTTCCCGAGTATTACGAAGGCGATGGTGCGTACCGCACTCCGGGAGGAGCTGTCCGGCCGAATCACTTCGTCCGAGGTCGTCAACATGATCTGCAACCTCTGCACCGTACCCAATGAAGCCGGTGTCGAGGTCCTGCCGCAGGGCGCGCCGACCTCGCCCGTGCTGTCGAATATCGTGCTCAAACGGCTGGACCGACGGCTGTCGGCATTCGCTGCGGCGCACGGCTACAACTATACGCGTTATGCCGACGACATTACATTCAGCCACGACCGCCCGATCAGACGTTTCTCTCCGTTTTTCCGGGACAAGGTCTGCTCGATGATCGAGGCTTGCGGTCTGAGGATCAACGACCGCAAGACCAGCATCTGCGCCAAGGGCGAGCGGCTGGAGGTTACGGGGCTGACCGTCGGTGAGAAGGTGAATGTTCCCCGCCGCTATGTCAAGCAGCTGCGCACGCTGCTGCATCTGTGGGAACGGCACGGCTACGACCGTGCGCAGCAGATTTTCCGAAACGATTTCTGCCAAGGTGCCGAGAAAGAGTTGAGAATGGTGATCTATGGCAAGATCAACTATCTGTCGATGATCAAGGGCAAGGACGATCCGACCTACGTCGGATACCGGAACCGTTCCGGCGGCTGAACAAAATGTAAAGAGATATGATTCGCTACATTGCCAATGAAACCCACTACTCCGAGGTCGTCGAGCGTATCCGGCGGGTGGAACGATACCTGTGGATCGGCACGGCGGATATCAAGGACCTCTATGTGAAGGAGGGGCGCAGCTCTGTGCCGCTGCTGAAGGTGCTGGAGGATTTGATCCGCCGCGGTGTCGAGGTGCGGCTGATTCACGCCAAGGAGCCGGGGCGCAACTTCGCCGACGATTTCGACAAATATCCGCTGCTGTGGAGCCGTCTGGAGCGCCGGCTGTGTCCGCGCGTGCATTTCAAGATGCTGATTTTCGATTGTGAGGTCGCCTACATCGGCTCGGCCAATCTGACCGGCGCGGGCCTCGGCATGAAAGGCGCGACGACCCGCAATTTCGAGGCGGGCATCCTGACCGACGACCCTGCGCTGGTCGATGCCGCCGCCGACCAGTTCGATGCCGTATGGTGTGGCCGGCACTGCGGAAAATGCCGCCGGAAGATGTTTTGCGGCGACCGGATAAACGGCTCCAGGGCTTTGTAGGCCGTTTGCTCTATGGTCATCTAACAATTGCCCGGATATGGGGCATTGATAATGTAGGGGATAACCGACGCATCATCTTCGGCTTCGCTTTCGATGATGTTCGATACATACCTCATATACGATTGGTTTGTATTGGAGTAAGTATTTATTACCCTATGCGTAGCCACGTCAGATTTATGTTATAATGGATATAAACGCTCTTTCTGCTTGCAGTTGGAGTGGCAATTTACCCAGCAACGCAAGTCGATTGGGGTATTAGGCTCCCACAAGCCTATGACAAGCGTACAACAGGCAAGCCT
>CAYXGF010000107.1:0-2371 GCA_964464465.1 uncultured Alistipes sp. | reverse complement strand
AGCGCTGGCGCGAGAATATGGCGTCGCGCAGACGGTAGTTGACCTGCTTTTTGCCGATGCCGCGTTTCTCTATCTCGACGAACATGGCGGAAATGGCCTCCTTTACGTCCATTCCGGTCAGGAATCCCGAGTTAATCATCCGTCCGCTCTTTGCGTCGTAGCTCTGTTCGGAGATGTCGCCGCCCTCGACGACAGGCGTGATTTCCAGACCGAAATGACGGGCGAAGGCGTAGTCGCGGCTGTCGTGTGCCGGCACCGCCATGATTGCCCCTGTGCCGTATCCTGCCAGAACATAGTCGCTCGCGTAAATCGGAATACGCCGGCCGGTGAACGGATTCACGGCATAGCTGCCGGTGAAAACGCCGCTGACACGTCTGGTCTCGGCGATGCGTTCGCGCTCGGAGCGTTTCTTTGTCTCGTCGATGTAGTTCTGCACGGCTTGCTTCTGCTCTTCGGTGGTCAGTGCTCCGATATACTCGTGTTCGGGCGCTATCACCATGAACGTGACGCCGAACACCGTGTCGGGGCGTGTGGTGAATATTTCGAGCTTGCGGTCGTGTCCCTCGATGTCGAAGAACATCTGCGCACCCGTGCTCTTGCCTATCCAGTTGCGCTGAATCTCTTTCAGAGAGTCGCTCCACTCCAAATCGTCGAGCCCCTGCAACAGCCGTTCGGCATATGCCGTCACGCGCAGCTGCCACTGCTTCATCACCCGCTGCACCACGGGAAATCCTCCGCGCACCGAAAGTCCGTCTTTCACCTCGTCGTTGGCCAGTACGGTTCCGAGCTGCTCGCACCAGTTCACCATCGTGTCCGAACGGTATGCCAGACGGTAGTTCATCAGTACGTTCTGCTGTTCGGTCTCGTCCATTGCCTGCCACTGCTCGGCTGTGAAGTCCATCGGCTCGCCGCAGGCCGCATTGAGTCCGCGGCTGCCATAGCGCGGGAATGCCTCGATGAGTTCGGCTATCGGACGCGCCTGCTGCGTGTCGTTGCAGTAGTAGCTGTCGAACATTTTCAGGAATGCCCACTGGGTCCATTTGTAGTACGAGGCGTCGCACGTGCGCACCTCGCGGTCCCAGTCGTAGCTGAATCCGATTTTGTCCAGCTGCTGTCGGTATCGGTTTATGTTGGCAGACGTTGTTACGGCCGGGTGCTGTCCGGTCTGAATGGCATACTGCTCGGCCGGCAGTCCGAATGCGTCGTATCCCATCGGGTGCAGGACGTTGAATCCGCACAGCCTTTTGTAGCGCGAGTATATGTCCGAGGCTATGTATCCGAGCGGATGTCCGACGTGCAGGCCGGCTCCCGACGGATAGGGAAACATGTCCAGAACGTAAAATTTGGGCTTCGTCGAATCGGTCTCCACCTTGTATGTCTTCCGGCGGACCCACTCCTTCTGCCATTTTTGCTCGATGTCTCTGAATTTGTATTCCATGTATCGAAGATGTTTTTCAATGTTTAGAGGGAGCAAAAGTATTAAAAAAATCCATACATATTATAATAAAGGGCGAATAAATCTCGGCTTTTCGGCCATGTTCGTTTATGTGCCGTGCGGACCGTGAAATGCGGTCGAAAAAGTTGCGTATATAATCGTCTGTATGATAATGAGATGTGATTTCGGGCTGAAAAAATATGAAAAAAAGTTGCGGGAATGCTTGCAGATACGAAAAAAGTCGCTACCTTTGCATCCGCAATTCGGAACCAAACGCACGATACGGCAAGGCCGGGCAGGGCGGAAGGAGAAGAAAAGCAAAAGGGTTCTTATCAATGCAAAACAATCGAATGAAAAAAAACTTAATTTTTTCTCGAAAAATTTTGCAGAAAAGAAAAAAAGCGATTACCTTTGCAATCCCAAACTGAAACGAACTTCTGTTAAAGCAGTAAGCGAGTCGAGGCGGAAGGTTTACCGGAACTTCGGTTCTGTAAAAGGTAAAAACAAGACAGTTCTTTTAGATAGAATAGAACAACGTTCTTTGAGGATTTTGAGCAGCTAAAAGTTTATTCTTTCCATTTCGATGGAAATGATTTTCAAACAATACCTTTGAGAATAGCCAAGATTTAAAATTTAATTTCATTTTATACAATGGAGAGTTTGATCCTGGCTCAGGATGAACGCTAGCGGCAGGCTTAACACATGCAAGTCGAGGGGCATCGCGATGTAGCAATACATTGGCGGCGACCGGCGCACGGGTGCGTAACGCGTATATAACCTACCCTTAACAACGGGATAACACCGAGAAATTGGTACTAATACCGTATAACATCAGACCGGGCATCCGGTTTGGTTGAAAGTTTCAGCGGTTAAGGATGGATATGCGTTGTATTAGATAGTTGGTGAGGTAACGGCTCACCAAGTCGACGATACATA
>CAYXGF010000106.1:0-2426 GCA_964464465.1 uncultured Alistipes sp. | reverse complement strand
GCTGGAACGCTGCTTCGAACAGTACGCCAGGACCGCTCCGCTCTACGGACACTATCAGTCGCTTTTCCCGATAGTTCAGGGATGCACCTATCCCGATTTAAGGGAGCAGGCCGCACGGTTCGTGCAGCGTTTCGATGCGGACGGATATGCCATAGGCGGTCTTGCTGTCGGCGAGCCTGCGGAGGTGATGTACGATATGATTGATGTCGTGAATGCCGTATTGCCGGAGAACAGGCCTCGCTACCTTATGGGGGTTGGAACTCCGATAAATATCCTTGAAGCAATCGAACGCGGAGTGGATATGTTCGACTGCGTGATGCCCACGCGCAACGGCAGAAACGGAATGCTGTTCACGACCGAGGGCATGATTAACATACGCAACCGCAAGTGGATGGATGATTTCTCGCCTATTGACCCGGCGGGTCTGTGTTTCGCCGACACGGTATACTCGAAGGCCTATCTCAGACATCTGGTCATATCGGGCGAGATGCTCGGCGCGCAGATTGCGTCGCTGCATAATGTAAGTTTCTATCTTTGGCTGGTCGGTCAGGCCCGCGAACATATTCTGGCCGGAGACTTCCCGCAGTGGAAGCAGAGTACAGTGTTGAAAATCGGCAGAAAACTATAATGAAAAATCCGGGACTCAAAATACTCGACAGATACATCATACGCAAGTTCCTCGGAACTTACGTGTTTCTGTTGGCTCTTATAATCGTTATCGTCGTAGTGTTCGACTATGCGGAGAAGGTGGACGACTTCATATCGCAGAAGGCGCCGTTCCAGGATGTGATACTGAAATATTACGTGAACTTCATACCGTTCTTTATAAACCAGTTCAGCGGTCTGTTCACATTCATAACGGTTATATACTTCACCTCTAAGATGGCTTATCAGACCGAGATAATAGCCATTCTTTCGAGCGGCGTGAGCTTCCGGCGTCTGATGTGGCCGTATTTCGTTTCGGCGGCCGTAATCGCTTCCGTGTCGATAGGGCTCAACATGTGGATTGTCCCGCATACGAACATAAAAAGGGTGGAGTTCGAGTCGCAATACATACCGAGAAAGAAAAACGTCAAATACGACAAGCACATTTACAGGCAGATTGAGCCCGGTACGTTCGCTTATATCCGTAATTTCTCGGGTGCGACGCAGAAAGCCAACTTCATGTCGATAGAACGTTACGACGGAACCTCGCTGGTTGCGATGCTCGAAGCCGGGGATGTGACATACAATCCGGAGAACGGCCGCTGGACGGCTCCCAAGTATTCCGTGAGGCTGTTCGATGCAGGCCCTGAGGGCAGGGAGTCATATATGCAGCACGTTGCGCTCGACACGCTGATAAATCTCAATACGGAGGAGCTCGGAAATGTGGCGGAGCTTATCAAGACCATGCAGATAGGGCCGCTTACCGAATTCATACGCCAGCAGAAGTCCAAAGGGTCGGATATGATTCCGCTGTTCGAGGTGGAGCGGCACGGACGGGTCGCCTATCCAGTTGCGGCGTTCATACTTACGCTTATCGGCGTCTCGATTTCCTCGCGCAAGGTTCGTGGCGGAACCGGACTTCATATCGGCATGGGAATCGTGCTGTGTTTCTCGTATATACTGTTTCAGCGTTTTGCGGAGGAATTCGCAAAGGGAGGGTCGCTGCCTGCCGGTTTCTCGGTGTGGATACCTAATATAATATTCGCGGTCATAGCTGTCTTTTTGTATAAAAAGGCTCCGAAATAACGCTCTCTCTCGGATTTATTTTTTAACTTTGCCATTCGAAATTTAACGTTATATAAATATGATTGAACTCAGTGAACAGGAGCAGTTGCGCCGCAACTCCCTGGCAGAGATGCGGCGTCTGGGCATAGAGCCGTACCCTGCCGCCAGATATGAGGTGACGGCGACTGCTGCCGGGATAGCTGCGGAATTCGATAACGATAATTCCCGTTTCCAGAACGTGAGTGTTGCTGGACGTATAATGAGCCGCCGTATAATGGGCAGCGCCTCGTTTTTCGAATTGCAGGATCACACCGGGCGTATTCAGGTCTATATCCGTCGTGACGAGGTGTGCGACGGCGAGGATACGACGTTGTATAATACTGTATTCAAAAAACTGCTCGATATAGGTGATATAGTGGGCGTGGAGGGATTCGTGTTCCGGACGCAGACCGGCGAGCTGTCCGTGCACTGCAAGAAATTCACCGTACTGAGCAAGTCGATACGTCCTCTGCCGATAGTCAAGGAGAAGGACGGGCAGACTTTCGACGCATTCACCGACCCTGAGGTGCGCTATCGTCAGCGTTACGTGGACTTGATTGTGAATCCTCATGTCAAGGACGTGTTCGTGAAGCGTGCGAAGATAATATCGACCATGCGTCAGTTCTTCGATTCGTTCGGATACGTGGAGGTTGAGACGCCTATCTTGCAGTCCATTC
>CAYXGF010000105.1:0-2559 GCA_964464465.1 uncultured Alistipes sp. | reverse complement strand
GCCCAACCGGTCGCAAATCGCCCGTCGCTCGGACTTGTTCTTCGGTTCGTTCTCGATCAAAATACCGTCTTTCACCAACGGATACTGCCGGAAAAAGTAGCCTTCGCGTTCGGTCGCCTCCTCGAACAGTGGCGAATTGTCTGCGACGCCGACTGTGATTTTGCCGTCAATCGAAGCGCAAAAACCCTTCTTCGACAGACCCCACGCCAACGGCTCGCCATGCAGGACAAAAGCCCCTACGATTTTGCCGTTGTCCCGCCTGACATCTGCCGCCTGTGCCGCATAGACAATAGTCGTATCCCGCTTATTCAGGCGACCGACATGCAATGACATCTCGGCATTGTGCGGAATAAACAGCCGCAGCGGAATATCGTTAATCGTCGTATCGCGGATTTCGGTAAATCCGCGAACCTGCGGGTCCGTTTCTCGTCCCAACCTATGCAAAACCTGAACTTCGGATGCAGGCTGTTCGGATGGAGATTCGAAATAAGTGCCCGGTTCTGCATCCGCTCTGTCATGCAGGATTGCAAGCAGCAATCCGACTATAAAAACAAGCACCGAAAAGCCGAGTATAATCCAGCCCCACAATCGGCGGGATGATGGTTGTGACTCGGCCGTATCATTGCCAATGACACGAATTTCATCATCCCTAATATCTTTTTCTTCCCTCATATTATTTCACCTCCTTTTCCAAAAGTTCTTTCAACTGCTTCAATGCCTCCTTCGAAGCCGCAACCGTATGGCTGAATCTCCGGGTATCGGAGAGCGTCAGTTTCTGTTTCGTTATATTGATGTAGTAAATGTAGGAACGGTTTATAATCAAACTCTTTCCGATACGGATAAACATATTGCCCTCCGCACCGAGTTGAGAGGCAATCATCTTTTCGACTTGTCCGAGTTGGTACGACAACATCCGCATCTCGCCATCGGTCTGCACCAATGTCGAGTAGTTGCCGTCGGATGCAACATAGATGATGCACTCCGGCGCAATACGCACCAGATCGTTTGATGTAGATATGATTAACTGTTTCGTCATTGTTTCCAATCGATTAACAAAAGTAAAAAAGTTTTCAATAAGGGTCAAGAAATCCCGCCGCCAATGTATGAAATGGCGCTTTGGGTGTATGAATTAATAGTCCGCACCCCGGCAACGTATCAAAACGGAATCAACTTACAACATCATTATCGTACCGATACATGTCGGTATAGTGATGCAGTTGTTTGTTGGAATCGAATATCCAATCGATAAACTTTTCGAGATCGTTCGTTTCGGCTTCTCCGTAATTCGCATGCTTCCCGTTGTCGGTTGCACCCAATACCCATTTCCCGTTATACGAATACTCCAATGTGTAATAAACAGCCTCTTTTGTCGAAACATTCAACAATACGGCACCATACACGGCTTCTGGAACCGCCTTCGGTTCGGGAAAGCGATATACAATCAGTTTGTAATCGCCATATTTATCGACACGGATGATTTTGAACTCGTCCCATATCTTAATCATAGATGGTTCGCACCAGTGCAGGAAACCCTGTTTCAGCCAGGCCTCGTCGGACAGAGCTTCCGGAGCGAGTTTGCCGTCGCGAACGGCATCGACCATCTCCGCCAACCAGCCGTATTCCGGATAATATACACTCTGTCGTCGGGCGGATGCATCCTCCTGTTCGCGATTTTGATTGTCGCAAATATCATTCAACTGCGTGGCAAAATGATTTATCGACGCATCAATGATATTAACGAATTGCGGCAGTTGCTCCCGTAGTTCCACTTCGTAACTCATCAATGCCTCTATCGACACGATGACCGAAACGCCCCGGTCTTCCTCGTCATAATCCGACACGAAAACCTTTGCAATCAATATTTCATTGCCTATCTGTGCCGCTATCGCACGCATCAGTTCGACATCCCTGTTCTCAAACAGCCAGCTGGAACGAAGAATGAACCGCGAGTCATTGTATCTGAGATGGTAATTGTATCCGGATACCTTGAACATAATGCCGTCGTCGATTTTTTCGGGACGATAACCCTCGTCGCGAAGTATTGACATAATATTTTTTTCGTTCAGCCGCCCGAATGCAACTCTTTTCTGTCGGCTGCGGTTGTACATATAGTAGGCAAAACCGGCACCTGCGAGCGTTACGCCGACAGCCAACAATACCCAAATGGTCGTCGCAGGAGTATCACCACCTATCAGCATACTGATCAAACAGAACAAATATGTAGGAACAATCGCAAAGAAAAAAATAGAGGAATCAGCAGTCTCATCTTTTTGGGATTTTTCTCTATCTTCACACTTTCTTGCGATATATGATTCGTTCGGTTCAAACGATTCGCAGTCATCATGAAAATCGCCACAATCATTCGTCAGACCGCAAATTATTCCACGCTGCGGGTCGAATTGACCGTGCGTACAATTCTTACAAATATCCGCAATCCTGCTGCGAGTGTTTGCCGCCTGTTGATTTTGTATTTTATCTTTCATGGTAACAAATATACTTATTTTTGTTCAATAATAAATCTGGGGTTATAATATTTATGCTGCCAATAATCCTGTGTTA
>CAYXGF010000104.1:0-2573 GCA_964464465.1 uncultured Alistipes sp. | reverse complement strand
GACGAATACTGGCGCAACGTGGACCTCTACGTCGGCGGAATCGAACACGCCACCGGTCACCTGATATATTCGCGCTTCTGGAACAAGTTTCTGTTCGACATGGGCGTCGTATGCGAGCAGGAGCCGTTCCGCAAACTCGTCAACCAGGGCATGATTCAGGGTCGGTCAAACTTCATATACCGCATCAAGGGCACCGACAAGTTCGTCTCGCTCGGGCTCAAAGACTCCTACGACACGCAGCAGATACACGTCGACGTGAATCTCGTGCGCAACGACATTCTCGACATCGAGGCCCTGCGCAATTGGAGCCCCGACTACAAGAATTCGGAGTTCATTCTCGAAGACGGCAAGTACGTCTGCGGCTGGGCTATCGAAAAGATGAGCAAGAGCATGTACAACGTGGTCAACCCGGACCATATCGTGGACAGCTACGGTGCCGACACGCTGCGCATGTACGAGATATTCCTCGGCCCCATAGAGCAGAGCAAGCCATGGGACACCAACGGCATAGACGGAGTGCACAAGTTCCTCAAAAAATTCTGGCGTCTGTTCTTCGACCGCAGCTCAGAGTTCCGTCTGAGCGACGCACAGCCTACCGCCGCGGAGCTGAAAACGCTGCACAAGACGATTAAGAAAGTAAGGGAAGACATAGAGAACTTCTCCTACAACACCTCCGTCAGCGCATTCATGATATGCCTGAACGAGCTTGGCGGCTGCGACAAACGCGCCATTCTCGAACCGCTGACAATCCTTCTCTCGCCGTTCGCCCCGCACATCGCCGAAGAACTGTGGCAGATGATGGGACACGAGCAGACGATTTTCGACGCAAGCATGCCCGAGGCCGAGGAGCGCTATTTAGTGGAGAACAGTTTCGAGTATCCGGTATCGGTAAACGGCAAGATGCGCTTCAAAAAGACTCTTCCGCTCGGAATATCCAACGCCGAGATAGAGGCAGCCGTAATGCAGGACCCAGCCGCGGAGAAATGGACGGAGGGCAAACCGGTGAAGAAAATGATAATAGTTCCAGGAAAAATCATCAACATCGTAATCTAACTACACAGAAAATGACAAATACAAAGAAAATGGACATCTGGCGAATCATCCGCGAGTACCTGCTGATGGGGCTCGGATGTCTGTGCTACGCTTTCGCATGGGTAAGCATCATAGAATCGGCAAGCGGTATCGGCGGCGGCGCCAGCGGTCTTGCGCTGCTGATTCAGTACGCCACGGACGGACGTCTGTCGATGGGCGTGATGTTTTTCGTAATCAACGCCGTGCTTATAATCCTTGCCATGATTATGATAGGCGTCAAGTTCGGCGCCAAGACAATCTACTGCATAATCATGATTTCCGTGCTGATGAGTTTTCTCAAAGGCCTGCTGCCGCCGAACCTTCTTGGTCTGGGCGACGACAAACTCCTGTCGGCCGTTCTGGGCGGCGCTCTGTCGGGCGTGGGCGTGAGCCTGTGCTTCATGCAGGGCGGCAGCACGGGAGGAACCGACATCGTGGCGATGATAATAAACAAGTTCAAGACCATCAGCTACGGCAAGGTGCTTCTGATGACGGACTCCATCATCATCTCCGGCTCGTACCTCATCTATCAGGACATTCCCACTATAATCTACGGTTTCATCATGGTAGCCACGTTCGGCTACGCCGTGGATTCGATAATGGCGGGCAACAACCAGTCCTCGCAGATATTCATCTTCACCAAACGCTACAACGAAATCTCCGAACGCATCATCAACGACCTGCACCGCGGAGTGACGATTCTCGAAGGCGAGGGCGCGTACACGCACCAGCCGTCCAAGATGCTTATGGTAGTATGCCGCAAGATGGAGTCAAACTCCATACTGCGTCTGGCCAAGGAGATAGACCCCGACGCATTCATCTCCGTGGGCAGCGTGATGGGCGTCTACGGCAAGGGATTCGAACAGTTGCAGCCAAAACCGAGTAAGAAACAAACAAAACAGGCGAAATGAAAACATTCAAAAGATACATGGTGACCTCGGCGCTTCCATACGCCAACGGTCCGGTACACATAGGCCATCTTGCCGGAGTATACATCCCCTCCGACATCTACGTCCGCTATCTCAGGCTGCGCGGCCGCGACGTGCTGTGGGTCTGCGGCTCGGACGAGCACGGCGTACCCATCACAATCAAGGCCCGCCGCGAGGGTGTCACTCCGCAGGACATCGTGGACAAATACAACAGGATAATAAAGGAGTCGTTCGAACAGCTCGGCATATCGTTCGACATATATTCCCGTACCACATCGCCCGTCCACACCGTCACGGCATCCGACTTCTTCCGCACGCTCCATGACAAGGGCTGTTTCACGGAGAGCGAATCCGAACAGTATTACGACCCCGAAGCCGAGACATTCCTCGCAGACCGGTACATAACAGGAACCTGTCCGTCGTGCGGCAGCGAAGGAGCCTACGGCGACCAGTGCGAGAAGTGCGGCTCGACTCTCAGCGCCACGGATTTGATAAATCCAAAAAGCACCATCTCGGGCGCCACACCCGTGCTGCGCAAGACCAAACACTGGTATCTTCTGCTCGACCGCCACG
>CAYXGF010000103.1:0-2730 GCA_964464465.1 uncultured Alistipes sp. | reverse complement strand
CTCGAAGCCGTCCACACCTGCGGTTATCTGCTCGATTGCTGGGCCCTGACCGAGCGTCGGGATCACCTGCGCAAGTTCCTGCCCGCCCGTGTCCGCGCAGCGTCGTATGTGGAGTTCACCATTCCTAAGAAGACCGGCGGCGTGAGGACCATCAGCGCCCCGGTCAAACCGCTGAAAGATGCGCAGCGTGCCGTGGGAGCTCTGCTGCAAGCCCTTTTTACCCCCTCGGAGGCCGCTGCGGGGTTCATTGCCGGTCGCAGTGTCGCATACAATGCCCGACAGCATCTGCACCAAAGCTGTATGCTCAACATGGATTTGGAGAACTTCTTTCCGAGCATTACGAAGGCGATGATGCGTACCGCACTCCGGGAGGAGTTGTCCGACCGAATCACTTCGTCCGAGGTCATCAACATGATCTGCAACCTTTGCACCGTACCCAATGAATCCGGCGTCGAGGTCCTGCCGCAGGGTGCGCCGACCTCGCCCGTGCTGTCGAATATCGTGCTCAAGCGGCTGGACCGGCGGCTGTCGGCATTCGCTGCGGCGCACGGCTACAACTATACGCGCTATGCCGACGACATTACATTCAGCCACAACCGTCCGATCAGACGTTTCTCGCCGTTTTTCCGCGATAAGGTCCGCTCGATGATCGAGGAGTACGGTCTGAAGATCAACGACCGCAAGACCAGCATCCGCGCCAAAGGCGAGCGGCTGGAGGTTACGGGCTTGACCGTCGGCGAGAAGGTGAATGTTTCCCGCCGTTACGTCAAGCAGCTGCGCACGCTGCTGCATCTGTGGGAGCAGCACGGCTACGACCGTGCGCAGCAGATTTATCGGGACGATTTCTGCCAAGGTGCCGAGAAAGAGTTGAGGATGGTGATCTACGGCAAGATAAACTATCTGTCGATGATCAAGGGCAAGGACGATCCGACTTACGTCGGATACCGGAACCGGTTCCGGCAGTTGAACAAAATGTAAAGAGAAATGATTCGCTACATCGCCAATGAAGCCCACTACACCTAGGTCGTCGAGCGTATCCGGCGGGTCGAACGATACCTGTGGATCGGTACGGCGGATATCAAGGACCTCTATGTGAAGGAGGGGCGCGGCTCCGTGCCGCTGCTGAGGGTATTGGAAGATTTGATCCGCCGCGGTGTCGAGGTGCGGCTGATTCATGCCAAGGAGCCGGGGCGCAACTTCGCCGACGATTTCGACAAATATCCGCTGCTGTGGAGCCGTCTGGAGCGCCGGCTGTGTCCGCGCGTGCATTTCAAGATGCTGATTTTCGATTGTGAGGTCGCCTACATCGGCTCGGCCAATCTGACCGGCGCGGGCCTCGGCATGAAAGGCGCGACGACCCGCAATTTCGAGGCGGGCATCCTGACCGACGACCCTGCGCTGGTCGATGCCGCCGCCGACCAGTTCGATGCCGTATGGTGTGGCCGGCACTGCGGAAAATGCCGCCGGAAGATGTTTTGCGGCGACCGGATAAACGGGTAGCAAGACTTTGTAGGCAGTTTGATCTATGGTCATCTAACAATTGCCCGGATATGGGGCATTGATAATGGATGCGATAACAAGCCATGCAGACTACCTATACGATTGATTGGTGTTGAAGTAGGGATGTATTACCCTATATGTAGCCACATTAGATTTACGTTATATATAAACGCTCTTTCTGCTTGCAGTTGGAGTGGCAATTTTCTCGGCGACGCAAGTCGACAGGGGTATTAGGCTCCCACAAGCCTATGACAAGCGTACAACAGGCAAGCCTGCGTCAGCATTTCAATTGCCAATGACTTTTGCCAGCAAAAAGAGAGATGCTTTGATATTGTCCAATATATTTGGTAGGGAACGATGCTTTTTTATCCTTATAACAACGATATTCTCTCGAATAGTTTATATCCGTTCCATATCACCGCCAAAAGCCAATAGTATTGTCCGGTCGAATCGACAGGCGGTAAACTACTCCAAGCAGAAAGATTTTCGCAGCCAAAAGAAAAATATAAATTACCCAACCTTCACTTTGGGCAAGTTGTATTATTGTTGTGTTGCTTTCCTCAAAAACACTTCACTTTGCTCTATTAGCCTATATATATGCTAATCTAAAATAAAGTATATATGCAGGTGTTTATACCTGCGTATATGTAGATGATGAGGTCGCAGTAATGCCACACATCTTGTACCTCTTTGTTTGGCAGATTATGGCTATCTTTGCCGAGCCGGGTAGACCGAAGCGAACAATATTTCTCTTTTGGCCGCAGAATGATCTTATAAAATGGAACGAATCCCCTTTGTAATCATCGGATGTCAATATCTGCAATCGATGAAACGAAGTGTCAAACAAGTCTGAACTGGAAAGGATAAAAAGCGTTTCTTGTTTCTGTTATGTTTCTTTTCAAACCACATTTATTATATATTATTTATAATCAGTAGTGTATCGAATAATTAAGCTGTTTCCGTAGCTTATTAGGGCATTTTCACCGCTTTCACTCTCCGAGTGGCAGTAAAAAAGCCCATAAGCGAAAGGGCTTGGCCCTCCCGACTCCCGTAGCCTAGCGGCAGATGCCAGCCGGAAATTTACATCCCAATCCCAAGCAGAACACCATTTATACATCAAAGAAACGAATCAGACTATGAGTAATATCCAATATGCCGTGTGTCACTTGCAGCGTGGCAGCGGCAACGACTCCGGGATGTCGTGCCACATCGAACGCAAGACAGCCGACG
>CAYXGF010000102.1:0-2778 GCA_964464465.1 uncultured Alistipes sp. | reverse complement strand
TTCTGCGTTAGTTTTTTAACAGTCGGAGTGTTATTCGGTTCACACTTCGGAGCACCCTTTCCGGCAGCCCCAACCGCCGCCGCGCCTTCCGCACGGCAAAGGTCGCGCAAGAATGCTTAAACCTTTTAGCAACAAGAAAATACGTCCAACGCCAACTTTTCCGACGTTCTGCTTGCTTTTTCAAATAATAAAACGTATTATTGCATATGTACAATATCAAATCCTTCTTTTTATGAAACCACTCTCGCTGTTTAAACAAAAATTTCTTGCGAAATTTTTATTCTATTTTGCAATCGCAATTGCAAACACAAATTGCTACCATACGGACGAGCTGATCGAATACAACCGTAATACTACAACAGGTCTACTTCTTACCCGCACTGTACCCACGCTTTATTTCGACTGGGAAAACGTCGACTGGATGCCCACCCCGCAGGGACAGAGTCGCATACCGACGCCATGGATAGGACAAGGCAGTTTAGTCGGAACCTACGACTGGGAAATCATCAACGATCACAAAGCATTCGACGGCTGGGAACTTCTGTACAGTACATTCGATCCGAATGCACCCAGTGTGCTGATCAACCCCTATTTCGTACTTTACAACAAATATCGGGGAATCATGCGCGTATATATCTATTTAACTACACAATTCGTCACAACCTCGTCCCAGCTACAGGACGGTATATCAATCGCATCCTCTCACAAGAATATTTCCCTGTTACGATTTTGCGGCAAAGAGTTTATTCACCCCAACTCCTATCCGACTGAATTCAACCAACTGCAACCCAAGCCCAAAAACGGATCAGCGCCGATGGCTGCCAACAAATGGTACATGATGCAGTACGAATTGGCCTACGACCCCGCTCTTCTCAATATGAACTATCAGGATGTTCAATTATGCTGGTGGTTAAATTATGTCAACGTTGCAGAAATCAAGATGCAATCCCGCTCCGTCGGAGACATTATCGGGACAATCGGTACGGCCACTGCTTCCGGCAGAAATCCCTTCTCAACAGACAATCTAAACAAAATTGCATCACAATTGATTTTGACTAATGTCGATAAAACCGTTGCCGAAAGCCTTCGGGATACCACGTCAAATAAAAACAGTTTGAATCTTCCTCAAAAATTTTTCGAAGGAATCGTATCAAGCATCAACGACGCTGCCAAATTGGGTATCGGCGATATTCTTAAAAAATCATTTTCTTTTCTTAATGCAATCATTGGAGGTGTTTCTACAACAGCTCCCACTCCGATTTCTTTGAAACTCGAAGTATGCACAACAACCAAAGGCGCTTTGACCGAGTTTGGATCATTCCCATCTTCTCCGGCTTCTATGTGGATTCCCGGGACTTCTATTTCATCGAGTGCAATCGGAATCATTCCCCTGTACAATAATCCACTAGGCATATGCAACATGTTTCAACAACCGACAATCACACTGATCAACCGGTCGAGAATATACAACGAACCCGATGAACCGTTCGATCCAGATCAGATGTTGACAATTACAGAAGGTGAGCTCGATTATGAGATTCAAGATTATTCGCAATATTTGATCATCAATCCCGAGTTGCAAAAGATAGCAGACGTGACCATTGAAAGACAGGATATCGTCACAACCGGATACGACCATACATTCGGAGAGAAAGATTTCATCCATATCCCTGCCCATACATATAGTTACATTCAAGGTACAACTTTCAATAACCACGAATTACCCTCCAATCTCACTTATTACGTCCGGTTTGCAATTAAAGTCTCACCGCATAACGGCGCTCCCGAATCGATCATCTACAAAACATTCGAACTGGCACAACAAACCCGTTACGAAGTATCGGATGAAACGACCTACCCCTGACATATTAGTATAAATTATTTACATACAAATACTTATGAAACCATTCAAACTTTTCGCCCTGTTCTTCGGAATCGCCCTGCTCTTCTCGGCCTGCTCGAAAGACAACGATTTCCCCGACAACGTCCTTTTCCGCAACGGCTGCACTTCAGGGATAACCGTCTCGGTCTACACCTACGAAAACGGAAGAGAAGTAGAACTCGAGAGAGTCTATATCGAGTCGTGCAACAGCCGGTCGATCCGCCTCAACCCGGGCAACTACTATTGCGAGGGCCGCTACTTTCAGGCCAAGGAGGGCTATCGCGCCGTGTTCAGTTTCTATACCCACGAAGAGACGTTCGAGTACGAACGCATGTGAGCCCGGATCGCCTCCACGGCACAGCTGCACGGGGATCCGGCCGGCCGGATCCCCGTTTCGTTTGCGGCGCCTCGCACGCCGCTCCCGCCCGGAGGGCTGCGCAGGCAAACCCGCGGGACCGTTGCACGGTGCGGGATTTTGCACTATCTTTGTCCGAAACTCCGCACGATGATACCCTACGAACGACATACCCTCGCCAACGGGCTGACGGTGGCCGTCAACCGCGACCGGCAGTCGAAGCTCGCGGCCGTCAACATCCTCTACAAGGTCGGGGCGCGCAACGAAGATCCCGCACGCACGGGCTTCGCCCACCTGTTCGAGCACCTCATGTTCCGCGGTACGCGCGACGTGCCCGACTTCGACCTGCCGGTGCAGATGGCCTGCGGCGACAACAACGCCTTCACCAACAACGACTACACGGACTTCTACATCACCCTGCCCAAGGACAACGTCGAGACGGCTCTCTGGCTGGAGGCCGACCGCATGACGGGCCTCGACATCTCGTCCGAAGCGCTCGAAACCGAGAAACGCGTCGTCATCGAGGAGTTCAAACAGCGTT
>CAYXGF010000101.1:0-2791 GCA_964464465.1 uncultured Alistipes sp. | reverse complement strand
ACCGGAGTATTGTCGAGAATATCGAGAACTTTCTCGCGCGAGGGAACATCCGGGTTCGCCGCGACGAGCTGTCGGAGTTCGTCCCATGCGATTCCGCCCGGTTCCATCTTTATGAGTGTCGTGCTGACACCGGTATGCTTTGCGATATAATCGGCGATGACTTCACATCGTCCGACCGACAGCAGCTGGTTGGCTTTGTTCTGACCGTCGGGCGAGGCATAGGCACGAACGACAATGTGTTCGATGTTGCCCGAGGCTTCGGCCTTGCGCACTTGTCCGACAAACCGTTCCATCTCGGCGCGGTTGTCGCCCAGCGAGGGGTCGAACTGGCGATGGCCCACACGGAAATAAACCTTCACCGAGTCGGCGCCGGTAGAGCCGAACACGGGGAAAGCCATTATGACCGCGAGAGCAAACGCTAAAAGCCTCATCCTTGACTGGTTTTAAAATTTGATTCTACTGCTGAATATTGCCTGTATCTTCGAACCCAACTGTGTGATACCCAGTCCGGGGTCGCTGTTCTTCAAGAATAGCGATTGAAACCCTCCGGCGATGACGCAACACGATCGACAGCCCGCCGAATCGACACACCGGAAAACACCTGCGATTCGGCAATCCCGCGTATTTTTGCATGGTTGCCGACTTCAGCCGCTTGCCGGACAGACGGTTCGGAGAAGTCCCCGATTCGGGTTGTTTATCCATGAAAGAGATGGACTCATTCATGGAGGGGGGGGGTATTTTGGCAGCCCTAATCATCGGTTTTTCAATTGCTTAAGTGTCGTCATCTAACTTAACCCTTTTTCATCGCAATATTCCTTTGAACAAGAAATATTTAGCAGTGTGCAATGATAATCAAAATCATTGAAAATTCCTAATTCTTCAAGAAAAAAAATCGCAATTTTTTAGGCCGAATGGAAAAACGGAGTATCTATGTTCTGTTTTCAACGTTCGTCCGCCCCTGCATAAACCGACCGATCTGATTGATATATCGTCTCATGAGGCTCCGATATACAGGTCTCGCCGCCGCCAATAAATGCGTTTATTACAGCTGGTCGTGCTTGTCCGTGATCTCCGGTTCGCCAAATGAAAGAGATGCGGAATTTTCCGCACCTCTTGTTATGGTTCTGTTATTTGGGCCCGCTGCAAATCATGCCATTTCACCGGTTTGATGTTTAACGTTATTTATTCAGATCATATGCGAATATCTGTTCTTTCATCGGATTTACTCCGTAAAGCACCGCCCGTCTGCTATCGAGTGATATGCAATATACATCTTGGTCCAAAATCATTTTTTGCAGCAGGTTGCCGTCCCAGTCGAATACATATATCAGACTTTCCTCCTCGGCATTGCCTTTGGCCATCCCCGTCCGGGGCTCGTAGTCTCCATGATAAAGTGCATAAATCCTGTCATTGTCGGCTTGCAGGTTCTTGAAACACCATAATGGATTATTCCCCAATGTCAGATCCGAGAATCTGAAATCAGCATCCAGCATGAATGTTTTTATTTCGCCGCTTTTTATATCCAGAATTCCGAAAACCGGGGCATAGGTCATGCCGAAAGCGATTTTCGAAAAGTCCGGCTTGATGCAGTCCTCGGTGTAGGACAGCATTTCCGTCGTGAACCCGTTTGTATTACTGATGACAGGCTTTGATAATACCGGAAATTTTTTGATCTCCTTATCCTCCTTTAAGGAGTATAATGAATAGTGCATCGGTATGATTTTGTCAGAAAACCTGTCGGTTGTAGGGATATTCAGTAGTTTGAGATCGTCGTTTATCCCGAAATTGAATCTGCAAACGGTTTTGTATTCGTTCCGCCATTCTACGGGAATGATGCTGTCGTATACGTCGTTTCCGTATTGTAACGACCGGGTTATGTTCCAGACTAATAATTTGTCGTCATTGTAGGCGTAAATGTCGGATACCAGTTCTGACCTGTCATTATGTCGTAGCTGTCTTAGAATCATTATACCGGTGGCTTCTTGGCGGCCGCGGCCATTAAAACAGAAGTTTCCCAACGACTTGCCGGTGTTCAAATCGTATATGGTGAGAAATTTATTCTCGACGGGTTTTATATTGTAGGATATGATTAATGAATCGGCCACCAATACATTGGGACTTGCCATAAGCTCGACATCGGTGACAAGCCCTTTTTTCTTGATCGCATCGACGTCTGTCGACAATATTTCGATGTCCTTGATGTAGTCGGAGTTGGATTGCTTGCATGATATGAATGACAGCAATAAAAGGAGCGATAGCAAGTGTTTCATCCCGTGTTGATTATCTGGTGTTTGAAGTGATTGTTCGTCGTTCGCTAAATCTATGTCGCGATAGCGGACTGGTCGATGACCGTTGCCGGTTAATAACAAATCCCAGCAAACAATAATTTATCATTTGCTGAGATTTGTTGGAATTCAATTATGGCCTGTCGCAAGGAATACCTAACCATCCGTATGTATACCATGTGTTCTTATGGCATTCGTTGCATGGCGCATATCCTCCGTAAGGCCCGTAGGGCAGAGTTCCGTCTCTGTAACAATCTTTCGGAATTATGCTTCATCGCAGGTTAACGCCTCAAGGTTTGCAGGCATTAATTTCCCCATCTATCTGTGTCCACCTATTGCTGTGACACATACAATGGAAACGATGAGTAACTGTACCGAAAGAAGTGTTTTGGGGATCTTTACTCCTCCTGACGATACGTATGCTCGACGTAAATCGCACGCTGCATTGCCTCGCGCTTTGCGATCGAAGGCTTGGTGAAGTACTGGCGGCGGCGAAGCTCCTTCAG
>CAYXGF010000100.1:0-2893 GCA_964464465.1 uncultured Alistipes sp. | reverse complement strand
TCGCTGCCGGCGTAGGTATAACACCGGATTCGATGCAGCGCGTGGAGGCTCTGTACGATGCGCATGTGGACGTGATTGTCATAGATACGGCGCACGGACACTCGGCCAATGTGGTCAGGCTGCTCAAAGATGTCAAGCGTACATATCCTGAGTTGGATGTTGTCGTGGGCAATATCGCTACCGGTGCCGCCGCAAAATTCCTTGTCGATGCAGGTGCTGACGGCGTGAAGGTCGGAATAGGTCCCGGCTCGATATGCACCACGCGTGTGATTGCCGGTGTGGGTGTGCCTCAGCTCTCCGCCATATATGATGTCGCACAGGCCGTGAAGGGAACCGGCGTAGGTGTGATTGCCGACGGCGGATTGCGTTACTCGGGCGATATTGTGAAGGCTCTGGCTGCCGGTGGCGACTGCGTGATGGCCGGTTCGATGTTCGCAGGTGTGGAGGAGTCTCCCGGAGAGACGATTATCTACAACGGCAGAAAGTTCAAGTCGTATCGCGGCATGGGCTCTCTGGAAGCAATGCAGAACGGCTCGAAAGACCGCTATTTCCAGGATTCGGAGATGGATGTCAAGAAACTCGTTCCGGAAGGTATTGCAGCCCGGGTGCCGTACAAGGGTATGCTGCGTGAGGTTGTGTACCAGCTTGTCGGAGGTCTGCGTGCCGGTATGGGCTATTGCGGCGCCAAGGATATCGATGCGCTGCACAATGCTCAGTTCATCCGTATAACAGCTTCCGGAATGCTCGAAAGCCATCCGCATGATGTAGCGATTACGCGTGAGGCTCCGAATTACAGCCGCGGCGATTGACGATTATGATAACCAGAGATGTAAAAATCCGGGTGCGGTACAACGAGACCGACAGGATGGGAATCGTGCATCACTCCAATTACGTCTGTTATTATGAGGTGGCGCGCGGTGAGATGCTGAGAAGTCTCGGTACGACGTATCGTGAAATGGAGGAGCAGGGCATACTGCTGATTGTACGGGAGGTGAAATCTGTATATTACGCTTCGGCATACTATGATGACAT
Organism: uncultured Alistipes sp.; assembly: GCA_964464465.1. Classification (GTDB taxonomy): domain Bacteria; phylum Bacteroidota; class Bacteroidia; order Bacteroidales; family Rikenellaceae; genus UBA940. The sequence continues at coordinate 1,861 of CAYXGF010000100.1, read as the reverse complement.
TCTTACTGTCAGAGTCTCGATTAAGAAGGAGCCTACCGTCAGGGTGGTGTTCGATTTTGAGATTTACAACGAGCAGGGAACGCTTCTTAATACGGGACAGGTGATGCTGGCAAGTGTGGACGCCGTGACGCACAGACCGTGCAAACCCCCGCGCTGGTTTATAGACCTGTATCGTCAGTACAGCGATGACGGACAGACGGAGTAGATATGCTGTTTTTATAACGGGCGGCTTTGTAATATTGGCCGCCCTGTTTTTTGTGTCCTATTTTGTTGTGCGGGACAGGCTTCTGGCTTCGTGCGTGATGCCGCTGCCTGTTCTTTTCGCCGCATCGGGACTTTTGAGCTATTATCGCAGACCTACATGGATTTTCGCGGCACTGTTCTTGTCGTCGCTCGGTGATGTCGCCGGGGCGGCAGGTCGGTTTCTGTGGCAGATTGCGTTTTTTGCCATGGCGCATATATGTTATATACGCTATTTCGCAGTACGTATGCGTCCCCGGAAGGCGGCTCTGCCGTTGCTGCTTGCGCTACTTGCCGCGATAACGGTGCTGTCGGTAAGGATTGTTCCGGCGGTGGAGACGGAGCTGCGGATACCGGTAGTGCTTTATATGGCTGTGATTTCGGCTATGGCGGCGACAACTGTTTTTTACAGAGGGGCCGGCCGAGTGTTTTATATCGCCGCAGCGTTTCTGTTCGTTGCCTCCGACTCCGTCATTGCATGGAACCGTTTTGTATGTCACCTCCCGTGTGCGACGGCATATATAATGTCCACTTACTATCTTGCACAGGCCGTATTTGTCATTACGACCGTAAAAAACAATCCGCAATAGCCAATTTGTCATACGCCGTCTTGCCGCCGGTGTCAATTTGACGCACGGAAGCCGATGGCATACCTTTTGCCCGTCGGATAGGTAAACGAACAATACTAAAACAGTTTACAATATGCAGAACGGAAAAATTGGAGTGACTACGGAGAATATATTTCCGGTCATTAAGAAGTTTCTTTATTCCGACTACGAGATTTTCCTTCGTGAGTTGGTATCGAATGCGGTGGATGCTACCCAGAAACTGAAAACGCTGGCGTCGAAGGGTGAGTTCAAGGGCGAGATTGGCGATACCACGATACATGTGTCGGTGAATCCTGCGGACAAAACCCTTACAATATCCGACCGCGGTATCGGCATGACGGCCGAGGAGGTGGAGAAGTATATCAATCAGATCGCTTTTTCGTCGGCCGGCGAGTTTATGGAGAAATACAAGGACCAGAATATCATAGGTCATTTCGGTCTTGGCTTCTACTCTGCGTTCATCGTCGCCGACAAGGTGGAGCTGAGGACTCAGTCGTATAAGGATGGGGCCGGGACGATTCTCTGGACCTGCGACGGTACACCGGAATATACGCTTTCTGCCGAAACCGAGAGCCGCGGCCGCGGAACCGATGTCATACTGCATCTGTCCGACGACAGCGCCGAATTCTGCGAAGAGGGCAGGGTGAGCGACCTGTTGAAGAAATATTGCCGTTTCCTGCCCGTACCAATCGCATTCGGTAAAGTCAAGGAGTGGAAGGACGGCAAATATGTCGATACGGACAAGGACAATATAGTAAACGATACGGCTCCGCTGTGGACCCGCAAGCCGAGCGAGATTACCGAACAGCAGTACAAGGATTTTTACAGGGAGCTCTATCCGCTCAGCGACGAGCCTCTGTTCTCGATTCATCTGAATATAGACTATCCGTTCAATCTGACCGGTATACTCTACTTCCCGAAGATAAGCAACAGTTTCGAGTTGCAGAAGAACAAGATAGAGGCGCGCCAGTAGCGGTGACTGCTATCCTTGTCCCACCAGCCGTAGGTCCAGT
>CAYXGF010000099.1:0-2952 GCA_964464465.1 uncultured Alistipes sp. | reverse complement strand
GTTCCGCGACCGTTTCTTCCTCGACCCCGGCCACATGTCGCCGATGCTCTATTCCGTTCTCGCACTGGCGGGCAACTACACGATGGAGGATTTGAAGGGCTTCCGTCAGTGGGGAAGCATAACTCCCGGACACCCTGAGCGCGACCTGGCGCACGGAGTCGAAAACACATCCGGTCCTCTGGGACAGGGTCACGCCATGGCACTCGGAGCAGCCATAGCCGAACGGTTCATGGCAGCACGCTTCGGTGAGTGGATGGCCCACAAGACATATGCCTACATCTCCGACGGCGGCATTCAGGAGGAAGTGTCGCAGGGTGTGGGCCGCATAGCCGGACATCTGGGGCTGAGCAACCTGATAATGTACTACGACGCCAACAACGTGCAGCTCTCCACAACTGTCGATGAGGTCGACACGGAGAACGTCGCGGCAAAATACGAGGCATGGGGCTGGCGCGTGATTTCCGTATGCGGTCAGGACGCCGGACAGATTCGTGCGGCTCTCAGCGCAGCAGTCGGCGAGACCGAACGTCCCGTGCTCATCATCGGGAAAACCGTCATGGGCAAGGGTGCGGTAGGCTCCGACGGAGGAAGTTTCGAGAACAAGGTCTGCACACACGGCCAGCCGCTCTCAGCTGCCGGAGCCGATGTCGCAGCCACGATACGCGCACTGGGCGGAGACGAGAGCGACCCGTTCGTAATATTCCCGGATGTAAAGGAACTTTACGACAACCGTCGTGAGCAGTTGCGCTCCTGGTACAAAGACATGGCCGCAAAAGAGGCGCAATGGCGTAACGGGAACGTGCAACTGGCCGCCAAACTCGACCTGTTCCTGTCGGGCAAAACTCCCGAGATAGATTACTCGGCAATCGAGCCGGGACACAATGTGGCTACACGTGCCGCCTCTGCCGCTGTCCTCGGAACATTCGCCACAAAAATAGAAAATATGGTCGTGGCATCGGCCGATTTGAGCAACTCGGACAAGACCGACGGATTCCTGAAAAAAACCAAGGCATTCTCACGCGGCGATTTCAGCGGACAATTCTTCCAGGCCGGCGTAAGCGAGTTCACAATGGCGTGCGTAATGAACGGTATGGCTCTGCACGGAGGCATAATACCGGTATGCGGAACATTCTTCGTATTCTCCGACTACATGAAACCGGTTGTCCGTCTTTCGGCACTGATGCGCCTGCACGTAATTTTCGTATGGTCGCACGACTCGTTCCGCGTGGGCGAGGACGGCCCGACGCATCAGCCTGTCGAGCAGGAAGCCCAGATTCGTCTTATGGAGCACCTGCACAACCATAACTCCGAACGCTCGATGGTTGTTCTCCGCCCTGCCGATGCAGCGGAAACAGTACAGGCCTGGAAAGTGGCCGTAGAAGAGCAGCGGCCCGTCGCACTGCTTCTGTCGCGTCAGAATATCGAAGACCTTCCAGCTACCGAAGGCCAGCTGCACCGCGGCGCCTACGTGGTAAAGGAGAGCGCCAAAGAGCAGCCCGACGTGGTTATGCTCGGCAACGGTTCGGATGTGGCTACGCTCGTCGAAGGCGCAAAACTTCTGTCGGCGGAAGGTATAGACGCCCGGGTGGTATCTGTACCGTCCGAGGGTCTGTTCCGCGACCAGGGCCGGCAGTACGTAGAGACAATTCTGCCACAAGGCGTAAAACGTTACGGACTCACATCCGGTCTTCCGATAAACCTGCTCTCTCTGGTAGGGGAAAACGGCATGATTCACGGACTCGACCACTTCGGCTACTCCGCCCCCTACAAGGTCCTTGACCAGAAGTTCGGATACGATGGCAGGACCGTATACGAGGAGGTAAAACAACTGCTCGGAAAGTAAACCGCACTACACAACAACCAATCATACAAAAACGCATACCGCCTGCCGGAAATCCGGCAGGCGGTATGTTTTCTGTCTCCAAATGACAGGTTATCGCAACGTTACAATGCGAAGCGCAATTTGCGGAGCATGCCTTCGGCAGTCCATCCGCCACAGGAAATCACATCCCGGCGCGACATGAAATATCAGCATGCCGCCATCGGACTGCGGGTATCGCGTGTAATTGTATATAATCGCAGGTATTTATATACAACTTTACAGTACGGTATATTTAACAACGGGGGCATAAGTAAGTACCGGAGACTGTCTGGCAATTTTTTAATGAGGAGATAGTGCGTATAATGCGGGCAAGGAGCCTGCGAAGGTACAGAGCGAATGAAATGAGCGGGCCTTCGCGGGGCGAGGCTCCGGCCCGCGCGCTTTCTGAAAGCGCATAACTGTAAAATTGTATATAGATACCTAATCGTATTACGGCTTATCCGGCAGCAAAATATACAACGGCATCGCAATACCGCAGCCTGATGATACCTCCTCTGCAACCCTTTGCAAACAGACCGACCGCAAACACGGGAAAACAGTTCCGCCGCAAAATACAAACAGCCTGCCGGAGTCACCGGCAGGCTGTTTGACAATATATGACCGTTTTTATTAGTCTTTGAGTTTTGCGCTCAGGAATTCGCGGTTCAGACGAGCGATATGTGCGATAGAGATAGCCTTGGGGCACTCTGCCTCGCACGCTCCGGTGTTCGTACAGTTGCCGAAACCGAGTTCGTCCATCTTTGCAACCATGGCTTTGGCACGGCGTACAGCCTCTACCCTGCCCTGCGGCAGTTTGGCGAGACTCGAAACACGGGCAGCAACGAACAGCATCGCACTGCCGTTCTTACATGTAGCCGCACATGCACCGCAACCTACGCAGGCAGCGGCATCCATACTCTCGTCGGCATCCGCCTTGGCAATGGGAATAGCATTACCGTCGGGAACCGAGTTGGTACGCACCGAGATGAAGCCGCCGGCCTGCAAAATCTGGTCGTAAGCGCCACGGTTCACTACCAGGTCCTTGATTACGGGGAATGCGGCCGAACGCCACGGCTCGATGGTGATGGTCT
>CAYXGF010000098.1:0-3062 GCA_964464465.1 uncultured Alistipes sp. | reverse complement strand
GGTCGATGATAAGGTTCGAGACCTCGGCCAGACGGTACACATTGGCCTCGCGTGCACGATAGTCGCCACCCTTGATGGTATCGTAGAACAGACGGTAAACCGAGTCGTTGTCGTTCTGATAGTTCTTGGCTGCATTGATACCGCCCTGCGCGGCAATCGAGTGCGCGCGGCGCGGAGAGTCCTGAATGCAGAACACCTTGACATTGTAGCCCAGCTCGCCCAGCGACGCAGCTGCGGAAGCTCCGCCCAGACCCGTTCCTACAACTATGATGTCGAGCTTACGTTTGTTAGCCGGACTTACAACCTTGATAGCCGCCTTGTGATTGCTCCACTTCTGCGCGAGTTCTCCGGCGGGAATTCTTGAATCCAATTTAAAAGCCATATTCGGTAATTTTTAATTATTCCTGAAATCTGAGTCCGTTAGCACAGGCTCTTGACGAAAAACACTACCACCACGGCCGCGAAACCGAGGAAGATAAGCGTAGCGACGATGTTGGCGATACATTTCAGACGCGGATACCATGTCTGATTCGCCCAGCCCACGGTCTGGAACATACTCCACACGCCGTGCGTGAGGTGGAACCACAGAGCCGCGAACCATACGAGGTAGAGCACCACATAGTACCACTGGCTGAAAGTATACTCGATGAGCGCGGCACCGTCCACGGGGCTCAGGCCCAGCGAATTGGTATGCTCGCCCATAATCTCCACAAGCTGCATCTTGCTCCAAAAGTTGAACAGATGGAGAGCGAGACCGAGCAGAACGATAATACCCAGCACGAGCATGTTCTTGGAAGCCCAGTCCACGCCTTTCTCCTGCGCGGTCATCGCATAGCGCACGCTGCCGCGCGCCTTACGGTTCTGAACGGTAAGAATGAACGCATACACGAAGTGGACAGCCACGCCGGCGGCAAGCACGGCCGTACCGGCCAGAGCGTACCACGACGCACCCAGAAACGCGCAAATCATGTTGTAGGCCTCGGCCGAGAACAACGCTGCGATGTTCATTGACATGTGAAACAGGATGAACAGCACGAGAAACACACCCGTAACGCTCATCACCAGTTTCTTTCCGATTGATGAATTGTAAAGAAATGTAGCCATAAAATTTATAAAGTAAAGTTTTGATTATTTTCCTCGATAATGCTACCTTTGGGTTCTGTTTAATTCTGCAAAGGTACCTTATTGTTTTTAAAATAACAATATTTGAGCACATTATTTGCCAGCTGACAGAACATGGATACAAAAAAAGAATCGAGGGCGGCCGTAAGGCGCGCGGCAAAAGATTTCCCGGACGAAAGACGTGCGGCCGAATCCGAGGCGCTTGCCGATGCGGTGCTTGCGGACGAGCATTTCCGTGCGGCATCGACCGTCGCACTGTTCTGCTCGCTGCCCGACGAGCCCGACACCGCGCCGCTGATACACAAGGCATTGGAGACCAAACACGTAGCACTGCCGGTAGTAGACGGACCGAATATGTATTTCCGAATGGCCGAACCGGGAGCCGGATTCCGCAAGGGAGCATACGGAATAGACGAGCCGCTGGGCGACATCTGCAATGCCGGCGACATCGACTTCATTCTCGTTCCGGGCGTGGCGTTCGATGCCGAAGGCCGCCGCATTGGACGGGGCAAGGGGTATTACGACAGATTTCTGGCCGGCTGCGCGGCATTCAGGGCAGGAATATGCTTTTCGTACCAGATGCTCCGGCAGGTGCCGTGCGAGGAGCACGACATCAGAATGGACACCGTGATACATTTATAACAATCGATATGAGCACATCGCTTTTCGGAGATATTATTTTCGGGCCGGTACAGAGCCGACGTCTCGGCCTGTCGCTCGGCGTGAATCTGCTGCCGCTGAGCAGCAAGATATGCACGTTCAACTGCATCTACTGCGAATGCGGCTGGAACATGCACGGCGCATCCACGCGTCTGAACTCGCGCGAGCAGGTGCGAAGCGGCCTGGAAGCCAAACTGACACAGATGAGAGAGCAGGGACGGCTGCCGGATGTAATCACGTTCGCCGGCAACGGGGAACCGACCATGCACCCGGAATTCGAACAGATAATAGATGACACTCTGCGGCTGCGCGACAGCCTTGCGCCGGACGCCAAGGTGTCGGTGCTGAGCAACGCCACGATGCTGCACCGTCCGGATGTCGTGCGCGCCCTGAAAAGGGTGGACAACAACATTCTCAAACTCGACTCGGCATTCGACTCCACGGTGCGCGCCATGAACCAGCCGCAGAATCCGGACTATACGGTCGAAGGGACGGTCGAGGCGCTCAGGCAGTTCGATGGCCGGCTAATCGTGCAGACCATGTTTCTGGCCGGAGAGTGGAACGGCACGCACATCGACAACACCACCGACGCGGAGGTCTCCGCATGGCTCGGCCTTATCGCGCGCATAGCCCCGTCCTGCGTCATGATCTACACCATAGACCGCGACACGCCGGCTGAGAATCTGACAAAGATTCCCAGAGAGCGCATGGAACTAATAGCGGACCGTGTACGGGCGCTCGGCATTCCGTGCTCGGTATCGGCCTAACGCTGGTCCACGAGCATCAACTTATCAACGTCATAGCCGCGCCGGGCCGCCTCCATGCGCATTTCGGAGTACAGCTCGGTCGAGATTTGCGGAGTGCGGCTCAGAATCCACAGATAGTCCGATGTCCGGCTGCCGACGAGCGCGCACGTGTAGTCATCGTCTATTTTAAGGATGTTGTAATCGGAATATATCATCGGGAAGAATGACACACACAGATTGCGCGGACGGTCGGTATCGGGCACCACGGCACGTCCGATTACTTTTTTGTACCGCATCTTGTCGCCCTTGACACCCTCGTTGCGCACTCTGACGCTGCCGTCGCCCATAAGCGTATATATGGTTCTCACATGCGACATTCCTCTTTCGAAACGGTGGTCCATACGGGCAATCTCATACCAAAGCCCCATGTAACGTCTCAGGTCGAGGTCCTCCTCGGTAGAGGTATCTATATTCTTGCGCTGATGTTTTTTGGTACAGGCGACAGATACGCACATCGCAGCTATGGCGGTCAGA
>CAYXGF010000097.1:0-3128 GCA_964464465.1 uncultured Alistipes sp. | reverse complement strand
CGGGGAGAGTGACAGCGAACCTCCGCGGGGCAAGGCTGCGGCTTGCGCGGCTCAATAGAGCCGCAAATTGTCAGGATTAAATACAACATGCCGAAAGTGGATAACTGTACATAGCCGCGCAAAATAATTTAGTCCGCCTGACGCTAAATAGGCCCCCTGACTTCATTTTCTTAATAAAAATACATATCTTTGTTTTCGGTTTAGGGCACGGTGCATACGTGTCCCGAATCGAAAAGTAAACGTATGGTAAGAAGAACTGCGACTACATTGCTGGCGGCGTTGTTTTGCACAATGTCGGTGCAGTGTTTTGCCGTAGGGTTCGGCATCAGAGCCGGAGTGTCGGGCAGCTGGATGAAATTCGGAGGTGCGGCTGTCAACGGACAGACTCTGCATGCCGATTCGAAAATCGGATTCAACGTCGGCATATATACCGATATAAAGATAATGCGCTTCGGCAGCGACGAAGAATCAGGTTCGGGCCTTTACATCCGTCCGGAAGGCATATTCACCCAGACCGGTTACGACATCTCGGCCTTGGGAGGCGCCACATGCAGCATAAGGCAGCAGAGCGTTGACATACCTGTGCTGGTTAATGTGAAGATGAACTCTTTCAGGCTTTATGCGGGTCCGTCGCTTTCGACAATGTACAATTGCAGGACATTGACAGACGGAGGTATGGACTTTACCGGTCTGAAACCGTTTGTCAACTATACGGCCGGCGCAGGATTCGACTGGGGGATGTTTACCATAGACATGCGTTACAACGGAATTTTCAAACGGTTGACTCACAGCGTCCGTCTGGACGACATGACAACGGGTGCCAACATCAGGAGCACACTCGGAGGATGGGCCGTGAGCGTAGGTGTTTCGTTCTGAGATTATGATTGAGAAGCAGATACGGATAGATGATATAGACATGCGTGATTTGGCGGGAGTAGCCGACACCAATATCGAACTCATCGCAAAGCTCTGCCCCGGAGTAAAAATAGTAGTGCGGGGCGATACGCTCAAAGCGAGCGGCGAGCAGCAGGATGTGGACGATTTCTGCCGCCGGTTCTCCGCACTCATGCAGTATGTGGCCAAATACGGACACCTTTCGGCTGAGGTTATCCGCCAGACATTCCACTCGGTGCATGCCGCAGCGCAGATTCCGGACTCCGAATCGGGCGACGTCATCCTGTACGGCAGCGCCGGCACCGTAATCAGAGCCAGAACCGCAAACCAGAAGAAACTCGTGACGGCCGTACGGCAGAGCGATCTGGTCTTCGCCGTGGGACCTGCCGGCTCGGGAAAAACATATACAGCCATAGCACTGGCAGTCCGGGCACTGAAAGACAAACAGGTGCGGCGCATAATACTTACGCGGCCGGCTGTCGAGGCCGGGGAGAAACTGGGCTTCCTGCCCGGCGACATGAAAGACAAGCTCGACCCTTATCTGCAACCTTTCTACGACGCACTAGGTGACATGATACCTTCGGCCAAGCTCTCCAAATTCATGGAGGACGGCACAGTGCAGATAGCACCGCTGGCATTCATGCGCGGCAGAACGCTGGACAATGCTTTCGTGATTCTGGACGAGGCGCAGAACACCACTCTGGCACAGATAAAGATGTTCCTCACACGCATGGGCAGCAACGCGAGGTTCGTCGTCACGGGCGACCTTACGCAGGTGGACCTGCCCCACCCTTCGGATTCGGGTCTGAGCACGGCGCTGAAACGTCTGAAAGATGTCAGCGGCATCCGGACCGTAGAATTCGACAACGGAGACATAGTGCGCCACGCGCTTGTACGCCGCATCGTGGAAGCATTCAAAAACGATTAAGATTAAAAACCGAATAAAAACAGACTCAAATGAACGCAATCACTAAAACCGACTTTAAATTCGACGGACAGAAAAGCCTTTATGAAGGCAAGGTAAGGGATGTATACGACATCGACGACAAATATCTGGTAATGGTCGTCACGGACCGCATCTCGGCATTCGACGTGGTACTGCCCGAGGGCATTCCCTACAAAGGACAGGTGCTGAACCAGATAGCATCCAAATTTCTGGACGCAACATCGGACATATGTCCCAACTGGAAGATAGCTTCGCCCGACCCGATGGTCACCGTAGGATACAAGTGCGAGACATTTCCCGTCGAGATGATTGTACGCGGATACCTCACCGGCAGCTCATGGCGCGACTACAAGGCCGGAGCCAGAGAGATATGCGGCGTGAAGCTCCCCGACGGAATGCGCGAACACCAGAAGTTCGATTCACCCATAGTCACTCCGACCACCAAGGCCGAAATAGGCATGCACGACCAGAACATATCCAAGGAGGAGATTATCTCCCGCGGCCTGGTATCGCAGCAGGATTACGAAATGTTGGAGAAATACGCTCTAGCGCTCTTCCAGCGCGGCAGCGAGATGGCGGCCCGCCGCGGACTCATCCTCGTCGACACGAAGTACGAATTCGGCAAACGCGACGGAGAGATAACGCTCATCGACGAGATACACACGCCCGATTCATCGCGCTACTTCTACGCCGACACATATCAGGAACGGTTCGACAACGGCCAGCCTCAGCGTCAGCTCAGCAAGGAGTTCGTGCGCGAATGGCTCATGGACAACGGGTTCCAGGGACTCAAAGGCCAGACCGTACCGGAGATGACACCCGAAATCGTGCGCAGCATTTCGGAACGTTATATCGAGCTGTATGAGAACATCACCGGCGAGAAATTCGTCCGTCACGAAAGCTCCGACCGCACAGAGCAGATAGAAGAGAACATCAAGAACATGATTGCCCGTCTGAGGTAAAGAAAACAGTGCAGCCATGAAGATATCGGAACTTGAACCGCAGGCCGTATGGAAGCATTTCGAGCGCATCTGCTCGATTCCGCGTCCGTCGCACTGCGAACAGAAGATAAGGGATTACATAGTTGAATTCGCCGCAGCCCACGGACTGGAATGCACGGTGGATTCGGCGTTCAACGTACTCGTCCGCAAACCTGCAACCGCAGGTATGGAGAACCGCAAGGGCGTGATTTTGCAAGCGCATCTGGATATGGTGCCGCAGAAAAACGGCGACAAGGAGTTCGACTTCACACGCGACGCCATACAGGCCTACGTCGACGGCGACTGGG
>CAYXGF010000096.1:0-3382 GCA_964464465.1 uncultured Alistipes sp. | reverse complement strand
TTCAACAGGTCGGGATACGTGGGATACGTATGCAGACACCGCTTGCCCACCCTCACCATAAAAACACACCCGAAGGGATTAGAAGTGGTCATCGCACTGCGGCACATTCGGCGGCGAACTGCGGGAGTTTGCCACGCGCTGTTGAATCCGTTGAATTGTTGAGACGCCGCGCAATGTTCGCACGCACAGCGTTGAGCAATATCCTTTTCTCTCAACAGCGTGCCGGCCAAAAGAGAAAATCGGTTGAGATGCACCGCCGGGTGCAATGTTGCGGACGGTTGAAGGTTGTTGAACCGTATCATGTTGATTTTATTTATCTTTTCCCTTATATCCAACATTTCAACGAATCAACGGAAGGTTTCAAGAAAAGCGCGAGTCACTTTATAGTAACGCCCTGTCCGCTTGGCAGCCTTGTAGGTCAGCTGGGGTAGGTAGACCGTCTCGTAGGTGACGTAAGTATATGCGTTCGGAGCTGGCGTGAGCTTCCAGAGATCCTGGACAACGACGCGCACCTGATAGCGTTCGACCTTGTGCCGCGTATTCTCCATCAGGGACAGCAGGTCGTTGATGCAGAAGCAGAATTCGCCGATGTTCTGTTCGTTCATCACTTCCAGTATCTGCTCGCACATGTCAATCTCCACGCGGCTGCGGTTGTTGCGGATAATCTTGTCGAGGGCGGCCGTGCGGATAAGCGACGGTCGGAACCACATGCGGTTCTCCTGTTCCGTGGAGAGCCGGCGATTGGACAACCAAAAGAGAAATGCAGGAATTTCCGCTTTAAGTTTGTACAGAAACTGCGTGTCGTCGGACTCCAAAGTGCACACCTTCCGAACCCAGAAACGGGTCTCCTCGGCGTCAATCAAAACGGGGTTGCGTTCGTTGTTCGAGCAGAGAACGAACTTCGTATAGAACGGCACTTCGTAACGGTCTTTGCCTTTCGCCTCGACCTTGTAGGTAAGTGCAGTGCTGAGGTTTTTCAGACGCTCGGTATCCTCGCGTCGGTTGAGCAGCACCTCGTCCACCACGATAAGCAGTTTGCCCGCCCAGTCGGAGTTGAACTGGCTGCGAAAATCGTCGTTCGTGTTGAAGGTAACGTTATCCTGAAAAATGGCTTTCAGAAAATTGAGAAACGTACTCTTGCCTGTATTGCGTTCCTCCGACACCAGCAGCAGGATGGGCAGTTTCTCGACAGGACGCAAATAGAGCAGTTGCAGATAATCCATCCCCAACTCGTATTGCTCGCCGAAGATGTGACGCACCAGCGATTCGATGTGCGGAAAAGGGCCCTCGGCCGGTATGTGGTCAACCGGCTCGTAGAGGTTCAGGAAATTGTCAATCTCCTCGTGGTAGTCCGTGTGGCTCGGCACGGTGCAAAAGCCGTCGTATTTCGGAATGTCGGCAATAAAGCTCTTGCCGTGGTCCTGACGCAGCGTCTCGACGCTCCACGGAATGCGTTTGCGAACAGACCCGCCACGCAGCTGCGGCTGGTTCACCATCTTGTAGTAGGTCGTACCTACGCGTACATACTCACTCTTTGTCATGGCTGTCCGAAATTTCGGTTCTCACTCCGAGAATCCTGCGCACGTCGGCATTCCGGTACATTACCTTTGCACCCACGCGCACCGGTTTAAGGTAGTTGCGCTTGTCCCAATGCCACAGTGTGGCATCGCACACGCCGCACATGCTCTTAACCTTCTCTTTGGTCAGCAGGTCATTGCCCTGCAAAGCCGTCATCGCGGTGGCAACTTCACCGACCGCACGGCGAATCAACTCCTCCGAAAATTTGCGGAGGTCCTCGCCAGTAATCTCCAACTTGATGTTGGCAGCTTCCGTCGAAAGTATCGACATTAAATTCGTCATGGTTTTTACTCTTGCTGCCGATGGTTGGACTGTTTCGCCGAGGCAGCGCTACAAACGAAAAAGCCACCGCCCCGATTCGGGCGATGGCACAAAAGTATAGTTAGTTTTCGCTGAAATTCAAAAGATTGCGATACGATTAGTACGGCGTATTCAAAACCGTATCAATCGTATCCCAATTTTAGTAAAAAGGATTTAACGACTACTCGGCATCTGTAAAATAGCGGATGATTTCGTCGATGAGGACGCGGTCCTCCCCAATATCCTTTTGCAGCTTGCCCGTGCGTGCATTCGTATCCAGCAGGAATTTGTAACAGCGCTGAATGCCACGTTCGAGAACTATCGCATATTCGGGAAATTCGGTTTGCAGTGCATCGCGGAAGGTGCGCACGGAGCAGTTCATCGTTATGCCCGCCTCTTCGAGTGCGACCTTCATGATCGCAATATCGCGCTGGGTAGATTTGCTCGCCAGACGGGTGCGCATCTTCTCAATGATGTGCTGTTTGTCGTCGGCAAGTATAAGGGCGGAAAAAGTGCGTACGTCGGGCTGCCGAATGCCTGTCCTCTGCGTCGGACAGGGCTGCAGCACCTCTTCGTCTTTTGGCTGCAACGAATCTATGGCGGCATCGAGCGGCGACATCGTTCGCTCACGTCGGTAATGCTCCCAATCCTCGCGGGTGCGCATTCCGTTGCGGATGCTGCTGCGGATAACGAACTTTATCATGAAGCTGCAAAGCCATCGGTAGACTTTGGTTTCGCTCTCCTCGACCAACGTTTCGAGCCGTTCGACCATCGTTTCGTAGCAACGACCGTAATAGAGCCATGCCAGCACAGCCGGCACGATGGAGGTTTTGTCCGTGTCGTGAAACTCCGAAACCAACTTCGTCGCAAGACTCTCGTCCGCAATGACGGTAGCGAAATCCGGCTCTTGGCAGGTCAGGTCACCGTGAAGCTCCTGCCGTGCCTTTGCCATAAGCTGCGGAGACAGACACAGAGCCAGCATATAGACACGCTGAATCCCCGTGAAGGATTTGCCGTTCATCTCCTCCACGAAAGCATCGTATTCGTCGGGATGGTTATCCATCCACGACCGTATCTCCTGCTTGAACTTTTCGAACTCCCCGTGTGCCATAATTTTATCTATTGCTAATTTATAATACTTAAAAATATTTAAAGTTTCTCTGACGTTTTTTGACCATTTTTTACGTTTTAACAATATTTCTCATCAGGGCTTTATTTGTATCAATACAAATGTAGTTATTTTTTCACACCTACACTATGAAAACCGTGATGGTTGGCATCACGATTTTTGCACTGACATTACTATACTAAAAACAATGCAATTTCCCTAGGTTAAGCGGTTCAGAAATTTCATTATAAGAGGGTGATAAAAAGTCAATTTGACTTTTTATCACCCTCAATTAAAGTTAACCCTTTGGAGGGAATGGATCATTACCATAGCTGCTCCTCTCACGAATCCTACCGTTTTCACCATGGATAAGGAGTTCCGCTCTGTTATTGATAG
>CAYXGF010000095.1:0-3414 GCA_964464465.1 uncultured Alistipes sp. | reverse complement strand
TAGAGCAACAGCCTTCTAAGCTGTGGGTCGAGCGTTCGAACCGCTCCGGAATCACTGTCCGACGGATAAGGCGAGAAGAATTCTTCTCGCCTTATCCGTTTTTCTGTGCCGCAAAGTCCGCGCATTGTTAAAAATGCAACAGCCGGACTGAAAAATGAAATTCTTACTACTGCCGTGTTGCTTTTTCGGGATATAAATATTATACTTGCCATGTGTTAGAGTGTGTAATACGGTTGACGGCACTTCCGAATATGTATGCCAGAGACCGCATCCGTGTAAAAACGGGAGCCGCACAAAAGATACGGGTTACGAATCGTAACTGCGGCGGGACATTTCGGAATCAATCCGACAACCGGCCCCGGGAGACGATTCTTAGGAATTTGAAAGCAGCGTAAAATTCTTTTGCGGAACTGTTCCGGAAATGAATTACGGTTTTTTTCGCTGAGAACTTATAAATATAACACCGCTTCCAGAAACCGTGAGCGGACAAAAACAGAATCGAGCATGAAACAAATCGTCTCAAAAATTTCATTGGCATTGATTTTCACGGCAATTGCGGCAGGTCTCGCATCCTGCGCCAAAGAAGATGAGAAACTCAAAGAGCTGACCCTCGCTTTCGAGCAGGAGACTTACGCAATCGAACAGGGCCAGAGCATTGAAATTCCGTTCACCGTAGGCAACGTATCCGGCGCCGTTCTGACTTCGTCCGTACAGTCGGACAACGAGACGCTCTACCCGGCAGTCGTTTCCGAAATCGCAGAAAACAAAGGTACGGTAACGGTGACCGCTCCGCAATACATATTTTCGCCTGTGACCCTCACCGTGACTCTCACCGTGACCGACGAGGCCAACAACCGTACAGCAACGGCTGCCGTGACCGTTACATCCGAGACGGATGAAGCATATACGGAGATAACCGAGGCCGCCAACTGCTACGTCGTGGCTCCCGGCGCAATGGTCAAATTCCCCGCGAACATCGGCAACTCGGCCGAGAAAGCCTCTTTCGAAAGCGCGTCGCTCGTATGGCAGGACAAGAAGGGAATCGTCAGCGAAATCATCGCTCAGCCCGAGCAGGGAACCGTCGTTGCCGTGCTCAATCCCGAAATCGACGGTAACGCGCTGATAGCCGTAAAGAATGCCGCCGACGAGATTGTTTGGAGCTACCACCTGTGGATTACCGCTTCGGATCCCACCGGCGCGAGCGCCAAGGTTCTGGCTTATACGGATACCACTACCAACATCACTTACGAACTCATGGACAGATATGTCGGTGCGACGAGCGACCAGCCGGGCAGCGATGCTTCGAACGGCCTGTTCTATCAGTGGGGCCGCAAGGACCCGTTCGCGGCTTCGAACTATGAGAACGACCTCAAAGCGCTGTTCGACATGGCGGGTGACACCGTAGTACGCATCGTGACTCCGGTTGAGGAGGCAAACAACATCGCAACCTCCATAAAGAATCCGACGACTCACTATTCGGGCGTCGGCGGAGGCAATTACAGCTGGATTTCCACCAACAAGGGCGAGCTTCCGGCAGACGACATAGAGGACCTCTGGGGCGGCGTTTCCGGCAACAAGACACAGTACGACCCGTGTCCGGCCGGATGGCGCGTAGCACCTGCCGCAGCATGGAAATTCTACAACGACAAGAGCATGACGGTAGAAAAAGTATTCACCGGCGGCGTGGAGGAGAACAAGTCGCTGCAAGGAAGAGTATACAACGGAATATGGTTCCCCTCGCAGGGTGAGATACCTCACGGAGGAAAGTTCACCAACGGTATCGGAAGCACCTGGCCTAACGGCAAGGCATGGTCGGCCGGCATAGATAACGCCAACTACCGTGCATGGGCAAGTTCCTCGTCACCCACTTCTGTGAATTGGTACGGAGGAATGGGATTCGGATACGCACTTCCCGTACGTTGTGTCCGCACTTCCGCAAACTAAACATATATCTCTGATAATCAAACCGAATAAGCCTCCGCATAAAAACGGAGGCTTACGGCTGTCAAAGCAAACGAAACAATTATTATAATCATGAAATTCATCAATTTGTCAAGAAAAAAATTACTTGCTGCGGCGCTCCTTCCTCTTTGTGCTGCCGCACTGGTTTCGTGCGACCAGCAAAATGCAGAAGAGGAAACCCCTCAGCTGGGAACTCTCTCTGCGATATTCTCCGCTGACAGTTACAACGTGGAGGCCGGAGGCAAAATCTCGCTGCCATTTACGGTAACGGGAGTCGAAGGCGCCACGCTCACCCTCGAAGCTGTCTCCGACAACAGTGCCTGCACCGTTGAGGTAAAGGCTGACGCATGGTACTCAGGCGATGTGGAGTTCACCGCTCCTGCAATCACCGAAGCCGCAGAGGTCAACGTGACACTGAACGTAACCGATGCCAAGCACAACCGCAAGGCAACTGCATCGACAGTCGTTGCAGTCGGCGCATCGGAAGCTCTTGCTGTGACGCTGAGCACCGACATAAAGTCAATCGCGGTGAAAGGCGGCGACCAGTTCTCTCTGCCGGTTGAAATCACCGGTATAGGTGCTGCTGTAATATCCGAGCCGACAGTTAACGTCTCGGCGGGCTGGACTGCCGCGTGGGCATGGACCTCGAAGGAGGAAGGCAAGGGTAACGTTACCATCTCTGCTCCCGCTACGCTTTCCGAGATGCTCGACATCACCATTGCCGTATCCGACGACCACAACCGCACTGCTTCGCTGGAAAAACAGCTCGGCGTTGTAACGATAACCACTGCCGCAGGTGCTGCGAACTGCCATATCGTGGCTCCCGGAAGCACCATCACAATCAATGCGGTAAAAGGCAACTCGGCCGAGAAACTGACGTTCGACAATGCGGTTCTCGTATGGCAGGACGCTCTTGGCATGGTACAGTCTGTCGCTGCGAACGGTGCAGAGGGTGTGATAGTTGTCAAACTCAACGACGGAATTGACGGAAACGCTGTCGTGGCTGCACGTCAGGGCGAGACCATCGTATGGAGCTGGCACCTGTGGGTGACCGACTTCGACCCGATGGCCGACCCGATGATTTACACCGACAAGGAGACCGGAACGGTATATACATGGATGGACCGCAACCTCGGAGCACGCAACAACACCAAATACGATGCCGGTGCTCTGGGTCTGCTCTATCAGTGGGGCCGCAAGGACCCGTTCGTCGGTGCTGACGGCGTATACTCTTCGGTCTATGTGAAAAAGTACGATATCGACGGCAATCAGGTTAGGGAAGCTGCCGTACAGCGTCCTACATATCCGGCAGACGATTACGAGTCGACCAATCTCGAACTCGCTATCCAGAACCCGACAGTATTCTATACGGCTCCCAGCAGCGCGTGGCCCGTTGTAGACTGGCTGACTGACGATGCACAGCGTCAGAACCACGACCTGTGGGGCGGCGTT
>CAYXGF010000094.1:0-3427 GCA_964464465.1 uncultured Alistipes sp. | reverse complement strand
CCACGCCGCATGCTCGCGCGAGGAGCCGCAGCCGAAATTCTTTCCGCCGACAAGAATCCTGCCTCCGTAGCGGCTGTCATTGAGCGGGAAGGACGCTATCCTTTCGCCGGCCTTGTCGTAGCGCCAGTCACGGAAAAGGTTGTCTCCGAATCCCTTGCGTTCGGTAGCTTTGAGAAACCGGGCCGGAATTATCTGGTCCGTATCTATATTTTGAACATTTACCGGAACAGCGCCCGATGTGAATGTCTCGAATTTTGGTATTGCCATGATTGCGTACAGGTGTTTAGATATTGAATACTTTTCTCGGGTCCTCTACGGTTCCGCACACGGCTGCCGCAGCCGCCACCGCCACGCCGGAAAGCATGGTGCGGGCTCCCGGCCCCTGACGTCCCTCGAAATTGCGGTTGGAGGTCGAGACGCAGTATTTGCCTGCCGGAATCTTGTCGGCATTCATGGCCAGACAGGCCGAACAGCCCGGCTGGCGCAGCTCGAATCCGGCTTCGGACAGAATCTTGTCCAGCCCCTCGGCCTTGGCCATGGCCTCAACGCCCTTGCTGCCCGGAACAATCCACGCCGTCACTCCGTCCGCCTTCCTGCGGCCTTTGACAAGCGATGCGAAACGGCGCAAATCCTCAATTCGTCCGTTGGTGCAGCTGCCGACAAACACGTAATCGACCTTTTTGCCCACCATCTTCTCGCCGGCCGCAAAACCCATGTATTCGAGCGCCTTGACATCGGCATCCTGCGGGATGCCTCCCGTCACGGCCACTCCCATGCCCGGATTCGTACCGTAGGTTATCATCGGTTCTATATCCGAAGCGTCGAACGTGTATTCGGCATCGAATACCGCGTCGGCATCGCTGTAAAGCTCTTTCCATCTCTCTACAGCCCTGTCGAACTCCTCGCCCTGCGGCACACGCTCGCGGCCGCGCAGATAGTCGAACGTCGTCTGGTCCGGCGCAATCATTCCGCCGCGCGCTCCGCACTCGATGCTCATGTTGCACACCGTCATGCGGCCCTCCATGGACAGAGAGCGGATTGCCGAGCCGGCAAACTCGATGAAATGCCCCGTACCGCCCGATGTGGAGATTTTGGATATTATATAAAGTATAACGTCCTTTGCCTCGACGCCGTCCCTAAGCTCACCGTCGACGGTTATGCGCATGCTCTTGGGCTTGGACTGTATGATGCACTGGCTTGCGAAAACCATCTCCACCTCCGACGTGCCGACGCCGAATGCGACAGCACCCAGCGCTCCGTGAGTCGAGGTGTGGCTGTCTCCGCACACGATGGTCATGCCGGGCTGGGTGAATCCCAGTTCCGGACCTATTATATGCACGATACCCTGACGCGGATTGCCCACGCCGAAGTGCTCGATACCGTATTTCTCACACGAAGAGGCCAGAGCCGCAACCTGCTGACGCGACTGCTCGTCCTCGATAGGCAGATGCTGGTTAAGGGTAGGTATGTTGTGGTCGGCAGTGGCGGTAATCTGCGAAGGCCTGGCCACGCCTATGCCACGACGCTCGATGCCCGAGAATGCGACAGGCGATGTCACCTCATGTATATACTGTCTGTCGATGTACAGCACGCACCTGCCGCCGTCTTCCGTACGCACGGTGTGCGAATCCCATATTTTGTCTAAAAGAGTCTTTCCCATGATTGAAAATTATTCTTCTGATTTCTTTTCTGTCACACCCAGAACGCGCAATGCGTCGAGGAATGCCTCTATCGATGCACGTGTAGTGTCGGTATGCGCTCCGAATCCATGCACGGTGCGGCTGCCGCTCTGAACCTGAACATGCACACGGCCCACGTCGTTCGAGCCTTTGGTTATGGCCTGCATGAGAAACTCCATGAGCGTGACCTTCTCGTTTATCAATTTCTTGATTGCCGATACAGCAGCGTCCACCGGCCCGTTTCCCGTAGCGATGGCCATACGCTCGTGGTCGCCGAATTGCAACACCACGGTGGCCGTAGGAACCAACGTTCCGGTCGTCACTTGCAGGAATTTCAGGGATATGGTCTGCTTCTTCATGCGGTCGATGTCGCCGACAAGGTAGAGCAAATCGTAGTCGTGCACCTCTTTCTTCTTATCGGCCAGCGTAAGGAATTTCTGATACGTGTCATCGAGTTCCTGTTGCGAGAGGTCGTATCCCAGAAGTTCAAGACGGTGCGCCAGCGCCGCACGGCCGCTGCGGGCCGTAAGGGCTATGACCGACTCGTTAAGGCCGACGTCCTGCGGGTCGATGATTTCGTAAGTATCCCTCTGTTTGAGCACGCCGTCCTGATGGATGCCCGACGAGTGTGCGAAAGCATTGCGGCCGACAATGGCCTTGTTGGGCTGAACGGGCATGTTCATAAGACTCGAAACAAGATGCGAAGCCTTGGTGATGAGCTTCGAGTCTATTCCGGTGTCTATGTTTATATCCTTGTGACAGCGCAGCGTCATGACAACCTCTTCCAGCGATGTATTGCCGGCTCTCTCGCCGATACCGTTTATGGTCACTTCCGCCTGACGCGCTCCGTTGAGCACACCGGCAAGCGTATTGGCTGTGGCCATACCCAGGTCGTTGTGACAGTGCGTCGATATGATTGCCCTGTCTATATTGCGGACATTGTCCACCAGATACTTTATCTTGGCTCCGTATTCGTACGGCAGGCAGTATCCCGTCGTATCGGGAATATTCACCACCGTGGCTCCTGCGGCGATGACGGCCTCTATCACGCGCGCCAGATACTCCGGTTCGGCACGGCCCGCATCCTCCGCATAAAACTCCACGTCCTCGACATATTTCTTCGCATAGCTGACAGCCTCTACGGCCGTCTCGATTATCTTTTCGGGCGTGGAACGCAGTTTATCGAAAATGTGCTGCGGAGAAACGCCTATTCCGGTGTGTATACGTTTGTGCTTCGCCAGGCTAAGCGCATCAGCAGCCACATCAATATCTTTTTTCACGGCTCGCGTAAGAGCGCATATCGTCGGAGCGGACACGGCTTTCGAAATCTCGCGCACGGAATTGAAATCACCCGGACTTGAAATCGGGAATCCGGCCTCGATAACATCCACACCGAGGTTTTCAAGTAGTTTTGCGACTTCTATTTTTTCGGTTGTATTCAGTTGGCATCCTGGGACCTGCTCTCCGTCCCGGAGAGTAGTGTCGAAAATAAATAATTTGTCGCTCATAATCTTTTATCGAGATAAATAAGGCCAAAGGTACTTATAATTTTTTTAATAAATTTTAAGAAAACGTAAAATACAAAAATCTGCCGCCAAATTTTGGAAATGTAGAAAATAAATTCCTATCTTTGCACTCGCTTTCGAAGCACGCAGAGCGTCTATGCCCGGATGGCGGAATTGGTAGACGCGTTGGTCTCAAACACCAATGGAGATAATCCGTGCCGGTTCGATCCCGGCTCCGGGTAC
>CAYXGF010000093.1:0-3591 GCA_964464465.1 uncultured Alistipes sp. | reverse complement strand
TCGGCAACCAAGTTTATCGGCGGACACGGCACCTCGCTGGGCGGTATAATCGTCGATTCTGGAAAGTTCGACTGGCGTGCCAGCGGAAAATTTCCGCAACTTACCGAGCCTGACGACAGTTATCACGGAGTGAGGTTTGTCGATGCCGCCGGTGCTGCGGCGTATGTCACGCGTATCCGTGCCGTATTGCTCAGGGATACGGGGGCGGCTATTAGTCCGTTCAATGCTTTTCTGCTGTTGCAGGGGGTTGAGACACTTTCACTGCGGGTGGAGCGTCACGTGTACAACGCTTTGAAGGTTGTGGATTTTCTGGCCGGCCATCCGAAAGTGCGCAGGGTGAACCACCCCTCTGTTGCCGGACAGTCGGAAAGAAAACTCTATGAAAAGTATTTCCCGCACGGCGCAGGCTCCATATTTACTTTCGAAATATGCGGCGGACAGCAGGAGGCGCATCGTTTTATAGACAGTCTGAAAATATTTTCTCTGCTGGCCAATGTCGCGGATGTAAAGTCTCTGGTGATTCATCCTGCCACGACCACCCATTCGCAGCTCTCCGAAGCGGAACTTGCCGAGCAGGGGATATATCCGTCCACTGTCCGGCTGAGCATCGGTACCGAGCATGTGGATGACATTATTGAGGATTTGCGTCAGGCGCTGGATAAAATATAGTGGTACGGTAGTTGCCCGTAGGGACAGACGTAAACTATAAGTATTATGAATTTCGCAAGGTATATTTTATCCGGCCTGTCGACGGGCCGCTGGAACGATTCCGCAATACTTTTTTTGCGTCTGTTCGTCGGGGCGATGATGCTCACCCATGGCATAGGCAAGATACAGCAGTACGACTATCTTGTCGACTCTTTTCCCGACCCGCTGGGAATCGGTTCCGCGACGTCGTTTACGCTTATTACGATTGCCGAAGTGGGATTTTCGATGGCTCTCATGATTGGGATATTCACCCGTCTTGCGGCACTGGGACTTGCTTTCGGTATGTTTGTGGCTACATTCGTCGCCTTTCCGGAGAAAAGTTTTGCCGCCGGCGAGCTGTCGTTCATGTATATGGGAATATACATATTCCTTGTCATCTCAGGCGCGGGCGGTTGTAGTCTTGACCGGCTGTTTTTCTCGTCGTATTGAGAGTGCAGGGTTTGAAAAACAAGAGGCGGCCGGAAGACCGCCTCTTGTTTTTATTTCGCTTTTTTCGTTCCGCTTTCGAGTATGCTCACAATGGAGTACAGCGTGAAACATATAGCGCCGAAGCCGACCAGAACGCGTGAGGGGACGAAGAATTTGGGTTTGAACAGAGCCTCCTCGAACAGAAACGCAGCCATGAACAGACATATCAGAGCCGTGATTACCGGTATGAGAGGTACCCTTGCGGCCAGAGGGAACTCGGCTTTCCATATTTTAGCAAGGAGAATAACTTTGCTGGAAATGCTGAAACAGATAAGTCCGAGTCCTATCAGTATGAATCCTACGAAATCCGCCGGGCGTCCCCATGCCGTGAAAATCGTCACGAGTCCCCATATTGTGGCTACGCACCCCATTCCGATGACAAGCCACATCCATTTTCCTTTTTCTCTGACGGAATATCTTCCGGAAGCCTGCCTCGATATGCTTGCCACCAGGGCTATAAGACTTGTGCATACGCATGCGATTCCGCCCATTACGCTGCCGGCCACGGTGTGCGGAGTCGAGTGATGGTGCGATAGCAGTATTGCGGCCCAGCACCAGGCTGTGAGCGATATGAATATTGTGAGTCCTATGAGTACGGCAGTCTCGGCTTTCGAGAATCCGTCCGGATTCGGTTCGCTCTGTTCGGCGGGAGCGGCCGAGTTTAGGGGGATGAGAGAGAATTTCGTCGAAGCGGTAGCTGCCGTAGATACGCACATGGCAATCAAGCCCAGCCCGCATACGACGTGTCCCGAAACGAAGAACGAAGCCTCGTTTTGTCTGATGAACATAACCAGTCCGAATATGAATGTGCATAAAGCTACGGTGTATCCCATAATCGGCAGCAGATATTTGACCGTGTTGTTGTAGGTGTGTATCAGCTGTCTGATTATGGTTGCGGCCGTGGCGTATAGCGCGAGGCAAATCGAACCGAGAAAGAAAATTACCGGGCCGGCTGTTAGTCTGGCTGCATCGCTTCCGGCCGTGAAAACGTACCCGCCGAACGAGAAACATATGGCGGCCATAAGCAATGGAATGATTCTGAATAAGATACTGATTCCGTAATTCATAATTATTTTGAATAAATTAGTGTCTTGGAGTGTTTAATGTGTTCAACTGAATGATTTGTTTTGTATCTTTGCAAAGATTGAACCGATTTGAGTTCCGTGATAGGGACGGCATAATTTTGGCCATCGGTGCATGTGGTTGAATATTTACTAAAAAATGTATATATGAAATTTTTGAAAATTCTTCTGTCGGTCCTTTTGTGTCTGCCTTTTGTGGCGGCGGCTCAGGGTCCGCAGATTCCGTCGCACGTTCCCAATGTTCAAATCGTTGATTTGAACAACAGGGCCTCCGTGATTCCAGATTACGGGAAGAAACATCTGATGATTTTCTATGTCGACCCCGACGCCCGCAGCCAGAACAAGGAGTTCCAGAAAGAGCTGAAAAAGAATCAGGACAAGACGGCCAGCGAGAATATCGCAGGTTACGCCATACTCAATCTTGCGGATACCAAACTCCCGGGCGGCGTCGTGCGTAATTTTGCGAAGGTCGCTACTGCCGGCACCGAATCCATCAATATGGCCGATAACGACCACACGCTGCGCGATGCGTGGAAGCTCGGCGATGTCGATGATAAGTTCGTACTCATGTTCGTGAACAGGGACGGCGAGATGATTTACTACCGGGCGGGCGAGTTCAGCCAGAAAGATATCGACGAGTTCTACGAGATACTCTACAAGCACAGATAGATTTTTTTCAGTGGTCGCGTTATTGTCGCAACACGCTGTCTAATGGCAAAAAAACAGCAAATATAAGCATTTTAGAATAAAACAATGTTGCAAATCGTAAATTTCTGCAATTTAGTTGAAAATTTATCGAAAAAGATTTGCCGCGTTGCTTTTCTGGCAGTGAAAACTGTGGATGTAGCCTGCGATTTTAACGTGTCATGATTCGGACCTAAGCCGGTCTGCAAAAAATGACGAAGTCCGACACATTGTCTTTTGCGGTTCGACAGAACCGCACGGGATTGTTTTGTGTCTCCTGCAAACCGGCCGTGCCGAGGTAGCCGCCTGCCAAAAACGGCTGAGCGCAACGCGTGATTTTTGTTCAAAAAGCGGAGGCGAGTTCTTGGTTTGCGCGATTCGGACAAATCATAAAAACTATGGCGGATAATTGCGGGATGCAGCCTGCGAATGGAACGCTGACAAGCGGGCCTTCGCTGGGGCGAGGCTGCGCCCGCCCGGTTCCACTGAACCGTAAAAAGTGTCGGCAGTTCTCTTAAAGAGGAGAGCGGCGCACGGTGTTGTTATAGTCTTTCGGGCCGGCAGGAGACAGTTTTTTTGAAAAAACTGTGCGGGCGCAGCCTCCCGCCCGGTTCCACTGAACCGTAAAAAAATGTCGGCAGTTCTTTTA
>CAYXGF010000092.1:0-3640 GCA_964464465.1 uncultured Alistipes sp. | reverse complement strand
CTGTCCTTGGCTTAACGAGAACGTCATATTTTCTTTTGGCTGCAATAAGTTTTATTGGGCAGTATAGAGTGCGGTGAAAAGAGAAATAGTACCATGAGAAGGTTCTGGACAATGTACAATCCTGCGAGCAAATGAAAGCCGTGAAATCATCTGAAAACAAAAAAAACAGTATTTTGAATAAAATGCCGATTTTGTTTCTGTATCGTTCCTTAATTGTTAAGGATATGCCTATATTGTATTGGTATATAGTATGTTATAATAATGCCGCCGTCAACTTCCTACGTTTTCAAGTTACAAGATGAGCATAACGCTTCTTATCAATATGTACGGACGAGAGAACCCTATCCGAATGCAAAAATAAGTAAAACGAGCAATTATTCAACAATACCGGACAGTATCACAAAATATTTTTACAAAACACTGTTCCATATGATTGTTCGTGAATTTTTCGACATTAAAGCTAATTAGCGGCATATCGCAACAATATGCCGTAAGAACATGACAAGCTGCTTCTGACAACGGTGGAAATAACAGCTGAAAAAGCGTGCGAATATAGATATTTCAGATTATTTGCCGTATTATTTGAGTACCTTTGGCGGCGTAAATATACAGACATGACATTATCAAACGATTTCAGCGCTCTGGGGCTCGACGCCCGAATGCTCGCAGCCATCAGCGCAAAAGGGTTCGAACGCCCTACCCCGATTCAGAAACTGACCATCCCCAAACTGCTCGCCCAATCAAACGACATCATAGCGCAATCACAGACCGGAACCGGCAAGACAGCCGCATTCGGCCTGCCCCTGTTGCAGTCCCTCACCCCGTCGAAAGAGGGCGTGAAAGCCATCATACTCGTTCCTACACGCGAACTTGCGATTCAGGCCACCGAGGAGCTTATTTCGTTCAATTCGGAAAGCAGGCTGCATATAACCTCAATATACGGCGGCGCCTCCATAAGCGAACAGCTGCGCCGGCTGTCGAAAGGCGTGGACATCATTGTGGGAACCCCCGGACGGGTGCTCGACCACATCAGACGCGGCTCCCTGACCCTGGAACTGGTACGTTTTCTTATTCTCGACGAGGCGGACGAGATGCTCAACATGGGCTTCATCGAGGACGTGGAGGCAATAATGAGTCACACGGGAGAAGACCGTCGCGTACTTATGTTCTCGGCCACCATGCCGCAGAGAATCATCGACCTGTCAACGAAATACATGCGCGATACCGAGATTCTGAAAACAGAATCAGAACAGCTCACCACCGAGCTCACGGACCAGATATACTTCCAGGTGCGCGAGAGCGACAAGTTCGACGCACTGACACGCATCATAGATATACAGCCGGAGTTCTACGGCATAGTATTCAGCAGGACAAAAACCGGCGTAGACGAAATCACCGAGCACCTTCTGCAACGCGGCTATGCCGCCGACGGTCTTCACGGCGACATATCGCAGGCCCAAAGAGAGAAGATTCTGAAAAATTTCAGAAACCGGACCACGAACATCCTCGTAGCCACCGACGTAGCCGCACGCGGCATCGACATCGGCAACCTCACTCACGTGATAAACTACTCTCTGCCGCAGGACTCAGAAAGCTACGTCCACCGTATCGGCAGAACCGGACGTGCTGGCAACCAGGGCACCGCCATAACATTCATCACCGGTACCGAAATGCGCAGGTTCGGCAATCTGAAACGCGAGATTAATGCCGATATAAAACAGCAGACGCTTCCTTCACCGCAGGACATCGTGGCCATGAAATGCCGCAGAATAAAAGACGAGTTGAGCGAGATAGTCGAAAGCACGATTCCGTACTCCTACTCCGACATGGCGGAACAGCTGCTCTCACAGTACACGCCACATCAGGCTCTGAGCGCCCTGCTGCGCCTGGCTTTCCGCAGCGAACTGGACGAGAGCACCTACCCGGAGATACGCTCTTTCTCCGTCGACAGAAAAGGCACCTCGCGGCTGTTCATCGCAAAAGGCAAAGCCGACAGCTTCTCGGCACGCAAAATCGTCGACATGCTAAAACGCAAATGCGGACTCAGAGACAAACATATCGACGATGTGAGAGTATTCGACAACTATTCATTCGTCTCTGTCCCGTTCGGTGAGGCAGAGTTCATCGTAGGCAAACTCAACGCTCAGCGAAAAGGCAAACGCCCAATGGCCGAAATCGCCAAGGAGGAAACTGCCGGCGGCCCGGACAAGACCGAGACAAAACGCCCGAAACTGAAACTTAAAACCCGCGCAGCCATGACAAAAAGCGAACCGAAAGCAACCCGTCCTGCGCCGAAATCCAACAACAGCGGATTCGACTGGTCGTTTTTCGAAAACGAGAGATGGGACAAATCCGAAAGACGTCAGAAAGCAGGCAAATCAAGAAAATAACACCGTCTCGACACACGAATTCAAAATCGCCCCTGACGGCATTCCGTCAAAGTACATATGGCAGAGCGACGCCCATGCGCCAAAAAGTATCTATATACAGCTTTACAGTTAGGCGCATTTAACGGATTCATATCGTGCGAACCATTAAATGCGGAAATGGATACGGGTGAGCCTGCAAAGGTCCTGAGCGAATGAAATAAGCGGGACAGGCTCCGGTCCGCACGTTGCAAACTTAAAATAGACCGGATTCGTCAATAGTAAAAAAGAGCGAAAGCAATTGCTTTCGCTCTTTTTTACTGTTGATGAGAATGAACTTCAACCGTTATTTCTCGTTCAGAGCTGCGTGAGCCGCTGCAAGACGTGCGATAGGCACACGGAACGGAGAACACGATACGTAGTTCAGACCTGCATAGTGGCAGAATTCAACCGAACTCGGTTCGCCGCCATGCTCACCGCAGATACCGCATTTGAGGTTCTCTCGTACACCGCGGCCTTTAAACACTGCCTCACGAATCAACTGGCCCACACCGTTTCTGTCCAGAATCTGGAACGGGTCGTTTTTGAGGATTCCCTTTTCCAGATAAACAGGCAGGAACTTGGCAATATCGTCGCGCGAGAATCCTAGCGTCATCTGAGTCAGGTCATTGGTACCGAAACTGAAAAATTGAGCGACCTCGGCTATCTGATTTGCAGTGACGGCCGCACGCGGCACCTCTATCATTGTTCCTATCATATAGTCGATTCTGTCGTTACGCTCCGCAAATACTTCGGCAGCGACAGAGTCGATGATATTCTTCTGGTATCTCAACTCCTTGTGATTGCCGACCAGCGGAACCATAATCTCTACATGCACAGGCATGCCGGTCTTCTTGACATTCATAGCAGCCTCCAAAATGGCGCGTGCCTGCATCTCGGTAATCTCCGGATATGTGTTACCCAGACGGCAACCGCGATGTCCGAGCATCGGGTTGACCTCATGAAGGGCCTCGACCTTGGCTGCGATTTTCTCGTAAGGCACGTTCATCTCGGCAGCCAATTCGCGCTGCTCCTTCTCGAAATGGGGAACGAACTCATGCAAGGGGGGATCGAGCAGACGTACTGTCACCGGATAACCGTTCATAGCCTTGAACAGACCTTCGAAATCGCCTCTCTGAATCGGGAGCAGTTTCGCCAAGGCCACACGGCGACCGGCCTCGTCATCGGCCAAAATCATCTCGCGGACAGCCTTGATACGGTCTGTCTCAAAGAAC
>CAYXGF010000091.1:0-3786 GCA_964464465.1 uncultured Alistipes sp. | reverse complement strand
GCGAGCATCTGGAGCGGACGGACTACATCATCGCCAAACAGAAGCAGGAGGCGGAACAGATTCTGACGGCCAAAGAGCGGGCGGAAGAGGAGCAGCGGCGCATCGAGATGGAGAACAAGGCGCTGGAGCAGGTCGGACGTATTCTCGACAATGAACTTGCCGACAAGAGACGGCAACTCGAAGCGGCGGACAGGGAGAATCGGGAAAGTATCAAGTCGGGTCTGGCGAACCTGCTCGGAAAAGGCAAGTATGCCGCCATAAAAAAAGAGAACGAGGAACTGCGCGCCGAGAACGAGCAAATCAGGCAAGCGTTTCCCGAAGTGCTGAGACGGGAGGTCGGCAAGCGCACCGAGAAGCTGTCGGCGGAGAAGCGGAAAGCCGAAGTCGAGCGGCAGGCACTTCTCAAAGAACGAGACACTGCACTCCGGCTGCTCGACGAACAAAAAGCGACAGAGCGGCAGCGTATCGACCGGGCTGTACGGGAAGCGGCGGCAAAGCAGGAAGCAATGGCCGGGGAACTGCAATGGAGATCCGCGTTGCTCGATACGCTGGCAGACCTTTTATACCGGACAGTCGACGTATTCCGGCGCGCAGTCGCCGCAATCATCGACTTTGCCTCCTCGCAGTACAAATCCATCTTCTCGCCAGACGAGGCCGCCGACATCAAACAGGTCATGCGCTCATACGCAGGCGAAGACACCGAACGGCAAAAGGCGGTCGGCAGGTGGCTCGTCGGCTATGCCGAAAGCCGCGAACGATTAGACCCCATCGAACTGAGCCATGCCCGCAGAGAGGTCGATGATATTGCCGATGGCGCTTACGACTGGAAAATCAATAAGTCCTCACAAGGGATGCTGAGGTAAGGCAGCGGCAAGAAGGCAGATGCCACTATCACCTAAAACAAATTTCCGAATACGAATCCCGACAGGGTCGCCATGACGATCACGAGCGCGACATAGACCATCGTTTTCTTCGTCCCCAGCACCCCGCGGATAACCAGCATGTTGGGCAGCGACAGCGACGGCCCGGCCAACAGCAAGGCCAAGGCCGGCCCTTTTCCCATACCCGAAGCCAGCAAACCCTGAATAATGGGAACTTCGGTCAGGGTGGCAAAGTACATGAACGCGCCGGTGAAGCTGGCGAAGAAATTGGACAACAGTGAATTGCCTCCGACAGCCCATGCTATCCAGCTATTCGGGACGATACCAGCGACGGCTGTGTCTCCATGCGTCGAGCCGAGCAGGAAACCGGCTGTAACGACACCGACGGCCAGCAGCGGCAGAATCTGTTTGGCGAATCCCCACGAAGCGAGAGCCCATTCCCTGTTTTCCTCATCCCTCCTGTCGAAAAGCAGGATGACAGCCAGTGCTGTAATGCCCGTAATCATCGGCACGAGCGGAACAAACTTCGCATTGCCGACAAAACGGACGGCCAGAAATGCGGAAAAGGCGGTAGCAGCGGCACCAAGCAGCACCCACAGGATATGCAGTTTTAGAATCCGGACAAGCGACCAGCACAACAGAAGCGACAATGCTCCGGTTATATACCACTTATAGGCAAAGATGAGATGCCACAACCCTTTGTCGGTGGCATCCGGCGCGCCCCAATTTGCAAAAACGAGGATAAGAACCAAGACGAAGAGATGAAATGAAGTCTGCCACACAGGACGCTTTTCGGGCGATGGAACGATATTCATCTGCTCCTCTTTTTTGCCCCTCTCCTCATTGCGGAAGATGAAAGACATAGCCAACCCGATTATGACTGAGAAAAGTACCGCGCCGATGATTCGTGCCACACCCATCTCGAAGCCCAGAATACGCGCTGTCAGGATAACGGACAGAATACTGATTGCCGGGCCGGAATAGAGGAAGGCAATGGCGGGCCCCAATCCCGCACCGCGCTTGTATATGCTGGTAAAGAGCGGCAGAATGGTACATGAACAGACGGCCAATATTCCGCCAGAAACGGCTGCTACCGTATAGGATAACCACTTCTTCGCATTAGCTCCGAAGTATTTCAGCACCGCACCCTGACTGATGAATACGGCGATGACGCCCGCAATGAAGAATGCCGGAAGCAGGCACAGCACGACGTGCTCCTGCGCGTACCATTTCGCAAGATCAAGCGTTGCATCCATGGCTGTTATGAACCGCTGGCTGTCAAGCGGCAGGAAGAACACCGCCGTGAAGACAGCAATCATCCAAAACAGAATTTTCAGTTCCTTTTTCGTCTCCATATCAGATGCCGAGCAGTTGTTTTATTTCATCTTCCGTCGGGACATGTCCTTTTACTCTCACAGCCCCGTCCACGATAACCGCCGGAGTGCTTATGACATTATAGTTCATGATTTCAGCGATATCCTCGATTTTTGTGAGCTTCACATCGAGATTGTTATCGGCGATGACTTTTTCGATTGTCCGATAGGTCGTCTTGCATTTGGCGCAGCCCGGCCCAAGCACTTTTATCTCTCTGATGGCTGCCCGGTTTCCACAGCAGCATGAGTCTGCCGGTTCTTCGGATTCCTCGAGAATCAGGTTCTCACCGCACGAACATCTGCAAGGCTTCGGCGAGAACAGCGTGGCCCAGAATCCTTTTTTGTTTTCTTTTTTAGTTTCCATATTGTTTGAATGTTTTATAATAAGACATTGAATAAATATCCGGCAATCACTGCCGTAAGAAAGACGACGGCAACAATCATTGCAACCAGTCTCTTTTTGAATATGCTTGCAAGCATTGACATTTCAGGAATCGCCATGCCTGCACCTCCGATGACGAGTGCAATCACCGAACCGATGCTCATTCCCTTGCCCATAAGTGCCACACCGATAGGTATTGCCGTTTCGGCCCTTATATACAAAGGGACTCCGAGGACTGCAGCTACAGGCACGGCAAACGGGTTCTGGGGTCCGGCTATTTTCAGTACGAAATCTTGTGGCATATATCCATAAATTGCCGCGCCGAGAGCTACACCGGCAAGGAGGTGCCAGATAACAGGCCGGAGCGTATCCCATCCGGAACGGAGTGCAATCGCAATCTTCCGACTCCACGGAAGCGCTTTCGGCTCCACCGGTTTGTCCTCGCCGCCCGAACAGCAGGACTGCGGTTTCAACCGTACCTTCTTGACATATTTCTGCGCATCCGTCTTTTGCAATACCCATCCGAAAAGCACGGAGCACAGGAATGCGATTGCGACATAAACAAGCATTGCCTTTGCGCCGACAAGCGTGCAGAGCATGGCGATGATGATGGGGTTAAGCAACGGGGAGGCGATCAGGAACGACATGGTTGCTCCGAACGGCACGCCGGCGTTAAGAAATCCCACTATCATAGGAATGGTGGAGCAGGCACAGAATGGCGTGAGAACACCAAATCCCGCGGCTATTATATTTCCTCCAAAACCGGTCTTCTCGATTTTTCGGCTTATTTTTTCCTGTGGTATGTACATCAGTATGATTTCCACCAAAGCCGTAATCACGATGAACAGCACGACCAGTTCTGCAGTGATATAACAGAAATACCAAAGTGTATTGAGTAAAGTATTCATCAGTAATCAGTAGGTTATTATGCAATAATATGCTCCGATAACGGTGAAAAGAATACCAACGATGCGGTTGAGCCATTTCTGAACCGTCTGCATCTTTCCGTAAAACGTTCCGATTTGCCCTACACTGAACGCCAATATCCATGCGACGGCCAAAACAGGCAATGAGGTTGCAACAGCAAATACGGCTGGCAACAGCCAGCCTGCGGAAGCAGTGGCCGACATGGGTATCAGCATCCCGAAAT
>CAYXGF010000090.1:0-4165 GCA_964464465.1 uncultured Alistipes sp. | reverse complement strand
CGTTATCTGCGGTTCAAAGGTCTCGAAGTTTTCGGATTCAAAGCTGATGAAGAGGCAACCGATCCGGGTAGTCCTTATGTCGGTACTATGTCCGAGATAGCCTTGTTCGGTGTAAATGTAGGTGAATAATCGTTAAACGAATTTAGAATTATGAAAAAATATTTGATATTATTTGGTGTTATCGGCATTGTCGCGTCGGCCGTTTCTTGCGGACGAATGAACGATGTCCATAAAGAATATCGAAATGAGACCATCTATTCGGGTAAGGTTAGTAACCTAAGAGGTTATGCCGGTATAGAGCAGGTTTATCTGGCATGGAAAAATCCGAAAGACTACAAGTCTAAAAGTATTCTTATTGAGTATTATGCATTTGAGGACTCTGTCGAATATAAATATTTCCCTGAGGATGAAATATTCAAAGACGGAGAAATCAAACTTGACTCTGTGTGCATAGATGGTCTGAAACATGACGCTATGTATACGTTCAATGTATATACTCTCGATATCGATTCCAATAAGAGTATTGTGGTTCCTATCTCCGTTACCCCGATGACTCGTGCGAAGGCGGAAGGTTCCAACGGTTATATGGTATCATATACCGAAGGATATTTCAAAAATTGGTATGACGACTCGGAAGCAGGTTACGCCATAATGCCTAATGAGGGACGTGTCGTATTCTCAAATACAAAGGACAACAAAGGTAATCTCACTGCAAATGTCTTCGAAACGTTCATCGAACCTGCTTCGACCAAAGGCAATGTTACCATTAAGATTGGTAACCTGTTCAATACATGGTCGAATTGGGCCGGCGGTGTTGAATATACACTTAAAGAACTTTCCGGCCGTGTGATTACCAGCGGTAAAGAGTTTAATCTCCCGACAGACTCGGTAAACATTAAGTATGCTGGAACTACGCGTGAGCAGAAAGAGATTAAAAAAGTTGATTACTACTGCTTCATGTCGGAGGAGGATTTGCAAGACGCGACAATGTATGTTGTGGATTACAGCGTTGTTGGATATCCTATCGTCGGAGCCACTCCTCTGGTTGATACCTGCACTGTAAAAGGTTCGGAGAATATAGAGATATTCCTTGCAAAAGAAGAAGAAACTGAGTCGACGGAAGAGTAATCCGAGACAATAGATTTCTGAAAACGGAAAAAGGGACGCTCGAAAAGAGCGTCTCTTTTTTTATATGTATTTTATGCAGAGATGAAATACGGCTCATATCAGCCATATATTATGATAAATGGTGGTTTGAGAACGGATTTCGGCCGATTTCTTTTGAGCCGAATCACGATGTCAGGAATGGGGCAGACTGTTTGGTCGCGAAAGAGACATGTCGAGGTGTAAGCAGAAGTAAAAGACAGTGGGCTAAAATGCAGTCGGAAAATATATGGGAATGAGAACTGTGTGTATATACATGGAGCGTATACCATAGTAGGAAAAACAAGTGTGACAGAGTGTTGGATGTCCAAGAGATAAATTAGTATTGGAGGTGGATATGAAGATAGTTATAGCGATTGAGACTGATTTTATTTTTTCGTTCTTGTTGCGAGGCGCAAAGTTTACATATGCAAACTCCCGTCATCAATGTATGCTATGGCAATGGTAATATAAGTGATATACATGATTTCCTATTCCGCTATTACTTAATACACTATTAATAAAGAGCGCCTTTCCGTGCAGCAAAAGAAAGACGGATACGCATGTTGCGTATCCGTCTTTCTTATAAATATTCAGTTAAGCGCTATTTCTCGTAATCCATTTTGGCCATACGCTGATAAGAAGCATATCTCCACTTGGCATTCTGCTCGGCGGCGGCGAACAGTTCGGCTGCCTCCTGCGGGAATGCCTTCACAAGCGAGGTATATCGCACCTCGTCATTGAGGAATGCCTGGAACTTGCTCCAATCCGGTTCCTTGGAATCATACACGAACGGATTCTTGCCCTGTTCCTCCAACATCGGATTGTAGTGCCACAGATGCCAGTAACCGCACTCTACCGCCTGTTTCTCGATAGTCTGAGTACGTGTCATGCCGCCCTTGATACCATGATTGATACACGGGGCATAGGCAATCACAAGCGACGGACCGGGATAAGCCTCGGCCTCTTTGAGCACATTGAGCAGCTGAGCCTGCGAAGCGCCCATAGCCACCTGTGCCACATACACATAACCGTAAGTCATGGCTATTGCGCCCAAATCTTTCTTGCGGATACGTTTTCCGCTGGATGCGAACTTGGCCACAGCGCCCACAGGTGTAGCCTTCGAGGACTGTCCTCCCGTATTCGAATATACCTCCGTGTCTACGATGAGGATGTTCACATCGGCTCCCGAGGCAAGAACATGGTCTACGCCGCCGAAACCGATATCGTAGCCCCATCCGTCGCCACCGATAATCCACTGGCTCTTCTTGACGAAGTAACGTTTCATGGCGAGCAGTTCCTTGCATGCATCGCATCCGCACGCTTCAAGCATCGGAACAAGACGCGACGACACCTCGGCGCTGGCTGCGGAACTTGCACGCGAAGCAATCCACTCCTTCATGACACCTTTGAGTTCATCCGAGCAGCAGTCGCAGTTGTCGATAGCATCCTGCATCTTGGCCTGCACCTTGTCGCGCAGTTTCTCCGCACCGATGTGCATGCCCAGTCCGAACTCTGCGTTGTCCTCGAACAGGGAGTTGGCCCATGCAGGACCCTGACCCTTGCTGTTGGTGCAGTACGGGGTGGACGGAGCCGAACCCGAATAAATCGACGTACATCCGGTGGCATTGGCAACCATCATCTTGTCACCGAAGAGCTGAGTTATGGTTTTGATATACGGTGTTTCGCCGCAACCTGCACAAGCTCCCGAGAACTCGAACAACGGCTGTGCGAACTGACTGTTCTTCACGCTCTTGGCAGTATCCACAGGTGCGTTGTAACCCAAATTCTCGGTCAGATACTTCCAGTTTTCGTTCTGCGGCATCTCCTCCTCCAAAGGCTTCATGACAAGAGCCTTGGTCTTTGCAGGACATACATCGACGCAGTTTCCGCAGCCGGTACAGTCGAGCGGAGACACCTGCATACGGAACTTGTAGGACTTGGTCTCGCCCAGACCCTGCTTGAACTCCATTCCGGCAGGTGCGGCGGCAGTCTGCTCCTCAGTAGCGAGGAACGGTCTTATCACCGCATGAGGACATATGTAAGAACACTGGTTGCACTGGATACAGTTCTCCACAATCCAGTGAGGAACCTTCACTGCAATGCCTCGTTTCTCGTAAGCGGCAGTGCCGTTGTCCCACGTACCGTCCTCGCGGCCATTGAACGCACTGACGGGGAGCGAGTCGCCTTTAAGAGCATTTATCGGCTCGACGATTTTGGTGACGAATTCCGGTTTGCCGCAGCTGTCCGTACATGCTACGCTCTCCTTGACCTCGATGGAAGCCCACTCTGCGGGTACTTCCACCTTGACGACAGCATCGCCGCCGGCATCCACGGCCGCATAGTTCATATTGACGATATCCTCGCCCTTCTTGCCGTATGACTTGTATATAGCCTTTTTCATCTCCTCAACGGCCTTGTCGAAAGGAATCACACCGGAAATCTTGAAGAACGCACTCTGCATGATGGTGTTGGTACGGTTGCCCAGTCCTATCTCGGCAGCAATCTTGGTCGCGTTGATTACATAGAAGTTGATTTCGTTCTTTGCAAGATAGGCCTTCATGTGGTCGGGCAGCGTGCGGCATGTGGTCTCGGCATCGTGCACGCTGTTGAGCAGGAACGAACCGCCCCTCTTCAAACCTTTGAGAACATCGTATTTCTCGACATATGAAGGAACATGGCAAGCCACGAAGTCGGGTGTGGTAACCAGATACGGCGAAGTAATCGGGCTGTCGCCGAAACGCAGGTGCGACGAAGTGTATCCGCCAGATTTCTTACTGTCGTAAGAGAAATATGCCTGACAGTATTTGTCTGTCGTGCCGCCGATAATCTTGATCGAGTTCTTGTTGGCGCCTACCGTACCGTCGGCACCCAGTCCGAAGAACAGAGCCTCGAACGTACCCGGCTTGGCAAGCGAAATCTCCTCGCCGACGGGCAGCGAAAGCATCGTCACGTCGTCGTTGATACCCCTCGGCATGGACTACATCATCGTGAAGGGCGAGACCCCGGCTTACCGTTACTC
>CAYXGF010000089.1:0-4228 GCA_964464465.1 uncultured Alistipes sp. | reverse complement strand
ATACGAGATGAATTTGAATCCTCGTGTCTCGTCGAACTTCTCGGCTGCCTTGATAAGTCCGAGATTGCCTTCGTTGATAAGGTCCGGCAGGCTCAGTCCCTGGTTCTGGTACTGCTTGGCGACCGAAACCACGAAACGCAGGTTGGCCTTTGTAAGTTTTTCAAGAGCTTCCTGGTCTCCTTTCTTTATGCGTTGGGCTAATTCGACCTCCTCTTCAACCGTAATCAAATCCTCCTTGCCGATTTCCTGCAAGTATTTGTCCAGCGACGCGCTCTCGCGGTTGGTGATGGATTTGGTGATTTTTAACTGTCTCATGTCTTATACTTCAACTTATGATATTTTCTTCATTATCCGGTTGCGGTCGAACTCTTCTTGCCTGCCGTCTTGTCAGTCGACAATCGCGTATCTTATGGCCCGTCCGCCGGGAAGCAGTCCGTCTATCGAGGAGATTTTTTCCGTAATCTTGTTCAGCTCGGACAGACTCCGTACGGGCTTGTCGTTGATGTGCGTAATCACGAATCCCTCCTTTATCTGTGCCCGGAAGAGCAGACCTCCCTTCTTGACGCTCCGTATCCTGATGCCTCCGCCGATTCCGGCCTGTCTTGCCTGGCGCTGCGACAGTTCGTCGAATTCTCCGCCCAGAACATTTGCAATGTCGAAATCGTCCTTGGATACCAGTTCCGTCTTTCCGGCTTTATTACGCAGCACGACCTCGAAATGTTTCACTTTTCCGTCTCTTTTTACAGATATATTCACTTTGTCGTTTGGTCTGTGCTTGCCGATAAGTTCGCTCATTGAGGCCGCATCGTCTATTTTCACGCCGTCGATTTCGGTAATCACGTCTCCGACCTTGATGCCTGCGGCTTTGGCGGCACCGTCTTCGACCACTCCGCCGATGTATACTCCGCCGATTTGGTCGATGCCGTTCTCCTTGCCGCTGCTTTCGATGAACTCCTCGTCTATGACACGGAACTGAATGCCGAGCAGCGCCCTCTGTACGATTCCGTACTCTTTAAGGTCCATCACGACCTTGCGCACTATGGCTTCGGGCACGGCGAACGAATAGCCCGCATAGCTGCCGGTGGGAGACATGATGACGGTGTTGATGCCGACAAGCTCGCCGCGTGTATTGACCAGCGCGCCGCCGGAGTTGCCCGGATTGACTGCCGCGTCGGTCTGTATGAACGATTCGATGCTTATCTGACTCGGTATTACGCCCAGAGTCCTGGATTTGGCACTGATGATGCCCGCCGTGATGGTGGATTGAAGCTCATACGGGCTGCCTATTGCGAGGACCCATTCGCCGAGCCGCAGCGCATCTGAGTCGCCGAATGGTATGGTTGGCAGATTCTGCGCGTCTATTTTTATCAGTGCCACGTCTGTGGCCTCGTCGGCTCCGATTATCTCGGCGTCGAAGGTGCGTTTGTCGCTGAGTCTGACTTTCAGTCTGCTTGCGTTCTCCACGACGTGGTTGTTCGTTACGATGTATCCGTCGCTGCTGATTATCACCCCCGAACCTCCGGACATGCGTTCGCTCGGCCGGTTGTCATGATTGCTGCGCGGGGCACCGAAAAATTCGAAAAACTGTTCGAATCCCTGCATGTTGTTGTACGGGCTGGCGACCTCCTCCGTTTTGATTACGCTTACGACGCCTTTTACGGCATTCTCGGCGGCGTACGTCAAGTCGGGGTAGTTGTCGGCACTGTAAGATGTGAATTGTGTGCCTGTGCGCGCGATAGCAAAATCGGCAGCCGGAAGAACTTCTGTCGCCGGGGTCTGGGCCGGAGTTCTGTTAAGGGCTACGCAGTAGGCGGCTGCACCTCCTGCGGCAACCGATGCGATGACGGTCGCAAGTGCCAGAACGATTTCTTTTCTCATATCATCGAAATTTTAAAATGTTGTTTCATGTATCTCTTTAAAAAGTCGATAATTCTGTCATAGGCAAATACTGTTCGGTTCCAAATTACGAGTAGTAAACGGAGCTGTCCGGACCGATATTGTGCTTTTGCCGCTAAAATGCGGTCTGCGAATTGTACGAAGTCGGAATAATGTAATACCTTTGCAGCCACACACACAATTTATATATATGACATTCGAAACATTGCCGCCGTGCATCGACACGCGGCGTATTATAGTCGGCGATGGAGTCATTGCCAGCGCGGGCGAGGTGTTCTCGGAGCTGTTCTCCGGGCACAGGGCCGTAATCATTGCCGACCCGGTGACATGGAATATCGCCGGGGACAGGGTGGCCGGTTCGCTCGGCCTGTCGCAAATATGTCAGTCGGAACCATTCGTTATAACGGACCCGTCGCTTTCGGCCGACTGGAAATTCGTGGAGCTGTTGGAGGATTTTCTCAGAAGTACGGATGCGGTTCCCGTAGCCGTCGGTTCGGGAGTGATAAACGACCTGACGAAACTGGCGTCGTATCACCTCGGCCGGCCGTATGTCTGCGTGCCTACGGTGGCCTCGTCGGACGGTTACGCGGCATTCGGGGCATCCATAATAAAGGACGGTGCCAAGCAGACGTTCGAGTGCAGCGCCCCGTACGTCATACTGATGGATACCGGGATTATTTTCAATGCGCCGCGGCATCTTACGGCCGGTGGGTATGCGGACCTTATGGCGAAGATTACAGCCGGTGCGGACTGGATTGTCGCGGATGCCGCCGGAGCGGAGAAGCTCGATGAGGCTGCGTTCGGGATGTCCCAGAATGAGTTGAAGAATATAGTGCTCGGGTTCGACATAACCTCGGAGGAGAGTGTGGGGCTTATGGCCGACGGATTGCTGCAAAGCGGCGTTGCCATGCAGATGTACAAGTCTAGCCGGCCGGCATCGGGTACGGAGCATCTGTTCTGCCACCTGTGGGACGTGCAGCACCGCAGACTCGATTTGCCGAATGTATCTCACGGGTTT
The DNA here is from genome assembly GCA_964464465.1 of uncultured Alistipes sp. GTDB lineage: Bacteria > Bacteroidota > Bacteroidia > Bacteroidales > Rikenellaceae > UBA940. The sequence goes on along the minus strand of CAYXGF010000089.1, from coordinate 1,314 downwards.
CAGGTCGGGATAGGGCTTCTGGTCACCACGGCCTTCTACGAGATGCTTCTTTCGACTCCGGTGGAGAAGATGGATATGGCGGAGTGTGCCGGTCGCTGGCCGTCGTGGAGCGAGGTCGAAAGAGAGGTGTCGTCACTGTTTAAGGAAGACGGTGAGATGATGGAGGCATGCCTGGCTCAGACCCGTGCCAAGTATGTGACCTCCGACAGGCTTCTCGGTCAGTTGTCCGGATTCCAGGCTTCGTGGGGCCTGACACGTGACAGGCTCAGCGCGCAGCTCCTGTCGTTTCAGACAGCGTGCGGACTTCTGGAAAAGGCCGGAGCGCCGACATCTCCGCAGCAAATCGGAGTATCGCGGCAGAGGCTTATGGAGTCCTGCCGTATGCTGCCGTACATGCGCAACAGGTTCACGGTGGTGGATTTGGCGGTAAGGCTGGGGCTGTTCGAAAACTGGCTCGATGCGCTGTTCTCGGAGGGCGGAATATGGAGTGTGAGATGACGTGAATGTAAATATCGGGTCGATTTGTCGGCCCGACCTATTGCATGTCGTATAAATTTTATATCTTTGCAGCCGTTAATATAACGATGTGGAAAGATTTGGCCTATTGCAACCACAATAAAAAAATGCTAAAACAGCACTCTTTTTATTACCAAAAAGCCAATTTTCCCCATTTTAATACGTTTAACTCAAAAACCGTGATTTAAAAATGGGATTCTTGTTTACTTCCGAGTCGGTGTCCGAGGGACATCCCGACAAAGTGTCCGACCAGATTTCGGACGCCATTCTCGATGAATTTCTGCGCCGCGATCCACAGTCGAAGGTGGGTTGCGAGACGTTATGCACCACGGGGCTCGTGGTCGTTGCGGGCGAGGTGCGTTCGGAGGCTTATGTCGACATCCAGAGCGTGGCGCGCCGCGTGATCGACCGCATAGGCTACAACCGCAGCGAGTATCAGTTCGATGCCGCTTCGTGCGGTGTCCTTTCGGCCATTCACGAGCAGTCGCCCGATATAAATCAGGGCGTCGTGCGCGAGCAGGCCGAGGATCAGGGTGCCGGCGACCAAGGCATAATGTTCGGGTATGCGTGCGACGAGACGCGCGAGTACATGCCTGCGACGCTCATTCTGGCCCATGTCATAATGAAGGAGCTGGCCGACATACGCCGCGAGGGCGAGGTCATGCCCTATCTGCGTCCCGATGCCAAGAGTCAGGTCACCGTGGAGTATGACAGTGCTACGGGCAGACCGCTGCGCGTGCATACGATAGTGGTGTCGACGCAGCATGACGAGTTCATCACGGCCGACGCGTCACGCAG
>CAYXGF010000088.1:0-4378 GCA_964464465.1 uncultured Alistipes sp. | reverse complement strand
AATTATGGGCTTTATCGGGAAAAGTGCCGAAACAACCGAAAAATTCGATAATAAATATAAAACACTAAATAACAGCTATTTATATTTAACCTTTCGCCGTTTATCTATCCTTTTTATAGATCTGATAGCTGTTCACGAAGTTCTGCCGTAGAATATTCTGGAAATCCCCGCCCAGTATATCGCACTGAGACACATGGGACACGGCTCGCACGAAGTGTATATGGTGCGACCGTCCAGTTTGAACGTCCCAAGCCTGGCACACGCCTCTCTTATCGCACCGACCTCGGCATGAGCCGTAGGGTCATTGGCCGCAGTAACACGATTCACACACTCGGCAATGATTTTTCCATCCTTCACAATAACGGCACTGAAAGGTCCGCCGCCGCTTTCTACTTTCTGTATCGAAAAGTTCTATCGCACGCGCCATAAACCTCCCGTCATTCCTGTCATACAACTCCGTTTCCATAACTTATTCCCGGACAAAAAACCGGCGTCATACAGACATACGTATTTTCGTTGTCCCGAAACCAACAGAGACATTTTTTCACCGCGACAACAGAAGCATAAAAAACGGCAATATCTGCCCTGGTCTTGCAAACTGTCTGCGGAATAAGCGAAGAGAGTCGCAGCGTGGTCGAGCTACGGCTCGCGCAGTCCTTTGAACCGCAATTTATTCGCCACTCCCACCACAATCTCAAAGCAGAAAAGAAGTCACCGCCTGCGGGCGGTGACTTCTTTTCTATTCAAGCGCTGTCCGATTATCAGATAACCGAGCTGATAAGGAACGTAGCGGCAACCGTAAGGATAGCGTAAAGCTCAGGGAACGCAGCAAGAATAAGCGTTTTACCCATCACGTCATGACCGTTGCCGATAGCGGCGATACCGTTTGCGCAGACCTTAGCCTGATAAACCGCTGCGGCGAGGTTAACGATACCTACCAGAAGTCCTGCACCGAAGATAGCGGCTGCCTGGAACATAGTGATTTCCGAAGTCAGGAAACCCTGAACCATAAAGAAGCAGACGAAACCGTACAGACCCTGCGAACCCGGAAGAGCGGAGAGCACCATGTAACTACCGAACGCATTGCCGTTCTTTTTCATAGCGCCGACAGACGCCTGACCGCAAATCGAAGTGCCGACCGCAGAGGCGATACCCGCCAATCCTACCATTAAGGCTACACCTACGTAAGCCAATACCAAAGCTGTTGTTTCCATAATTTAATTTTGTTGTTTATAATTATTGTTTGTTTATTGCCTCATTTTTTTTGAGCGGTTCGAAATTGCGCGAAGTCATCTCGAATCCTGCATTTTTGAAAAACTCCACGAACGTCAGACGCATCGGATGCACGAACGACGAAATCGAGGACATGAAGAGATTGATTCCGTGACCTATGAGCAGAATTACGGAGGCACCGATTATCTTGGCGACTATCGCGGCGACCGAACTGCCTTCAAACCCCTGGTCGAGTCCCGTGAGTCCCATAGCCAGACGGTTGAACACCAGCGCGAGCACACCGCCCGAAAGGCCGATTGCGAAAAGACGGATGTAGCTGAGAACGTCGCTGAGCAGACCAGTGATGTTGTTATACGTATTCCACAGACCGGAACCGAAGTTTATGAAAATATTCTTTCCCGGAGAGTTGAAGAACAGCATCAGCACCAGCGCGACTCCGCACGCTGCATAGAATGCGACCGACGAGGTGGTAAATCCAGGTATAACCCATGCCGGATTGAGCACCGGGAGCCCGGCGGCAAGACATCCCGCCACAAGCAGCAAGAACCACCCGAGCGTTCCGAGCGCATGACGGAATCCGAACAGACGCGTCGTCATACATATGTTTATGAACATACCCAGCAGAATCTGAATCACACCGATAGCCAGGGCAATCGAGAAGAACTGATTCTGGAAATCGAGGAACGGCGAACGCGCGATATCCTCATATCCCATCAGTTCGGGCAGGCTCATACCGAATATCGAACCCGTATACAGACCGAAAAGCACCGTAGCCCCGCCGCATATCATCGACAGACAAGCCGGACGCTTCATCGATGGTCCGCCTTTGAGCAGCAGCGCCAGTCCTGCCAGAAGAATTATCGCGCCGTAACCCGCGTCGTTAAGACATATTGCGAAGAACAGCATGTAGAACGGAGCGAAATACGGAGTCAAATCCACCGTACCGTACTTCGGCAGCGCATACATCGAACCGATAAGTTCGAAAAGCGACGCGAAACGGTTGTTGTGCAGTTTCACAGGCGTATTGTCCTCGGGCGTCGGATTGTCCTTGATATATATAACATCCGGATAATCTTCGAGCATCGCAGTCACGGCACCGGCCGCAGACGTCTCCGCCCACGCCTCCATGACAACCACCTGACCGTCGGCCTCCGTGCGACCGCTTCCGGCAGCACGGTTGAACTGCAAGCGGTCGGCTATCCCGGCAGCATCGGCCTCTATCGCATCTACGCTTGCGGCGGCATCCGAGAACACCGAATCCCAACTGCGAATCTCGGCCTCCAACCTGTCGGCCTCAGCCTCGGCCTGCCGCGATGTCATCGCAAGGGATTTGTACTCCTGGGCATCTATGGATATTTCCTGCTGCGGCGCGGCCACAACAGTGAAATATGTCACCCCGTCGACGGAATTTATCGGTTCCAGCGCATACTGCTGCGCCCACTGCTCGCTTCTCTTTGCAAAATCGGAGTCATAGGCCGAGAAAAACCTCAGCACTATGCCGTCATCTTTCAGTTTCTGCACCTTCTCAGGGTCGAACTCGCCCCACGGAGCGGCTTCCTCCGCCAAACGGCGAAGACGTGTCTGCTCGGCCGAAAGAGCGGCGACAGCGCTCTGAGCCGCCTGATATTTGTCGAAAGCCTCGGCACCGGAGCCGAAAGCCTTTCCGCCGGCAAACCTGCCGTCCGACAGTCCGCGGCGAAGTGCAGCAACCGCATTGCGGTGCTTCTCGATGGAGGCCATGAGTTCCCTGTCCCTTTCGCCTGGTTCCCAGCCGGCGGAGGTAATATCCACCAGACCGAGCTCCTGCAACCGGGAGAGAAAATCTTCGCGCTGCTTAGACAGCACCACGAAGTAATATTTGTCCATTCTCGCTATCATTACTCCTGATGTTTGCTTTTAACAATCTTCTGCGCACTCTTGGAGAGGTTCTCCTCATCTTCCAGGAAGCGTTTGATTTTACGTATGGCATCCTCGTAACCGGGAATCTGAACTTTCTCGTAGAGGTTTACCTTCTGAGTGGTTTTCTTGCGGGCGAAATCGAGCAGATTCGTCTTGTAGGCGAAAACCTCGTATTCGACCTTCAAGGTAGCTATACGTTTGAGGAGCTGCACGCCGTCGGCAATCCACGCCGGCGATGAAAACAGGTCGTAAGGTTTCTCGCTGAACACGATATCCTCCAAAACGGGAATCCTCACACCCGCAATCTTGGATACGGACAGCTTCACGTCCTCGATTTTCAGCAAATCGGCGTCGAACTCGCCCCACAGCGCGACCATATAATCGTACTGCGACGACAGTTCCTCGATTTGAGACTCGAAATCAGCGGCTGTGTCCTTGGCTTTCTTCACTTCCAGACGCAGGGCGCTCTCCTTGCTTTTTATCGTCGGGAGAGCCTTCTGACGCACTTTCAGCTGTTTGCCGAGTTCGCCGAGCGAAGTCTTGTTATATTGAAATTTTATAGCCATAGACAGCCTCCGTTACTCTTTTGCGGGCCAGTATTTTTCTACGAGTTCCGCCTTGATGGATGTCTCGGCCTTGGAGAAATACTTGGCAAAAAGCTGCCATGCCGTATCGAGCATCTCGGTGATGTCGATATTCACGTCGATGGCCAGAAGTTTCTCCGAATAGTCGTGCGCGAATTTGAGCGCGCGCTCGTCGTAGTCCGAAAGGTCGAAACCGTTTTCGAGCTTGGTCTTGGCGTTGGCCGCGTCGGCATAGAGGCGCACGCAGGCGTTCATCACCTGCGGATGATCCTCGCGGGTCTTTTTGCCGATGACGAGCTGCTTGAGTCGCGACAGCGAACGGAACGGGTCGACGATGACCTTACCCGTATCCGAGTCGTTGCGCAGGAAGAGCTGACCCTCGGTGATGTAACCCGTGTTGTCGGGGATGGCGTGCGTGATGTCGCCGCCCGAAAGGGTCGTCACGGCGATGATGGTGATCGAACCGCCGTTGGGCAGCTGCACGGCCTTCTCGTAGATCTTGGCCAGATCCGAGTAGAGCGAGCCCGGCATCGAGTCCTTCGAGGGGATCTGGTCCATGCGGTTGGAGACGATGGCCAGTGCGTCGGCATAGAGCGTCATGTCGGTGAGCAGCACCAGCACCTTCTCGCCCTTGTCCACGGCGAAGTACTCGGCGGCCGTCA
>CAYXGF010000087.1:0-4396 GCA_964464465.1 uncultured Alistipes sp. | reverse complement strand
ACCGGCTCCTGGTTGCGGCCGTCGTATGAAAGCATCCATTCGGTGGTCTTGGGATTGAAAACCACGTCGAGGGCGAATTTCGAGAGCCGCGCCTCGATGTAACGCGGTGCGGCGGCCGAATCGCCGGTCAGGATATTGCCCCAGTTGCCCTGGCAGTCGATAAGCAGGCCTTTTTGCCCGAGCTGTACCAGAGCGTCGCCTATGGAGGCGTCTCCGTGCGGGTGGAACTGCATGGTATGGCCGATGACATTGGCCACTTTGTTGTAGCGGCCGTCTTCCAGGCGGCGCATGGAGTGCAGGATGCGTCTCTGCACCGGTTTGAGTCCGTCTTCAAGATGCGGCACCGCACGTTCCAGTATGACGTACGAGGCATAGTCGATCCACCAGTTCTTGTACATTCCGGCCAGCTTGAACTTGGCCACGTCGCCTGTCAGGCGGTCGAATTTGCCGTCCTTTGCTTCTGTCGTATTTGTATTTGTCTGCTGTTCCATAAATCTTAAATCAAATCCTCAACATAATCGGCCTCTATGCGCAGGTTGTCCATGATGAAGTTGCGTCTTTCCGGAGTGTTGTTGCCCATGTAGAATTCCAGAATCTCGTGTATGGCGTCGTTCTTCGATAGATTGACCTTGTCCAGACGGATGTTTTCTCCGATGAACTCCTTGAACTCCGGTGCGGAAATCTCGCCGAGTCCCTTGAATCGCGTTATCTCCGCCGAAGCCCCGAGACGCGAGACGGCTTTCTGCTTCTCGTCCTCGTTGTAGCAGTATATCGTCTCCTTCTTGTTGCGGACCCTGAAAAGCGGAGTCTGCAATACGTGCAGGTGTCCCTGGCGTATGACTTCCGGATAGAATTGCAGGAAGAATGTCAGCAACAGCAACCGGATGTGCATGCCATCGACATCGGCATCGGTTGCGATGATGACCTTGTTGTAACGCAGGCCGTCCATTCCTTCGTCGATGTTCAGCGCCGCTTGCAGGAGATTGAACTCCTCGTTGTCGTATACGGCCTTCTTGGTCTTGCCGAAGCAGTTCTCAGGCTTTCCGCGCAGCGAGAACACGGCCTGTGTCTGCGCGTTGCGGCTGGTGGTTATCGAACCGCTGGCCGAGTCACCCTCGGTTATGAAAATCATGGAGTTCTCGCCCAGAGGGTTCTTGTCGTTGAAATGTATCTTGCAGTCGCGCAGCTTCCGGTTGTTCAGACTTACTTTCTTGGCTGCCTCGCGTGCCTTTTTCTGTACGCCGGAAATGGCCTTGCGCTCTTTCTCGTTCTCGACTATCTTCTTTTGCAGAATTTCGGCCGTCGCCTGATTCATGTGCAGGTAGTTGTCGAGATTCTCTTTCAAAAAGTCTATTATGAAGTTGCGCACCGTAGGCCCGTCGGGCGAGGATTTCGGGAACATCATCTTGGAGCCGAGCTTGATTTTGGTCTGGCTCTCGAACTCCGGCTCCTCGACGCTTACGCTTATTGCCGCGATGAGCGACGTCCGGATGTCGGCCGCATCGTAATCCTTGCGGTAGAACTCCTTTATCGTCTTGGCGATTCCTTCGCGGAATGCTGCCTGGTGGGTTCCGCCCTGTGAGGTGTACTGGCTGTTGACGAATGAGAAATAGCTCTCGCCATATCCGGAGCCGTGAGTGATGACTATCTCGATGTCCTGTCCTTTGATGTGTATCGGCTGATAGAGCGGCTCCTCGCCGAGATTCTCGTTGAGCAAATCGAGCAGTCCGTTTTTCGACACGAAGGATTGTCCGTTTATCTTTATCGTAAGCCCGGTGTTCAGGTACGTGTAGTTGCGCAGCCGCTGCTCCACGAAATCCATATTGTATTCGTAGCTGCCGAAGATTTCCGGGTCGGCAATGTAGCTTATCAGCGTTCCGGTCTTCTCCGATACGCCACTTTCCGTTCGGTCGCTTATTTCGAGTCCCCGTTCGAATTCCACCGTGCGGGCCTCGCCATCGCGGACGCTGCGCGCCGTGAAGCTGCTCGACAGCATGTTGACCGCCTTTACGCCGACTCCGTTGAGACCAACCGTCTTCTTGAATGCCTCCGAGCCGTATTTGCCGCTTGTGTTGACCTTCGAGACCGCATCTTTCAGACTTTTCAGCGGTATACCGCGTCCGTAGTCCCGAATCGTCACCCGTCCGCTCTGCGGGTCTATGGTGATGTCGATTTGTTTGCCGGCGCCCATGATGAACTCATCGACAGAGTTGTCGACAACTTCCTTGATGAGTGTGTATATGCCGTCGTCGGACTGACTGCCGTCTCCCAGCTTGCCAATCCACATACCCGGCCGCAGACGCATCTGTTCGCGTGTGCTGAGGGTCTTTATGTCCTGTTCGGTATATTTCGCAGTATCGCTCATCCTATAAAGTCTCCTATTGCTGTATTCTGATTTCGTTTCTGGCTTCAATCATCCGCTCACGCACTCTTTCGGCCAATTCTCTGATGTCGCTGCGCGAGACCTCCTCGGCGCTGACAGGTTCAAGCACCCTTACTGTGAAAGTGTGCCGCGGAGCGATTTTCCAACCCTCCCTTATCAGGTTGTCCGTACCGTCGAGCACCACCGGCAGGATGCCGGCTCCGTTGTCTTTTGCCAGGGAGAAGGCTCCTGTCTTGAATCTGTGAATCTGTCCGTCGTCTGAACGCGTGCCTTCCGGGAATATGGCCACCGATACTCCGCGGGAGAGCCAGAGGCGTCCCTTTTCTGCCATTTTGGTCATCGCCTTACGGGATGCGCTTCGGTCTATCGTTATGTCTCCGTGCAGCATGATGAACTGTCCGAAAATGGGGACTTTAAGCAGTTCACGCTTTGTCACCCATCTGAAATTCAGCGGAGTCCAGTACAGTATCGGAATATCCAGCATCGACTGGTGGTTAAGCACGATGACGTATTTCTGTTTCCTGTCTATGTATTCCATCCCAATCTGTCTGGTTTTCCAGGTCGGCATGGCGGAAAAGAACAGCCTGGAAATCGCCCGCGAGAGAGACTGTATGGTTCGGCGCGGCCTGTCGAACGGAGTTATAAAAATGTATGCGAGCAGAGTCAGCAGCAGGAATACCGCAGACAATGAAATAAGCAGGATGACGTATAACCAGGAAAACATGGTGCAGTTACATAGAATTTAAGGAAACAAATTTAGGTATTTTTTAGCATTAAAACATTTGTTTCGGCGGCGAACTTATCAACATTTAATAAAAAAGTTTCCTTATATTTGCGGACGTGATTTTAACACAGACAGATATGAAAAAAGCATTTGTATTCCCCGGCCAGGGTGCGCAGTTCACCGGTATGGGCAAGGAGTTGTACGACGGAGTTCCGGCGGCCAAAGAGCTATTCGAACAGGCCAACGATATTCTCGGTTTCCGCATAACGGACATAATGTTCTCCGGAACGGCCGATGAGCTGAAACAGACTTTCGTGACTCAGCCTGCCGTATTCCTGCATTCGGTGATTCTTGCAAAGTCTCTGGGAGCGGATTTCGCTCCCGACATGGTTGCAGGGCACTCGCTGGGAGAGTTCTCGGCTCTGGTCGCTGCCGGTGCTCTGAGTTTCGAGGACGGTTTGAGGCTTGTCGCCAAGCGTGCCGCTGCGATGCAGAAGGCTTGCGAGGCCAAACCTTCCACCATGGCGGCCGTACTTGCACTTGCGGATGAAGTTGTCGAGCAGGTGTGCTCAAAGATAGACGGAGTGGTCGTGGCGGCCAACTATAACTGTCCCGGACAGTTGGTTATATCGGGTGAGATAGAGGCTGTCGATGCCGCATGTGCGCAGTTGAAAGAGGCTGGCGCCAAACGTGCCCTCAGACTGCCTGTCGGCGGAGCTTTCCACTCGCCTCTCATGGAGCCTGCCAAGGTCGAACTGGCTGCCGCAATCGAACAGGCGCCGTTCGGAGCGCCGGTATGCCCCGTGTATCAGAACGTAGACGCCAAACCGTATACGGACCCGCAGCAGATTAAGGCCAACCTCATCAGTCAGCTCACCGCTCCGGTACGCTGGACGCAATCGGTTCGCAATATGATTGCCGACGGAGCTGGCTCGTTTACGGAACTGGGTCCCGGCTCGGTTCTTTGCGGACTTATCTCGAAAATAAACAAAGAGGTGACTGCGCAGTCGAAGCAGACGATATGATTGGTTCGGTAGTCGGTTGATTGTAGGGCTCGGCATTAATGTCCGTGCCCTTTTTTTTGTATTTTTCCGGCATAATTTGAAGATAAATAATGTTGTTTTGTGAAAAAATGTTATATTCGCACCGCATTTCAGTGAAAAACCGAAACAAAATTAAAGGACTGATGACATCGTTAAAGGATTTTTTCTCGCAGCACGAGAATGACATTCAAAAAGGCATAGCCCATAAAAACAATTTGATAAAGAGGAATATCGTGGCATATATGG
>CAYXGF010000086.1:0-4436 GCA_964464465.1 uncultured Alistipes sp. | reverse complement strand
CGACTTCGTATCCGGAGAGCAGACGGAGTATTCCGCCGGCATGAAAGATGACGGGACTGTCGAGTTCGACATGCCGGTATATTCCCCTCCCACGGCATTTGTCAGAATAACCGACCGCATCTATCTGAATCTCTACATAGAAGCCGGCGACAACCATATATGGGTCGACATGGCGCGTCTTTCGCGCAACCATTCCAGATACCGCCGCGACGAGGATTCGCGCTACTCGGCGATGGCCTCGGGACACACGGGTCCGTACGTGCGCATGATAAACGCGCTGCCCGATTCGCTGAAAGGCGGCATATACCGGCTGCCGTACAGCCTGATGAGCGGCCGGTCGGGTGAGGAGATTGCCGGAATGATGACGCAGCGTTACGACCGGCTCGTTTCGGCCGTGGACAACTCCCGTCTTCCGAAGTTCGAGAAGGATTATTTCAAGGCATACCTGAAACACAGTCTCGTGTACGAGATGGCGATGCTGCCGTACAACATGGAGAATGCGTATATCGAGGAGCAGATGTCGAAAAGCGGCATGTCGCTGTCGCAGGTCATCGACTCGATGAACGCCGGCGGCGTAAGTATCGATGTCGTGAGCCACGCAGAGCTGAAACCCGCAATACAGCCTCTGGTCGACCCGGACGATATGTCGATCATGTATTTCGACGGCGCCGACCTCGCCTGCTCCGCTTTCGTCCTGCGCGGAGAGGGATGCTCCGAATACTCCGACGACAGCACTTTCACGGGGCGCATGTGGCGCATGCGTCAGGTTCTTTCGACTCTGGACAACGCCCTGCCCCTGTCTGCGGAGACGGAGCGGATGGTTCGCTCGTGGGACGGATGCTACGGTTCGATGATAGACATGAAGCGCGACCGGATTGCCCGCATCAGGAAGGCCAACGAATCCAAAACCGGATTCACGGTGCACGAGACACCCGACGCGCCAGCTCCGAAGATGTTCGACGCAATCATCTCCCGGTACAAGGGCAAAGTGGTGATGATGGATTTCTGGGCTACATGGTGCGGCCCGTGCAGAAACGCCATAAGGCTGCTCGAACCGGAGAAACAGAAACTTATAGACCGCGGCGTGGAGTTCGTCTACATAACCTCCTCATCGCCCGAAAACGCATGGCGCAGCATGATACCGGACATAAAAGGCAACCACTACAAAGTGGACGAGGAGTCATGGAGGCACATGTGCGACAGGTTCGGAATAACGGGCATCCCGTCATACGTCATCGTTGACAAACAAGGCAGGGCCTCCCTGCGCGAGGATTTGCGGGACCACGGCAAACTCGTCAGGGAACTTACGCGCATGAGCGAATAAACATTCACAGGCGCGGAAAAGAGTCATTTCCGCGCCTGCTTTTTCAGCAAGACGGACGGTAAATCTGAATTCGTAGTTGATATTTGAGGAATAATGATTATATTTGCACTCCATTTTTAAGGAATTTACACAAAATGAAAGTTTGCGAAATTACAGGTAAGGTTGCGCAGGTGGGCAACAATGTTTCCCACTCGCACATCAGAACCAAACGCAGATTCAACCCGAATCTTAGAATCAAGCGTTTCTGGTCTGAGGAAGAAGGCCGCTGGATTACCTTGAAGGTAACTGCCGCCGGAATGAAAACAATCAACAAGAAGGGACTTTCCGTTGCACTTCGTGAAGCTGCGGCTCCCAAAAAAGTTTACTAATTGACAAGGAGGTAACAAATGGCAAAAAAAGGAGCGAGAGTTCAGGTCATCCTGGAATGTACCGAACAGAAAGAAAGCGGTGTACCGGGAATGTCGAGGTACATTACCACTAAAAACAAGAAAAACACTCCCGACAGACTGGAACGTAAGAAATACAACCCCTATCTGAAAAGAGTAACCGTTCACAGAGAAATTAAATAATTACAGTCATGGCAAAGAAAGTAGTCGCAACTCTGAAAACCGGTACTGGTAAGAACTTTACCAAATGTATCAAGATGGTTAAGTCCGACAAGACAGGTGCTTACATCTTCAAAACCGATGTAGTGCCCAACGACCAGATTGAAGAGTTCTGGAAAAAGAAATAGTTTTTAGTATTCAGAGCCGCCCTGCGGTTCGAATACAAAAGCGCAGACTTTCAAGGTCTGCGCTTTTGTATTTACACGAGAATACGTCGCGCAATGTTTTTATGTCCGACAGGGGGCACGGTCTCCGGATACTTGCAGTGCCAGTTCACACTTGTGTCCATACCGGAATCTGCACCGACACCTGCTCCCGCGCATATATACGGACGGCCTGCATTCGACAATCACGCGATTCTCCTATTTCTTGATATTCTTTCCCGGTTTCTGCCGGCGGGCTGCGTTGAACGCCTTCTCGGCATCGAGTATACCGCCGGAAACGCACGTCTGCCGTCCTTTCATCATCCTTGGCTTGTACCTGTAATCCAGATAATCATCCAACGTCTTGGGAGCCGTCATCTCGACACGCGAAACATCCCGCACGGAACCTATAAGTATCTTTCTCAGCTGTCTGGCCGAAAGACGAGGAAAGCAGCTGCGCAATATTGCCGCAGTTCCAGCAACCACCGGTGAGGCGAAACTCGTCCCGGAGACATTCTCGTATCTGCCAGCCTGGCCCGCAGAGAACATATCCACACCCGGCGCCATGAGGTCTACGCTGGTCTGTCCGAAATTGCTGAACGAGGATATCCTTCCGTCGGGCGTCGATGCACCCACCACAATCATATTGTTGTGTCTTAGCCCGTTGCCGTTCCAACACAGAGGAAAACAGGCCTTATCCTCGCTGGTATCGCAGCCTTCATTTCCTGCTGCCTGGACTATCAGTACGTCGCGGTCCTCGGCATAATATATCGCTTCGAGAACCTTGGCGTAATGCTGCGACAGATATTTGCCGAAGCTCATGTTTATGACCTTGGCGCCATTGTCCACCGCATACCGGATTGCCGCCGCAATGTCGCGGTCGTACTCGTCGCCACGCGGTACGGCACGTATATGCATTATCTTTATCCTGCCGGCAGGAAGACCCGCAGCCTCGATGCACGATGCTATGACGCCGAAAACCGAAGTGCCGTGAAAGCACTGCACAGCGATATCGGGATTGCCGTAATGAAAGTTGTCGAAGTCATCCGGGTCGTTGCCTATCGCCATATGCGCATCCGGCTCCCTGACATTAGGCGTTTCGGCATAACGCGCCGCATAGCTGTAATCGTCGAATGCCTTCAAGACGGCTTCGCGCCATGGCGTGCGCGGCTTGGTCATGAAATCACTGTGGTATACCTCCGTCAGGTAATCGCCGATACCTGTGGTGTCCGTTATCTCCATATTCAGAAAATCGGCCACTGTCAGCGTGTCGCACACGCCGTACCTGAGCTGCATAAGCGAATCGCATATAGTAAAGCCTTTGGAAACAGCAACTGCCATGGCAAACTCTTTAACGGCATCTATCTTAGCCAGTGTTTCCACATATCTGTAATAATAGTAGTCTTTGAGGTCTTCGCCCGTCAATGCCGTCGTGTCGACATAATTGTAGTGCGGATATAGCATCCGGTACTGGCGGAAAGCCTCCGTGTGGGCTTCGGTGAGATGAACACCCGAAGCATTGCCCAGAAAATTCCAGCCGTGTATGTCGTCCGTGTAACCGTTGCCGTCGTTGTCTATTCCATCGCCTGCTATCTCACCAGGATTGGTGTACAGGTAGTCTGTCACGCCGGGATGCGATATGTCCAACCCGCTGTCGATTACAGCCACTATCAGTGGCGAGTCGCTTTCGGGAAGGGTGAACTTGTCGGCCATCTGCCGCTCTATCAGGCCTTCAAGCCTTGTTCCGTACAGTGAGTCGGCAGATGACAGAAACCAGCGTCCGTCCTGAGCCTGTACGACAGAAACTGCCGACAGAAGAGAAAGCAACAATAATTTTCGCAATGACACCATATCGTTTGAGTTTGAGTAATATACTACAAATATAGTTTATTTCGATTAAATACCTGCCGTCGCCGGAAAGATTTTTATGTATGATACTCAAAATTGTTTCTGCCTCACATGTCGTGTGTCTGTGTTCCGTAATAAATACGCAAATAAGAAAGGCTCTCCTTATCGGAAAGCCTTTCTTATCTACTTATATCTAATCAACTTACTTGCGTGCACCGACCATCGAGTCGTAATCGGCTTTGGAACCGACTATGATACGCTCGTAGCTGCGCAGACCTGTTCCGGCAGGAATCAGGTGACCGCAGATAACGTTCTCTTTGAGGTTTTCCAGCGGGTCGACCTTACCCTGGATTGCAGCCTCGTTGAGCACCTTGGTGGTCTCCTGGAACGATGCGGCCGAGATGAAGCTGCTCGTCTGCAATGCCGCACGGGTAATACCTTGGAGAATCTGGTTGGACGTTGCAGGTACAGCCTCGCGCACCTCTACAAGACGCATATCCTTGCGTTTGAGCATCG
>CAYXGF010000085.1:0-4720 GCA_964464465.1 uncultured Alistipes sp. | reverse complement strand
TGCCACCGCTACCGACAACGCCACCGACAACGCCACCGCTACTCCAGTTGCCGGTAGTAGTGGTGACTTCTACACCACCCCAATCGACGATGGTACTCGCCGGGTTAAGGTCATAGGGGTCATGGACGCCTACGCCATTAGTATAATCCAGGACGTAGTGGTAGGTATAACCTGCTTTCCAGTCAACATTTGCCGGAGCGGCAGCCCATCCGTAGTAGCGGAGTTCCTCGGTGTAAGGAATATCATACTTAGTGTCGGTGCCGAATATGTTGCCATACTTGTCGAGACGCTTCATCACTGTGTCGTCGGCCTTGCTAACCGACAAGTACACGATATAGTCCTGCGATTCGGGATCATTGGATGGGAAGATGCAGTGGTGGTCGCCGTCATGCTGAGTGATTCGAACAAGAGCACTGAAATACATACCCTTTGGGGTGCCGGTCTTGTTATTTTTGTAATCCCACATGTCCTGTTTCTGGGGTATGAGCAAAGCTCTGCCGCCACCGCCCAAGAGTGAGACGGCGGTCTCTTTGGTGTTGTGCTCGGCAGCGTTGATCCGCACCACTTTATCCTCCTGGGCGAAGACATAATCGACATATCCACGCAGTGGATCGGAGGAAAAGAACCACTCGCCGATTGTATTGTTATTCTGCCCCGGATTCGCGACCTCGGTCGAGAGGCCAAAGTCAGCCTCCACGACAATGCCACCCACGCGCCAGCCGGCCACCTCGATGTCGTAGAGCGAGGCTGCTCCCCACGCGCTGATTTCAACCCCTGAGAGCTGATGCTCGAAGGTCAGCTCGATACCGCTGTAAAGATGCTCGGTCTTATTGCCTTCGCCAATGGCGGAAACGAAGTCGACCTGCTTTGATATGTCGGGAGCTACGCGAAATTTGGTCAGGCGGTAGTCGTAGCTGATGCCGGAGGCATCTTTTTTTGACGAATTGGAATAGATGAAACATTCGTTGCCCACGCCGGCGCGGGTCTTCATCTTGGCGCACGAGGGGTGAAAGGCGAAGAATTTCAGACGTCCGTCATTATTCTCGCCACGATTGCTGGCCCATCTGCATCTATCAGATCGGAAAGCACCGTCGGCTTCGCGTCTGACGATCGTGTTTTCGAAAAGAGTATCGAGAAAGCCGTCGGCACCTTCGGGAGAGATAGCCGAGACGGTAAAGCCGTCTGAAAGCAATTGGTTTTTTAAATCATAATCGGTGCGCGTAGATACGCCGGGCAAGTAGGCAACAAAAGAGATTCCGTCGCCGTCTACGAAAAGGCCATTTTCTATCGAATCATCCTGAGAGCAGGATGGCAGCAACAGAATGAGCGAGAGAGCAAGTATATGATTAATATGTTTCATAGGATTGTCGGTAATAATTTCAAGAGCCAGGGACTGGGAATTCGCTTCCACCGCCGTCTTCCCACTCTTTGACGGTGTAAGTGATGCCGACTTTGTCGCTGATGACGGGGTCGCCTGCCTTCGGTGCGCTGGTATCGACATCCGGGTCGTGAAGACCGACACCGTAGGTATAGTCGAGGGTATAGGTGTAGATATATCCCGGTTTCCAGTCGCCGGAAACCGGCAGTGCCGCCCAACCGAATTCTTTGATTTCTTCATTTTCAGGCAATGTATATTTGGCAGTGCACTTCTCGTCGGTGTAATATTTGTTGTCGCTTTTGTAAACCCGCCCGGAGATGGTCTGCGTCTCTTTATCGACAGATAAATAGACTTTGGGAATATTGAGTGCATCGGCACCCTGCGACAAGTCCTTATAAGGGTAGCGTTGTTTCTCGACAGGATCTTTACCGGCAGAGAGCATGGCATCGGTTACCCTGAGCAGGACACTGATATACATTTGATTGTTGGCGTTGCGACGGTCTTCGGCATAGTCCCACTGAGCGTATGTCGAAGGTATGAGCATAGCGCAATTGTCATTACCATCGTCGTGCATGGTACCCATTATCGATATGGCATGGGTTGAATCGACGGGGCAATTCTTGCCGCATTTGAAAATCTTGTCGCCGGTCTTGTTGTCGTTGTCGCCGGTCTTGTTGTCGTTGTCGCCGGTCTTGTTGTCGGAGTGGTAGATATATTCGACGAAGCCTCTGGTCGGCTCGCAGTTCCATTCGCCGGCAGTCCTTTCGGGCTTGAAAACGAACGTTCCCTCGGTGCAGATGCCTCCAATACGAACACCGGCAATCTCGATGTCGCAGCTCTTGTGGGCACCGTAAGCCTTGATTTCTATACGGCTGAGCTGATGGACGAAAGGAAGCATGATACCCGAGAAGAGATCGTCAGCCATAGAGCCAGAGGCATAGGCTGTGACGAAATCCAACTGATCGGCGATATCTGCGGCGACGCGGAAGCCGGTCAGTTTGTAGTCGAGAGTGCCTGCCGTTGATGCGTTGACCAATTGTGCTCCATCCACTTCTGCCAGACCGGGATAGAAGCCGAAGAATGAAACCGCATGGCTCTCCTTGGTCTGATCGGGCCAACAGCAGTTGGATGAGGTATAGACATTCTTATTGTCGACTATATCGACTTTTTCATTGGCGAAAAGCGGTTGCATCACACCGCCGTCCATCAACGTCTGATCTTCGAAATCGAAGGCAGTAACATAGAAGTAAGGCAGATTGTCCTCCGTAACGACCTTGGCACGGCTCGTAAGCTCCGGAAGCGATGTGCGGAAAACAATCCGATTGTCTTTACCTTCGATGCGGCCGGAGGTATCGTCCTGCGAACACGCCGAGAGCATTAGAGCGACTCCGATGAAGAAGTATGCCGGTTTTATTGCAATGTTCATTTCCGTTCAGTTTTATTTCCTTGGTACTGTCGTATTTGTTGTGTAGCCATCTTCCCAGTCCTCAACGCTGACGCTGAATTGCACCAAGCCATTGGCGATTTCCAACGACAGAGTCAGGTTGGTACGGGGATTCCAGCCTCTGGGAATGATGGTCGATACGGTCTCTTTCTGTCCGGTATTTGTCGTATAATTGAGTTCCAGTTTAACCGGGAAATCCGGGTCGTCCGGATTTGGCAGCAGCAGTAGCGCGTCGCTGTTGGAAAACAGCCGCGATGCGCCCTTATTGGCTTGTATTATTCTGGGTGCGCCGGCGGGAAATTCGATTTTCAAACTGCCCCTGTTGTTGACGGTCCAGCCCTTTAACGAGCCTTCGTCATTCACCCAGTCGGATGTCATTTTACTGTCGCCTGTCAAAGGCGAGGGCTTAATGGAATATGTTGACTCTATCGGAATGTTTCTTAATATCAAGTTATCGATTGTAATGCTGCTCGGCCCTGAGGTGAAGCATTTGTATGCCACCAGCATGTTGACGTTAGTGAGGATGTGGGTGAAGTTGAAGCGCACGGTCTCTGCGCTGCCGCCGGCGTAATCGCGCCGGTGGGCCGATATGAGCAGATCGGAGGCGGCTTCATAGTCAGATGGTTGGGTATATGTGAATTTCAAGCGGTTGTTCGAGTAGATGATATCGGACAGCCATTGGGTGCCCGCCGGATGAAACGCAACGAATGAGTATTGAAAGCCGGGAAACCAATATCGGGTATCATTATAGCTCCATTGCCTGTCCGAGGTGTTGTAACTGACTTCGGTTGCGTCATGAACCGTGATAAACGACGAATCGGTGGTGCGGTCCATGCTTATCATGTCGCTATATACGGCGAAAGGATATGCGGTGATGTTATCGCTGCCTGTAACATCGGCGCGTGATCTGAGCTCGACGCTGAATGTCATCGACGACAAGTCCGATTGCTCCTGAGGTTCCTGCGAATTGCAGGCTGCCATCAGGCATACGAGAATTAAAGATAAAATGATATGTCGATATAGGGCGCCTATCATCTTTTCGGTAGAAATCTGTTTCGGATAGAGATGCAAAGTTATGTAAAAAATTTGTGTCGAGCAATTCTTTTAAAGAATTTTGCTATTAAAATAGGTAAATGTGAAAACCACTCTCAACCGGCAAGTGCAAAATAAGCGATTTGTTTAAAGAAAACATTTTTAGGATAGTTGAAAGTACCTTTGGCGCAACTTGATATCGGATTGGCGAGGGACTGAGGGCTTGTGAGACCCCATCCCCAATCCGCCATTAAGTCTCGATTCATACTTCATTATTGAATCTGCTGAGGTCGGGGGGGGGCTTCGAGAAGCACGCGCTTGTCGGCAGCGAGCTGGTGTATCACGAGCATGGCAGGTCATATATAATATGAGCATTATCCTTTGGACTTTCAGCCCGTGCAGCGAACTGCGGGCGTCGTCGCAGTCTATGAATGTGAAGTCATTGGGCACCGTCCCCGGCGGTTGAGCGACGTCTCGCGCAGATGATTCTCTGCGCGCAGCCTTATCTCCCGGAAAAAGCATGTCGATGGCAAGAACGCCGGAGTGTTTTATACGCGGCAGGAAGTCAGCGAGATTGTTACGACCGGCAAAACCCGTCTGAAACGGGATGCTTATAGATTCAATATTTTTTGAGCGATGCCTCATGGTGAGTGTTTGTTCGCCAGCGAAAAAATTTCTACTTTTGTCGTGCTCCGGGTTACGACCCGAAGCGGACATATTTTAATGAAAGTGTTTTCGCACGTCCTAATCTGAGAATGTGGAAGATTTAATACGTCAATCTATAATCATCTGAATATATACGATTTACCATGCAATAAATTGCAAATCGTAACACATCCGTAACAAAATGTAATTTTATCCGAGAT
>CAYXGF010000084.1:0-4828 GCA_964464465.1 uncultured Alistipes sp. | reverse complement strand
AGCTCACTCGTCGACCAGTTCGGCCATAGTGGAAGACGGCGTGATGGGAGAGATAGCGGGCACTTCGCTGAACATGTAGACGAGATGAGCCGCAGCATAATTACCATCACAGGTAATGAATTTCTTCTCTTTCATCTGCATCTTAGATTTATAACTTTATCCGGTATCGAGGTCCGTCCTTAAATAAAGCCTCCACCCCGGATTATAATTCAAAACTTCTGCAAAAATACGATTTTTTCCGTATTTACCTTAATATTAAATATCTTTTTTGCCCGCCGCGGCACACTGTATGCGTGCTGCAACGCCGTATTAATTGCATGTTAGGACCGAAAAGCCTATTTTTGCAAAAATCAAGTTCCGATGATAGACTATCGAACAACCACACTCGACAACGGACTGCGGGTGCTTGTACACCGAGACCCGAACACAAGAATGGCCGCAGTAAACATGCTATACTGCGTTGGGGCCCGCAACGAAGACCCTGAACACACGGGGTTCGCGCATCTTTTCGAGCATCTCATGTTCCGCGGCACGCGGCAGGTCCCGGATTTCGACCTTCCGCTGCAAATGGCATGCGCCGAGAACAACGCATTCACCAACAACGACTACACGGACTACTATATAACGCTTCCGCAGGACAATATCGAAACGGCCCTGTGGCTCGAATCGGACCGCATGACCGGCCTGGACATCTCCGAACGAAGTCTGAGCGCCGAGAAGAATGTCGTAATCGAGGAGTTCAACCAGCGCTACCTGAACCAGCCGTACGGTGACATGTGGATGCTATTGCGTGATATGGTCTACACGGTGCATCCTTACAGGTGGTCCACAATAGGACTTTCGCCACAGCACATACGCAGCGCCACTCTCGAACAGGTCAGCGAGTTTTACCGCCGTTACTACCGGCCCTCCAACGCAATACTCTCCATAGCCTCCGCACTGGATGAGGAGCACGTACTCGCACTGGCCGGGAAATGGTTCGCCGGAATTCCAGACTCGCCCCGTGCAAAGGACCGCATAGAGAGCGAGCCGCCACAGACATCCGCCCGCCGCAAGGAGGTGCAGCGCAACGTTCCGGCTTCGGCCGTAACTCTCGCATTCCGCATGGGGAAGCGTCTTAGCCGCAACTTCTATCTGTGCGACATGCTCTCGGATTTGCTCGCAGGCGGAACCTCAGCCCGTCTTTATACGGAACTGGTGAAAAAAAGCCGTCTGTTCTCCTCCGCCAACGCATACATCACCGGCGATTTGGACGAAGGGATGTTCATCGTAACCGGAAACCTGTTGCCCGAGGTCGCAATCGAATCCGCAGAAAACGCCATATGGCAGCAGCTGCGGCGTCTGTGCGACACGCTGCCGGACGAATATGAAATCCGGAAGGTGAAAAACAAGTTCGAAGCCGAAGTCACCTTCGGAGAGACGAACATAATGAACAAAGCCATGAATCTGGGATATTACTCGATGATAGGCGACCTGTCGCTCATAAACCGCGAGACAGAGATATTCCGTTCCATAACTGGACAGGAACTTATGGCCGAGGCCGGACGGATGTTCCGTCCGGAGAGATGTTCAACGCTGATTTACGAAGCAAAATAAAACGACAAACGCATGCAGTACACGCAACCGCCCATACGAATACCCGAACATATCGAGATTCCGATGCCTCTGGTACATACGGCAGCCAACGGAATAAAAATATACGCCCTGCGTAACAAAGGTCCCAAAGTGGTCCGTCTGAGTCTTGTGTTCCGCGCCGGCTCGTCCTACCAGAGCGTTCCGTTCTCGGCATCGGCCACGCTGAACATGCTGAGCGAAGGCAGCAGCCGGATGACGGCCGAACAGATAGCCGAACAATTAGACTATTACGGCTCCTATTTCGAGGTATCGGCCGACCGCGACTACTCCGTAGTCACATTCTGCTGCCTGGAAAAATTCTTCGAGGACACCATACGGCTTGCCCGGCAGATAATGCTCGACCCGGTGTTTCCTGACGGGGAACTCGCCACCTACCGCGAAAAACGCAAGCAGGAACTGACGATAGAGCGCAGCAAGGCGGCAACAAAAGCCCGTGAGCTGTTCGTCCGGACTCTGTTCGGCCCCACACACCCATACGGAGCTTGCTACGATGAAGCCATGTACAACACCTTGTCCCGAGAACATCTGGCCGAATTTTACGCCGAACGCTACACGGCGGCCTCCTGCTTCATCGTATGCAGTCTGTCGGATGACGCACAGACAGACCGCATAGTCAGCTTTGCCGAGGAGTTTCCATGCACCGGAGGCGCCGACACGAGAGTCTTTCCGGAAGTACGGAGCAAATCCTACGCTTTCACAGCCCAGCCCGACGCCGTCCAATCGGCCATACGCATAGGACGCCGCCTGTTCGGCCGCTCGCATCCGCATTTCGTCGGTATGCAGGTCGTATCGACTGCACTCGGCGGATATTTCGGCTCCCGGCTCGTACAGAATCTGCGGGAAAAGCGCGGTTACACATACGGAGTATTTTCATCGATGGTAAATTTCGAAAAGGAGGGTTACCTTGCCATTGCGACGCAGGTCGGCTCCGATGTCACGGCCGATGCCGTCGGTCAGATCTTCCACGAGATACAGCGTCTGAGTTCGCAGCCGCCTTCGAAGCAGGAACTCGACTGCGTGAAGAACATGATGTACGGAGAGATAATGCGCATCCTCGACGGACCGTTCGGAATCGTAGACGCCACTATCGAGAACATCCAGAACGGCAAGGACAATTCGGAGATAGAAAAAATGATTCGGAATATTAGGGAAACCACCCCCGAACAGGTAGCGGAATTAGCCGACCTTTACCTCCGGCCGGAATATTTCACGACAGTTATAGCCGGCACTGAAACATCCGACATCGCATCTGCATTCACTGACACAATATAAGTCCTGTTTTTTCAACCTGTCGCGCATTATAGAGTAGGACATCTGTCTGCCGATTTTTATTCCTTTATATATATTGCTGTCCTTCGGTAATATCTGTATCGGTCTTGCAGTCTGGCGTGTTGCTGCCTGCCGCAAGCATAAGGGTGACGATTTGGCGTAAAGTTGTATATAGGGGCCAATATTTTTATATGTATGGTATAAATGTATGTAAAAAAGTCCTTAATGTCGTATATATGGTATAATAAGACTATGTTTTGGTATATTTGTGAAAATGAATAGCGCAACGGAATATGAACGGAATGAAAAGCTCGCTCGATAATTTTATTCGTACCGACAAGTCGAGCAACGACAAGCAATGTATCTGTTTCGGTATATCCAGAGATATGAATCCGGAGCAGATACGCAGTCAGACGGGGGAGGTGAACGGCGGAATTGCTATCATATGTTTCGACGGAGAGATGTCGTGCTCCATAAACGATATAGCGGTGCAGATGAGGCGCGGAAACATAACGACTTTTCTTTCCGGAGACATGTTCTCCGTCGACAGCATGTCGGACGATTTTAGGGGATTCGTCATCATAGTGTCGCAGTATTATATCATCAATGTCGACGCGCATGTTTCGGTCACCTACTTCATACATTCGCGGTTCAATCCGATGATGATTCTGCCGGTGAAGGACACCGCGGTGCTTGAAGCGTTGTGCACACGTCTTGAAACATTCACCAGGGAGACTCCGATGCCGTATTTCTCGGAAATCATGCAGTGCGTGATTATGATAGTGCTGTATGTGTTGTGCGGGATGTACGAGAATATGCCTCAGACCGGCAGGGTAGGGCATTTCAGGGATGAGGAGCTGTTTATCGAGTTCATACATCTTGTCGAGGCGTCGTGCCGCCGTGAGCGCATGCTCGGTTACTATGCCCAGCGCCTGTCCATAACGCCAAAGCATCTGTCCTCGTCCGTCAAACGTATTTCGGGACACAGCGGAGCCGAATGGATAGATTACATGGTGGTGCAGAATATAAAACGTACATTGAAGACCTCGTCGATGACGATTTCGCAGGTCGCCGATTATTATAATTTCCCCAATTCATCATTTTTCGGCAAGTATTTCAAGAAACATACGGGAATGACGCCCCGCCGTTTCAAGGCCATGCAGTGACAGAGCCTGCCGCACAGGACAATCCTGTTCGGAGGACGGATGGCGTGCGTTTGCGTATGAGACTGAATAATTCGGGCTGCCGGTGACATTCAAGGCATTGAAATCGCAAGACAGAACAGTTCGGGGTGCAGCCTGCGGAGGTGGAGCGGATAGCGGGCTTGTGTTGGAAGGACCCGCGCAGTTTCTGCGGCTGCGGGCCTGCAATATGCGTCCCGAAAAAACGACAAAAAACAGAGCTGCCTGAGAATCTCGGGCAGCTCCGTTTAGAAAAAGGGGGTTGAGTTTTTTTTAGCAGTTCATTGCTCCGCACACGTGAATCACCTGGCCGCTCACGTAGCTGGACAAATCCGAAGCCAGGAACAGGGCAACTTTGGCCACGTCCTCAGGCGTACCGCCGCGGCGCAGGGGAATCTGTTTGTACCAGCTCTCCTTCACCTCGTCGGGAAGTTTGTCCGTCATGTCGGTGATGATGAATCCAGGAGCGATGCAGTTCGCACGTATTCCGCGCGGACCCATCTCTTTGGCGATGCTCTTTGCCAGACCTATCATTCCGGCTTTCGAAGCGGAGTAGTTGCACTGTCCGGCGTTTCCGCTGACACCGACCACCGAAGACATGTTTATGATTGAGCCGCTCTTCTGGCGTGCCATCAGCGGAGTCACGGCGTGAATGAAGTTGAAGGCAGATTTGAGGTTCACGGTCAGCACTGCGTCCCACTGAGCCTCGCTCATGCGCATCATCAGTCCGTCCTTGGTGATTC
>CAYXGF010000083.1:0-5051 GCA_964464465.1 uncultured Alistipes sp. | reverse complement strand
GTGGTCGAGACGTTTGAGCGAGTTGCCCAGCATGCGTTCGGCCTGGGCGACCGACAGTTCGGGTCCCACGACCGTCACACGGTCGCCGAGTTGCAGTTGCAGATTGCCCGATGCCACGAGGTCTATGCCTGCACGGTTGATGCGCGTGATTGTGACGCCGCACGTATTGCGGACATGCAGTTCGGAGAGCTGTTTTCCGTTCAGGTCGGGCTGCGTGATGAGGATGCGGCGCGAAATCATGTTTTTGGACATAATCTGCCAGTCGGTCTCCACCTTCTTGCCCAGCATGGCAATCAGGGCCTCCTCGTCTTTGGGGGTGATGACCACCAGCACGCGGTCGCCGCAGCACAGACGCGTGGAGGCGTCCACCAGCTGCTGCTCCTTGCCGGGATGGCATATGCGCGAGATGACGAAATTGCGGTCCAGCAGTTCGTGAATCTCGGCCACTGTTTTCCCGTCGATGGCCTCATTTCCGATTTCTATCGTGATTCGGTGGGCCATGTCTTTCATTGCGTCTGCTCCGGTACCGGCAGCCTCTTCCTCCTTCTTGGGGTCGACCTTGAAGATGTAGCGCAGGGCCAGCAGCGTGAGGATTGCGCCGATGACTCCCAGGGGGTATGACACTGCATATCCGGTGGCGATGTTCGATGCGTCGGCTCCGGCATGTATGTCGCTGAAAGCCTGCTGTGCCGCACCGAGTCCGGGGGTGTTGGTGACGGCGCCCGACATGATGCCGACCATCGTCTCGATGGGGAGTCCGGTGATGAAATAGAGTCCTACCGTCACTGCGACGCCCAGCAGGACGGTGATGGTGGCCACGATATTGAGCGTCATTCCGCCCTTGCGGAACGAGGAGAAGAAACCGGGACCGACCTGCAAGCCTATGGAATAGACGAAAAGAATGAGACCGAACTCTTTCATGAAATGCAGCAGATGTTCGTTGACATTCATGCCGAAGTATCCGAATGCGATGCCGACGAAAAGTATTCCGGTCACGCCGAGTCCGACACCTGAGATTTTCAATTTGCCCAGTATTATGCCGAGCGCGATTACCAGGGCGAGAATCAGCACCGAGTGCGCCACGCCTCCGCCCCAGAGATTAGGGTAACCCCACAGAAGTTTTTCGAGTAGTTCCATATGTGTATTTTAAAATAATGTTCATCGCACCGGCAGTCCGCAAAAAGTTATGCACGGCCGGCCTTGTCGTTTTCTTGTACGGTTATGAATAATGTACTACGATGCCGTAAGCCCAGTCCTCGGGGACTTTGCGGCGTCGAATCGATACGGCAGGTCTTCTGACTCTACTCCCGCGCACCGGAGCCTTCCCGAGTTTTAGGTCAGTGGCAGAGATGTCCGGCGGCGTTTATAAAGCGGAGTATCACAGCAGCGGGTCTGTCCGGGACTCGCACCCGGTTCCCATTTAATTCCTTGAAGTCCGATAATACGGACCCGGAAACCGAATCTGCCGCAAAGGTAGCAGTTAATATTTAAAAACAAGTCTATGCGGCGGATTTTTTCCATATGTATTTTAGGTAACTGTATACAATTTTACAGTTATGCGCTCCGGCGTAAGCGCGCGGGCCGGAGCCTGGCCCTGCGAAGGCCCGCTCATTTCATTCGCTCTGTACCTTCGCAGGCTCCTTCCCCGCATTATAACTATATCCACATTAAAAAATTGCCGCACAGTCTCCGGTACTTACTTATGACCCGTTGTTGAATATACCGTACTGTAAAGTTGTATATAGATACCGTATTTTAAAATAACCGCTGTGCCGTCGGCCCGGGGCGAAAAAAAGACCGAGGAGCGGAAACGGGTTCCGCCCTTCGGTCAAAGTTCATGTGTCATCTCTTTTACTCGGCCATGAAAGTCTCTATCTCCTCGACGCTCTCCGGAACATGCTGCTCTCCGAGCATGCGGTTGCCGGTCTCGGTTATGAGCATGTCGTCCTCTATGCGTATTCCGCCGAAGTCGTAGTAGCCTTCCAGCGCGGCGTAGTCGATGCAGCCTTCGAGCCTGCGCTCGGACTTCCATTTCTCGATGTATGCCGGGATGAAGTATATGCCCGGCTCGACGGTCACGACCATTCCGGGTTGCAGTCTGCGTCCCATGCGGCATGCGCTTGCACTGAGGTCGGTGGTGCGGCGTATGTCGTCATCGTAGCCCACGTAGTTTTCGCCCAGATTCTCCATGTCGTGTACGTCGAGACCCATCTGATGGCCCAGTCCGTGAGGCATGAACAGCGAGTGGGCGCCGCCGGCGACAAGCGTGTCGGTGTCGCCGCAGAGCAGTCCGAGATTTTTGAGTCCGTCGACTATCACTCGTCCGGCGGCGATATGCACGTCGCGGTAGGGTATTCCCGGACGCGATATTTCGAACGCCTTGCGGTTAGCCGCATAGACTATGTTGTATATGTCCTTCTGTTTCTGCGTGAAGCGGCCGCTTACGGGGAATGTCCGCGTAAAGTCGCTGCAATAGTTGGATACGGCTTCGGCTCCGGCGTCGACAAGCAGCAGACGTCCCTCTTGCAGCACTCCGTCGTAGCAGTGGTTGTGCAGCGTCTCTCCGTGCTGCGAGACAATCGATGCGAACGACACGCCGGCACCCTGCGAGAGGGCTATGCCCTCTATTGTTCCGGCAATCTCGCGTTCTACCACGCCCGGACGGCACATTCTCATGGCCGTGGTGTGCATCCGGTACCCTATGGCGCATGCCTGCTCTATCTGTTCTATCTCCTCGGCCGTTTTCTTGTCGCGCATGGATACCACCGCGCGCAGGAGCGTGTCCGACGCCTCGGGCACCCGTCCGAAAATATCGGTCATCATCAGGCGCGTGCTGCTGCGGTACGGAGGAAGCGTATGTACGGTGCGTCCTGCCGCAATAGCCTTGCATACGGTCCCTTTAAGCTGCGAGAGCGGCGCCGAGTCTGCGATGCCCACGCTTTCCGCCAGTTCCGCCACCGAGGGCTGCGGTCCCATCCATATGATGTCGTCCAGAGTCACGTCGTCTGCGAAGAGCGTCACATGGCCCGTGTCCGCATCCAGAACCGCCGCCATGTCGGGCATGTTCAGACCGCAGTAATACAGGAACGTGCTGTCCTGACGGAAATGGTACTGGTTGTTTGCGTAATTGGCCGGAGACTCCGTGTTGCCGCAGAGCAGGACTATCCCGTTTCCGATTTTCGAAAGAAGCGTCTGTCTGCGCTCCGTGTAGGTTTGTTTGCTGAACATGGTATTTCGTTTTTTGTCGTTAGTCTTCTTGTCACTGGACCGGAACCTCGTCCTTGTCCACAATCTTGAACATGCGGTCGCCGCGTCGCACTTCGAACGGCGTCTTTATCGAGCAGTAGACTCCCTGCGGTGCGGTCTGGGCCGGTTTCTCGTCCACGTAAACGGTTTCGGCGGTCATCTCCGCGGCTCCCGTTTTCTCTCCGGTGAACAGTATCTGACGTCCTGTTTCCAGCGGCGAGGCCTCCACGTAGACCTCCGCAACGGATATGCGCTTGAAGAAGTTGGTGACCTTGCCCACGAACACCTTGCGCACCGTAGCCGAGGAACCGTAGTTCCGGCTAAGCTCCACTGTCGGCTTCCCGAGGTAGTAGCCGCCCCAGAAATCGCGGTTGAACACCCTGCGGAGCCGCTCCACCCACGCCTCGGCCCGTTCCGGGGTGAAAGTGCCGTCGCAGACTGCCTCCACCGCCTCGGAGTAGCACCTGCATACCGTCTTGACATATTCGGCCGAACGTGCGCGACCCTCGATTTTGAGAACCCGCACGCCGGAATCGATGAACCTGTCTATGAAGGGCATTGTGCACAGGTCCTTTGGCGAGAGCAGGTATTTGCCCTCCACGGCTATCTCCTCGCCCGTGTCGGTGTCGCGCAGCGTGTACGAGCGCCGGCATATCTGTCTGCAAGCCCCCCTGTTGGCCGAACAGCCGCTGCTGTGCATACTCAGGTAGCATTTGCCCGACACGGCCATGCAGAGCGCTCCGTGGGCGAACATCTCGATTTTCATCAGTTCGCCTTTCGGACCGCGTATGTCCTGCTCGCGGATGGCGTCCGATATGCGCTTTATCTGTTCCAGCGACAATTCTCTTGCCAGTACTGCGACATCGGCCCACCGGGAGTAGAATCTGAGGGTCTCCGTATTCGATACGTTGAGCTGCGTGGATATGTGAACCTCCATTCCGCGGCTGCGTGCGTAGAGAATTGCCGACTGGTCTGAGACTATCACCGCGTCCACTCCGTGCCGGTGAGCGGTGTCTATAATCGAGTGCATCTGCTCGATTTCGTCGTCGTATATGACGGTGTTTACGGTCAGATATGTCTTTATGCCGTGGCTGTGCGCCGTGCTTACTATGCGGCCGAGGTCTTCGTGCGTGAAGTTCGCCGACGAGCGCGAGCGCATGTTCAGTTGCCCGATGCCGAAATATATGCTGTCCGCTCCCGCGTCGATGGCTGCGCTGAGCGATTCGTAGCTGCCGACGGGGGCCATTATCTCTATATCCTTGCGTGTCATGCCTTTGTGTGTTATTTGTTGCGTCCGAGCAGCGGCAGAATGAAATCCCTGAGCTGCGATTTGCGGCTCACGGGTGCGGAAAGGGCGTCCAGAGCGCGGACCGCGGCGTCGAATCGTGCGTTTATCTCCTGTTCGGTCAGGGCGCGGATGTCGCAGCGGTCGTATATTTCAAGAGCCGTTTCTATCTTCTCGGCGTCGCTTCTCGACGGGTCTTTGTGCAGCGAGGCCAGTATCCGGCGGTCGCCGGCAGATGCCCTCTGCATGGCCGATATGTGCAGGAATGTTTTCTTGCCTTCCAGGATGTCTCCTCCGACGTTCTTGCCCAGGCGCGAGTCGCCGTAGCTGTCCAGCAGGTCGTCCTGCAACTGGAACGCCAGACCGAACTGCCGCGCGAAGTCGACCAGTGTCAGTATGTCCTGCTGCGGTGCTCCGCCCAGAACGGCGCCTATGGCAGCCGAGCCTTCGAACAGCGCCGATGTTTTCAGGCGTATCATCTCCATGTATTGCGGGACGGTCACCGATTCGGCCGTTTCGA
>CAYXGF010000082.1:0-5181 GCA_964464465.1 uncultured Alistipes sp. | reverse complement strand
GGGCTTCATGCTGCGCTCGACATTGACCTCGTCCCCGACCTTCCAGTCCGACAGATTGCTCTTTATCAGCGTCTCGTGCATGGCTGTCACCGTATAAGTGTCGCCGGTTATATCCACGACCGTGAGACATACCCCGTTATGGGATATGCTCTGGTCTATCTTCAACTCGGAGGTGAAAGGCGCCCTGAGTGTAAAATGTCTGTTGCTCTGCTCCTCTCTGACACAGACAACCCGTGCAGTAGCTTCTACTATTCCTGAAAACATATTGCCTTGACTTTTGTTTGTTAGCAAAGGCAAATTTAAGCAGTTTTCGTTATAATCACACCACGCACCACGTATAAATCCTTAATTTGCGACTCGTCGATGCAGACATCGTCGTACATGTTACGGTCCTGGGCAACCAGTCTGAGGCGCGAACTGTCGTCGTCGCGGCGTATGTATCGCAGCAATGTTATCTTGTCGCACACCACCACGTACGCCCTGCCGGGAATTATAGTGTCCGACGTCTCGCGTTTGAGCACCACGGTAGCCCCGGACGGGACATTCGAAGGCATGCCCTCGCCATAGTACACCGCCGCGAAGTCAGCATCCTCCAACATAGGCACCGAGATAAACTTGCGGGTCTGGTATTCGTCCGGATTGCGCACTATCTTCATCACATCCATATCGTAGTACGGTATCGAGCACACATGCACCGAGTCGTTGGTAAACATGTTTCCCTCGCCGGTCAGCACCCATCCCTTGCTTATCTGCGGATACTTCGCTGATATGAGGAAAGCCAAATCGCGGCTGATTCCATTGTTGCCTTTCTTTATCTGATACAGATTTTCAGCCCTGTTCAGACCCACAGCACGGGCAAACGAGTTCACCGACAGCCCTGTCCACTTGATTACTTTTTCAAGCCTTAACCAATCGTCCTGCATATTGAATTAAAAAAATTAGTTTTTTTATAAAATTTGTTGCACATTTGCACTCTGAAATCTCGTTGGTCCCGTAGTTCAATGGATAGAATATATGATTCCGGTTCATACGATATGGGTTCGATTCCCGTCGGGACTACCAAAGAAAATCAGGGTGTCGTCATCTATTGTTTTTAACTTTTTGCAAATATACGCAAATCCGGTTAAAAAACTATTAAATTAATGCATTTATTGTAACACACGTTCTTTCGTCTCCGGAAGGACATTCACAAGGCATCATGATAGACCAATCCACAATAGACAGAATATATGCCGCAGCGGACATTGTCGACGTTATCGGCGATTACGTCTCGTTACGCAAAAAAGGTGCCAACTATCAGGCTTGCTGTCCGTTCCACAACGAGAAAACCCCTTCGTTCGTCGTATCTCCGGCCAAGGGGCTGTTCAAATGCTTCGGATGCGGCAAGGGCGGAAACGCAGTGACCTTCGTGATGGAGCACGAGAGCATGAGCTACGTCGAGGCCCTGAAAACAGTTGCAAAAAAATACAATATAGAGGTTCAAGAAAAAGCACTTTCGGACGAGGATATAAAGAAAAACGACGACCGCGAGAGCATGATGGTTCTCAACAGCTTCGCAGCCGACTTCTTCAAGGAATCGCTCTCGACTCCGGAAGGCAAAAGCGTGGGTCTCAGCTATTTTCACGAGAGAGGCTTTACAGACGCCACGATAGAGAAGTTCGGGCTCGGATACTGTCCCAGATGGGGGGCATTCACGAAAGCGGCGCTCGGAGCCGGTTACAAGGAAGAATTTCTGACCGCTACGGGACTCTCCATCAAACGTGATGACGGACAGCTCTTCGACCGGTTCTCCGAAAGGGTGATGTTCCCGATTCACACAATCAGCGGCCGTGTCCTGGCATTCGGCGGCCGTACGCTGCGCACGGACAAGACGGTGGCCAAATATCAGAATTCGCCCGAAAGCGAGATATACTCCAAGAAGATGACCCTTTACGGAATATTCTTCGCAAAGAAGGCAATCTCGCAGCTGCAATGCGCCATTCTGGTGGAAGGATACACGGATGTGATTTCCATGCACCAGGCCGGAGTGGAAAACGTAGTGGCATCGTCAGGCACCTCGCTGACCACGGAACAGGTCAAGCTGCTCAAACGCTTCACCGACAACATCACGGTGATATACGACGGCGACTCGGCCGGAATAAAGGCCGCGCTCCGCGGTATCGACATGATTCTGCGCGAGGGTATGAACGTCCGCGTCGTGCTGCTTCCGAAAGACGAGGACCCCGACTCTTTCGCCAAGTCGCACACCGCGCAGCAGGTCCAGGACTACATCCGCGCCAATGAGGAAGACTTCATCACATTCAAGTCCAAACTTCTGATGCGCGAGTGCGGGGACGACATAATAAAACGGGCCGCCGTAACAAGCGACATGGTGCAGTCCATCTCCGAAATACCGGACGCCATCCCGCGTGCGATGTACATAAAGGAGTGCGCGCGGATAATGAACATCGACGAGCAGGTTCTTGCGGCCGAGGTGGCCCGCAAGAGAATCACTTACAGCAGCGACAGCGAGGCCGCGGAATACATACGCAGGCAGGCCGCGGCACCGCAGGCCGTAACACCCCAGACACCAGCCGTCACAGGCCCGTTCAGGGCCGGAAGCTCCACCGACGAACTCGAAAAGGAACTCACCAAATATCTGCTCAAATACGGTCACATGAATTTCAGTTTCAAGGACGGACGCGAGACTGTCTATCTGAACGTGGCGCAGACCATAACCGACGAATTGCAGAACATCGGCAGCCAGTTCCGCAATCCGGTGTACCGGACCATATACGAAACCTACCGCACTCTGTTCGAACAGGCCGGAACAGGTGTCGAGATTCCCGCACACCACTTCACCAACAATGCCGACGCCGATGTATGCAACGTCTCGGCCGAGCTGCTGTGGGACGAGACCTACACACCGAGCAAAATATGGCAGCGGCACGACATTGAGACCGAGAGCGAGGCTGAACTGCTCTCCGTAGCCATTCCCCGGGCCGTGATGCTGTACAAATCCACAATCATCGACTCGCTGATAACCGAACTCAAAGACTCGCTTGACGGACAGACGACCGACGAGCAGAAGGCCGAAACCGCGCTGAGAATAGTGGCCCTAAACAAGGAGCGGAAAGCGATATCGGACAAGCTTGGACGAATCACCGTCTAAGGGGAAAAAGTCCGGAGAAAGGGAGGCACAGCCTTCACTGAAAGGAGGCCGTATCCACGATGTGCAAACAGAAAATATAACAAAACAGATACGTCGAGTTCATATCAAAGATAAAAGAATTAGTTACCTTAAATCCCTCCCCCGGACAAACTTAATACAACAAATCGTGTGCCGCGATAGTGCGGCGCCGGCAACTTTCAGGCCCGTCACCTGTAAAACAGATAAAACATGTAGGCTATGTATATGGCCACGAAGCATGCGCCCTCCCAGCGGTCCAGGCTCCATTTCCTGAATGTGAACGCCGTCAGGAACAGCATAACGCAGGAAGCCAGGACGAGCAGGACGTCGAACTGCGTCACACCGCCGAGTGCCAGCGGCCCTATGGACGAGCTGAGTCCGAGAATAAGAAATATGTTGACGATGTTCGAACCGACGACACCGCCCAGCGCAAGCGAGGTGCGTCCGCGGACCGCCGCCGTCACGGATGCAGCCAGTTCCGGGACCGACGTTCCGGCCGCCACTATCGTCACCGATATCACCGACTCGCTCACTTTCAGGCTGCGGGCCACGGCAATGGCGCTGTCCGTAAACAGCTCCGCGCCGAATACGAGCGCGGCCAGTCCTGCCGCAGCCTTCAATAGCGTTTTCCAGACCGGCGCAAGACCGGCAGCCGGCTCACTCCCCTCCTGAGAGGGTGCCGAATAGACCGAATACACCATATACGTCACGAACAGCGACAGAAGCACAAGGCCGTCGCTGCGGGAGATGACATTCGGGGCCGAATCTATCCACCGGTCCGCACACATGAAGAACAGGACCGCGGAAGCGAGCACCGCGAACGGAATATCCCGGCGGACATTCGACGAAGTGAGCGGCAGCGGCGATATGAGCGCCGTAACGCCCAGTATCATGAACGTATTGAATATGTTGCTGCCGACCACATTGCCGACAGCCATACCGGAATGCCCCTTCAAGGCCGACATGACGCTGACAACGAGCTCAGGCGTCGAGGTGCCGACAGCTACCACAGTAAACCCGATGACGAACTCCGAGATGCGGAACCGGCGTGCGAGCTGCGAAGCTCCGGCAGTAAGAAAATCGGCCCCGAGCAGCACCAGAACGAGACCGACGACAAGCAAGACTGCATTCATATAAATCGAACTGTATTGGAAATCGGCAGCAGCGAATCAGCCGGCATCACGGCATCGCAGCCGCAATGTTGATAAAAAACGGCGAATTTTAACATTCATGCCGCGATTTCCGGTTTCTTTTGACTACATTTGTCTCGATTTATACAAAAAGACTGCCAATGGAACTCAGCAACATCACAGCCATATCGCCCGTAGACGGACGTTACCGCGGCGCATCGTCGCCTCTTGAAGAATATTTCTCGGAATACGCACTGATAAGATTCCGAATCCTGGTGGAGGTGGAATACTTCATAGCCCTGTGCCGCCTGCCGCTTCCGGGCCTCGCCGGCGTAACCGAAAAGGACTTCGCAACTCTGCGTGCCGTATACGAAAATTTCACGGTGCAGGATGCGCTGCGCGTCAAGGAGATTGAGAAGACCACAAACCACGATGTCAAAGCGGTGGAGTATCTGATAAAGGAGAAGATGGATGCGGCCGGACTCTCAGCCGTCAAGGAATTCGTTCACTTCGGACTCACGTCGCAGGACATCAACAACACCGCCACTCCGTACTCAATACGCACGGCCATGGAAGATGTCTACTATCCGCTGCTGGAACAGCTTCTGGACACACTGCGCTCACTTGCCGAACAGTGGCAGGACATACCGATGCTCGCACGCACGCACGGTCAGCCCGCATCCCCCACCCGGCTCGGCAAGGAGATGATGGTATATGTGGAAAGACTCGAAAAACAGCTCGATATGTTGCGCGGCGTACCCGTACCCGCCAAATTCGGAGGCGCGACAGGCAACTTCAACGCCCACCACGCGGCCTACCCGCAAATCGACTGGGTGGCATTCGCCAACAGTTTTGTGGACAGCCTCGGCCTGAGCCGTTCGC
>CAYXGF010000081.1:0-5260 GCA_964464465.1 uncultured Alistipes sp. | reverse complement strand
CTACGCCACCTTCCGCAACTTCACCTACCGCTCGCTGACGGAGGAGTAGGCCGTCTGCGTCCGAAAAATTTCAGTCGGGGGATCGATCGTAAGATCGGTCCCCCTGACTGTATTTGTGCCGACAGGTACGAACTGCAGCCTCGTGTTTTTCCGAAACCGATAAAAGTAGTTAGTTTGACGGAAAAAACTCGATTATGACATCTGTCAAATTAAAATTCAGGGCACATGCGGATTGCGAAAAACCGGGCGCGCTCTATTTTCAGGTGATACACGGACGGCAGGTTCGACAGATCGGAACCGATTACCGCATCTATGCAGACGAATGGGATTCGCGGCGGGGCGGGATTGTGCGGGAGGCCCCGCTGTCGGCCGCCCGCAGCGAAGCGTTGAGGAGTGTGCGGGATCGGATCGTTTGGGAGCAGCGGAAGCTGGAGCAGACGGTCGCGGCGTTGGAGCGTGTCGGGGAGCCGTATTCCGCTGTCGATATCGTATGCCGCTACCGAGCGGCCGCGTCGGACAAAATCACCGTTTTCGAATATATGAAGCGACAATCGGAGCGGCTGCAGCGGCTCGGCCGTGTGCGTACGGCCGAAACTTATCTGCAGACGCTGAACAGCTTCATGAAGTTTCGCAGCGGAGCCGATTTGTATTTCGACGGCTTTGACGCCGATGTTGCGGAGCAGTACGAGCGCCGCATGCGGACTGCAGGCCTGAGCCGCAACACGACCTCGTTTTACCTGCGGATCCTGCGCTGCATCTACAATCGGGCGGTCGAGGATGGGTTTGCCGAGCAGACCGATCCGTTCCGACGGGTTTATACCGGGGTGGATAAAACGGCCAAGCGTGCCATTACGCTCAAGGAGATCCGCCGCATCAAGGAACTGGATTTCGCTTCGAGAACCGATCTGGATGTGGCGCGGGATCTGTTTATGTTCTCTTTCTATATGCGCGGGATGTCGTTCATCGATATGGCCTATCTGCAGAAGCGGGACTTGTCGAACGGCTATATCACCTACATCCGTAAAAAGACGGGCCAGCAGCTTACGATCCGTTGGGAGGAGCCGATGCAGAAGATTGTCGCCAAATATCCCGAGAATCCGACGCCGTATCTGCTGCCGATTATCCTGAAGCAGGACGGCACGGAACGACAGCAATATCTCAACAAAATGTTGTTTGTCAATCGGAAACTGAAACAAATCGCAGCGATGGCCAAGATTGCCGTTCCGTTGAGCATGTACGTAAGCCGCCACAGTTGGGCGAGCATCGCCCATGCGAAGCAGGTGCCGCTGGGCGTCATCAGCGATGGCCTGGGACATGACAACGAGGAGACGACACGCATCTATCTGGCCTCGATCCGAACCAATCGGATCGACGAGGCCAACCGCCGCATCTTGAAAGCGTTGTAGGGGGGAGAGGTGTGTTTGGAAAATGCGCTATCTCTTTGATAGAGATAGTCTATCATTTGCAAATATACGCTTTTTATTTCATTTTTCGACAGCTGCCTGCAAAAAATCGCTGCGGTAAATGCCGCTTCCCCCGGATTCGACGGTCCTGTTTGAGTGATGCGCGATTTAATACATTGGATAATAGTGTATTAATATGCGGACTGTCTCTATCAAAGAGATAGTCCGTATGGCAACAACAGATTCACTTAAATAACTTGTACCATGAAGAGATTTTTGATTTTTGCCGTGATGCTTTTCGCATGCGTCATGACAGCTTCCGCCCAGTCGAAGAAAGAGCAGAAGGCGGCTGCAAAACAGCTTAAGCAGATGGTCGATGCGTATGTCGGCGACGGATGGCTCGTCGCGCCCGGGCATCTGCCGCTGGCCGAACAGTTGAACCGCTCCTATACGATGCAGAAAGATTTGGATGAAGAGGGGTTCCAGAAATACGTTACGGGCGAAGGCATGTCGGTCGGAAATAACTACGATGCCGCCAAAATGCAGGCGCTTGAACTGGCGAAACTTGATCTTGCGCAGAAATTGCAGTCCGATATCGCGGCAGAGATCACAAACGATTTGGGAAACGAACAGGGCGCGCAGGAAGATGCGGAGTCTTTGGTCCGCACGACGCTGGCCAGCAAGAATTTTGTCCGGCAGAAACTGGGGCGTGTGATAACGCTTGTGGAGTGCTATCGAACGAAGTCCAACCGCAATAAGGAGGTCATGGTGATTGTGGCCTGCAATTCGAAAGTGGCTTTCGAGGCGGCGAGACAGGAGGTCAAAAAGCGGCTTGAGACGCGGGTTGAACAGCTGCACGAGAAGTTGGACGCCAAATTGGCCGAAGAATAGAAACACCGTCCTATGTTTCGATTCCTGCTGTTGCTGCTCCTTGCGGTCGGTGTGCCCGCACATGCCCAGAAAGTGCGCAATGTGAGCGGAGAGTACACCTATTATCCGCCTGAAAACATGTCGATCGAGCAGGCGAAAAACATGGCTGTCGAACGGGCGCGTCTCGATGCCATTGCACGCGAGTTCGGCGCCAATGTGTCGCAGACCAATACGGTCTCCGTGTCGGCGGAGAACGGATCCTCGGAGACGAATTTTCAAAGCCTGGGAACCACCGAGGTGAACGGCGACTGGTTGGCGGATACGAAGGATCCTGAAATCCAAATTGCCTATGAAGGTAATATGCTGGTCGTTTCGGTCCGGGTGTGGGGAAAGGTGCGCGAGCGGAAACGGGCGGATTTCGAGCTGTCGATCCGAACGCTGTGCAATGGTATCGAAAGCGAGCGGTTTAAGAACAACGATCGTTTTTCGGTCCGGTTTCGTTCGCCGGTCAAAGGATATTTCTCGATCTGGCTGGCCGATGACAACCTGCGACAGGTCTACTGTCTGTTGCCGTATGAAAATGCAAACGGTCAGGCCCGCGAGGTTCACAGCCGTCAGGAATATACGATGCTGTCGACGGCAGATCCGCTCTATCCCTATCGCGAGGAGACGATTCTGACGACCGATCGCGAATCGGAATTCAACAGGCTGGTGTTTATCTTCTCGACCGCTCCGTTCGTCATGCCGCTGACGGAGCAGGGGGCCTATCTGCCCGAACTTCCGACGGCGGATTTCGACAAATGGCTCCAGCGCAACAGGACCAAAGATGAAAATATGTATGTCATTCAGCGAATGATAGAAATCCGGAAATGATCTC
Organism: uncultured Alistipes sp.; assembly: GCA_964464465.1. Lineage (GTDB taxonomy): Bacteria > Bacteroidota > Bacteroidia > Bacteroidales > Rikenellaceae > UBA940. The sequence goes on along the minus strand of CAYXGF010000081.1, from coordinate 2,110 downwards.
TGAATATATGAAAACCACACGCAAAACATTGCAATATCTGTTCCTGCTTTTGACGGCAGGTTTCGCCTTGAATGCCGCGGATGTTGCGGCGCAACAGAAACAGGCTACGATATACGTTGTCAAAAAACAGAGTTTCGGGGCTTTTGGTGCTCCGAACATCATGATTAACGATGTTCAGGTCGGAAAACTTTCAAAGGAAAGCCAGTACTACGAGTGCTCCGTGCTTGAAGGTTCGGTGAAGGTCTCCGTACTTTATCAGGACCAGCGAAAAGATCTCGACGTACAAGTCAAAGAGGGAAACAAATATTATGTATGTGCCGATATCCGGATCTGGAGCAGGTCCCAAGCAGGCAATTCGGCTCCGGACGTTGCGGAGAGTCCGACATCGATGGATGACGTAGTTCGGGCGGTGATGGCAAACAAAAAAAAGGCGGAAAAAGAAAAGAGAATGAACGCTTCCGTCAATCTGACACGGCTGAATAGTGCAAGCGGAGAAGAGTGGATCAAAAAATGCAAGCACGGACTGCTTGCCGATATGACGGAGTATACCCTGCCTCAACCGACGGATGCCGTATATGCCGACAATACGCCGCGACAGGTCGTTGTCCGACAGGAATCGGATGCAGCGGCGGAAAAACAGATTCAGCATGCGGTTCCGAGCAGCGATGTGGATATCAATATTCCGAAGACCGCTGCCAAAAACGAGAATACGTTCGTCCTTATTATTGCCAATGAAAACTATGAATTCGTCGACAATGTGGAGTTCGCATTGAACGACGGCGAGATCTTCCGTGAATATTGCATCAAAACGCTCGGTGTCCCTGAACGTCAGGTATGGTTCTATAAAAATGCGTCATTGGGAATTATTGCCGGCGGTGTCGATAAAATGGTGCAGGCAATGAATATATTCGATAACGCCAAAGCGATTGTCTATTATTGCGGTCACGGCATCCCCGATGAGAAGACGAGCGATGCCTATCTTGTTCCCGTGGACGGGCGCGGTACGAACACGGCGACCTGCTACAGTCTGAATCAGTTGTACAAAACGATGGCGTCGGCCAAAACCTCGAACGTAACCTATTTTATGGATGCCTGCTTCACGGGAGCCAATCGGGACGGCTCGATGCTGGTTGCGGCGCGCGGTGTGGCGCGCGAGGCGAAGAAAGAGGTTGTCGAAGGTAATACGGTCGTATTTTCGGCTGCCTCGGGCGACGAAACGGCCATGCCGTTCAAAGAGAAGGGACACGGCCTGTTTACCTATTTCCTGTTGAAAAAGCTGCAGGAGACAAAAGGCGATGTCACCTATGGCGAATTGGCCGAGTACATCAACAAGCATGTGACGAAGGAGGCATTCCTGACGAACGAGAAACCGCAAAACCCGGTGGTCGCAACGAGCGAAGCGTTTGCGGCGTCGTGGAAAAACGTTCGCCTGAAGTAGGTTGATCCGATCCTGCGTGGCGCTTGTCCTCAAGATGTCTGCCCGGGACCGATCGCATAAAATTCGGGGATTACACTATTTTTAATTCTAAATCCAAACATTATGAAAAAGATTCTGCTTATTCTTTTGGCCGTGGCCGGTATGACCTCGTGCTCGACGGTTCGTAAAACCGCTACGCAGCGTGATGTGGTGGCTCCGCTGGCTGCCGCCGTTATCAGCGATCTGGATGTTTCGAACCAGAAAATTTCGTATACGTATGTGCCGCCTCGTGCCGTAAGACGCGGTGGTTTTGCGAACTGCAAGAATGCCGCCATTCGCGAGGCGCTGGCGCAATACGGTGATGCCGATGTGCTGGTAGAGACGCAGGAGGTGACGGTAATTCGCAACTTCATGCGTCGAATCCAGTCGATTACCGTAACCGGATATCCGGCCAAATATAAGAATTTCCGTTCTGCCGACGACGCAACCGTTCAGGCCGCTATCGTGAATGGCGTGCTGGTACGCAAATAAGGAAACAATAACCTGTTTGTATGATTCCCGAAAAACGACGCGGGACCGATCTTCAGATCGGTCCCGTGTTTGTTTACTGTTTCGTCGGCGAACGGCGGTCGAGGATGCGTTGCAGCTCGGCGACGAAGCGTTCGGCCGGGGCGGCTCCCTCGATGCGTCCCA
>CAYXGF010000080.1:0-5294 GCA_964464465.1 uncultured Alistipes sp. | reverse complement strand
CCTCCTCCGAATTCAACTCGTAGGTTCCGTCGGTGGTGTGTCCGGCAATAGTCACCGAGAAAGTCTTGTCCTCATTGAAAACGAACGTACATGCACCCGGCTTTATACCCACCTTGGTGTAATAGGTCGAGAGTTTGTTCTTCACCGTAGTGGCAGCAATAGCGCCTCCGGCCTCGGCAAGCATGCTCTCGCTTTTGAACTTCACGGCTGGCGAGACATAGTTCCACGTACCGAGCACGGTATTCTCATTCGTAGTATTGCCCGTCACGGCGCTGGCCACTTTACCTACCGTACCGAGGATACTTTTCAGCCCCTGTGCCGACGACTCGACACAAACGGCGCAGGCGAACACGGTCGCCAGAATCAGCATTTTTTTCATATCTGAATTTTGTTTGTAATTATTCCGTCTACAAAAATAACACATATTTAGATAATAACGACAAAAACAGCGGTTATTCTTCCCCCGCCCGCAGGTTTATCACGGGTACGGGACGATTCATATTCATATGACAAAAGCATGCCGGATAATCATTCGGTCGAATGATTATCCGGCATGCACACACCTCTATGCCCGAGGGCGCAGAGAACTAAATGGTAAACAGCTCCCTGTATTTGGGAAGCGTCCAGAGACGGTCGTCGATTATCAGTTCCAGCTTGTCGATATGTGTCCGAATATCCGAGATATACGGACGGACCTCCATCTCATACCCTTTGGCCCGCTCCACGATGCTCTCCACAGCATTCCACTTCTTACGGGCGCCTATCATGGCCGTAACCTGCTCGCGTATGGCGTTGACATGACCGGATATTTTCAGGATGGTCTGCCGCTCGCTGGCCGAAAGCGCCGCACCCTCTTCGCCGGGGAACAGCTCCATGATGCCCCTCACATTCTGAATCAGCTCATTCTGATAGAGTATAGCAGTCGGTATTATATGATTCGTAGCCACATCTCCCAGCACGCGGGCCTCTATCTGCACCTTTTTGAGGAATGTCTCGTTCTTGATTTCATAGCGCGAATGAAGCTCGGATTCGGACATGACGCCGAACTTGCGGAACAACTCCACATTCTCGGGAGCGATATACTCGCCTATTGCCGAGGTCACGGAGGTAATGCCGCGCAGCCCTCTGTCGGCGGCCTCCTTATGCCATCCCTCGGAGTAACCGTTACCCTCGAAGCGTATGGCCTTGGAGTCGATGATGAACTTGCGGATGGTCTGCAAAATAGCCTCGTCCTTCTTCACGCCCTTCTCTATAAGCGCATCGACATCGGCCTTGAACTCGGTCAACTGTTCGGCCACCGCAGTATTGAGCACAATCAGAGGCATCGCGCAATTGGCCGAAGAGCCTGCGGCACGGAACTCGAAACGGTTGCCGGTGAAAGCGAACGGCGAGGTACGGTTACGGTCCGTATTGTCGAGCATAATCTCCGGAATCTTGCCTATATCCAGCTTTATACCTGTCTTTTCGGCAGGCGTGAGAGCCTTGTCGCTGATTCGCTCCTCGATTGAGTCGAGAATCGAATTTATGGTCGAACCGCAGAAAACGGAGAGTATCGCCGGGGGAGCTTCGTTTCCGCCCAGACGGTGCGAGTTGCTCTCGGTGGCTATCGACGACATAATCATCATGCCGCGCTTGTAGGCGGCACGCATGGTGCAGACGAAGAATGCGAGGAACTGAGTATTGGTCTTGGGCGTCTTGCCGGGTGCCAGGAGATTGCATCCGTCGCCAGTAGCCAGTGACCAGTTGCAGTGTTTTCCCGAGCCGTTGACACCCATGTAAGGTTTCTCATGAAACAGAACACGCAGTTTGTGTTTTGCGGCGATACGGCGCATTATGGTCATAAGCAACGTGTTGTGGTCCACAGCAATGTTGGCCTCCTCGAACATGGGGGCGCACTCGTACTGATTGGGAGCCACTTCGTTGTGACGCGTTTTCAGAGGAATGCCCAGGCGGAATGCCGTCTGCTCCACGTCTTTCATAAATGCTATCACACGCTCCGGAATCTCGCCGAAATAGTGGTCTTCGAGCTGCTGGTCCTTGGCCGCAGAGTGCCCCATAAGAGTTCTGCCTGTCTGCACCAAATCGGGGCGGGCCTTGTAAAGAGCCTCGTCGACAAGAAAATACTCCTGCTCCCAGCCCAGAGTCGTAACTACTTTGTCAACCTCCTTGTCGAAGAGCTGGCACACACTCACAGCAGCCTTGTCCAGCGCCGAAAGCGAGCGCAGCAGCGGAGTCTTGTAGTCCAGAGCCTCGCCGGTGTATGCTATGAAGATACTCGGCACGCAGAGCGTATCATCTATCAGAAACGCAGGCGACGACGGGTCCCAGGCCGTATATCCGCGGGCCTCGAAAGTGTTGCGCAGACCGCCGTTCGGGAATGACGAGGCGTCCGGCTCCTGCTGGACCAGCAAATCGCCGCTGAAATTCTCGAAACTTCCGCCTCCGCCCCATATCGGCTCGCTGAAAGTATCGTGTTTCTCCGCCGTAGAGTCGGTAAGCGGCTGGAACCAGTGAGTATAGTGCGTCGCACCGCGCTCCATGGCCCATGTCTTCATGCCGTTGGCCACCTGTGCGGCAATTTTGCGGTCGATACGGCGACCGTCCTCGACAGCGCTCATCACACTCTCGTAAACATCTTTGGGAAGATAACGTTTCATCTTCGCCTTGTCGAAAACATCAGCACCGAAATACTCCGATACGTGCTGCTTCGTGAACTGCACATCCACACCGCTGCGTGTCGACATCTCTTGCAGAGCTTTGAATCTTAATGAACTGCTCATAAATCAAGTCTTAGAAATATTACCGAACGGCCGAGTTGCTCTGTCGTTCCGGGTGCAAAGATATGATTTTTATCAGTACAGTACACCCAAACAGCACACTTTTTCCAAAAAAAAGCAGCATTTACAACAAAGCACCCCTGTTTTAGCGGGGGGGGTCAGTCAAAAGACTGCATTCCGGACTGAGCAATGCGCATTATGCGCTGATAGTCCCGGGGCGAGAGCTCCATGAAGAAATAGTGAATCGGATCCACCCGCATGCCGTTATGACGAATCTCATAATGCAGATGCGGAGCAAGCGAAAGACCCGTATTGCCGGACAGACCGATTATATCGCCGCGCCGGACCTGCGCACTGCGCCGCAGCGACGTCTTGCCGAGATGACTGTACGATGTCTCGTATCCGTCGCCGTGCGACAGCACGACAGTGACTCCGGAAGATGTGCTGCGCGAGGAGACATCCTTCACCACCCCGTCCGCAGTCGCAAACACGCGCGTCCCCTCCGGAACCGTATAGTCCACCCCCATATGTGGCGTAAGACTGCGGTAGAACGGATGGACGCGAAGGCCGAACGAGCACGTAAGCAGCGTCAGGTCATTGTTGACGACAGGCTGAATGGAAGGTATGCCTGACGCTCCGCCCGATTCGGCAGCCCTCTGACGCAGCGTCTCGAAAGAGGCGCCCAACACACCTACGTTGCGTTCCAGTCTGGAAAGTTTGTTCGTGAACTCCGTATTAAGCTGCCGGTTGCCCATTTGCAGCAGACGCTCCTGCGAGCGCCATGTGTCCAGCCCCAGAACATCGTCGAAATCATACGGTTCGGACTCGAACAATACGCCGAACACATCCCTGTCGCGCTCCGAGATATTCTCCATCACGCGCGCCAGAGTATCGAAACGCGCGCTCAGGGCGTCGTACTGACGGCGCAGTTCGGCCGTGGAGTTCTTCATATGGTACTCCGCCGGAGTATCGAAGAAGAACGAAAAGCCTATATAATAAAGTATGGCGAGCCCCAGAGTGACGAAAATGTTCACCACGACTCTCCACAGCTTGTTTTCCAGAATATGTTTCCTATTGCCGACGTTCATGCGATTCACTACTCTTCACTGGTTCCGTATTCCGTTTCGAAAGTCCTGTTGGCCGACTCCACTATGCGTTCGAAATCCTGCTGGCTCATATCACGCCGGAAATAATTGACGGGATTGACATGCGAGCCCATATATATGACTTCGTAATGCAGATGAGGTCCGGTGGTTCCGCCCGTCGAACCGACACGCCCGATGAGCTCGCCGCGGCGCACCTGCTGCCCGGGCTGAACGAGCACCTCGTCCAGATGGGCGTATTTCGTCTTATAACCGAAGCCGTGGTCTATCAGAATGTGTTTTCCGTATCCGCGGCGACCTGTTCCGCGGGGATTGGTCTCCGCAACCTTTCCGTTGCCGGTGGCATACACCGGATTGCCGCGGGCGCTGCCCAGGTCCATGCCCTTGTGATAAATCATGCGGTGGTATATCGGATGCAGCCGCCAGCCGAACATGTCGGTGCCCTTCAAATCCTTACGACTGATAGGCATGATTGCAGGTATGGCCGTCGCCATCTGCTCCTTGTCGCGCGAAAGCAGCTGCAACTGGTCGAGCGACACGGACTGCAAATACATGCGCCGCGCGGCATCGTCAATCTTGTGCCAGCTGTCAATCATCACGGACGAAAAACGGTCATAGGCCATACACTCGTACTTGGCGGCAGAATAAGGCATGTAGACGCTCGGCATATCGAGCGTATCGGCACCCAGAAGCGGACGGTAGACACTCACGTCACGGTGATGCAGCTGGTCGAGCCTCTGCCGGAGCGCATCTATCCTGTCATCCAGAATCTGGTATTTGAGCAGAAGCTCGCTTTTCTGACGGCTTATGCGGTACATCTTGGGCGTATAGAAAAAATACGAGAAAAAGAAGTTCAGCACGGATGCCAGCAGAAAACCGATGCAGAGATTCCGCAGCGCCCGATACAGACGCGACCGGAACGAAACGGACGAAAGCCGTCCGACCAAACGTGAAAACGATTTTTTATACCCTTTTTCCGACATCCTTGAAAAAAACTACCCTCTCAAACAGGCAAAATTAGACTAATTTGTGTAATTTTACAACCTCAAAATAAGACAACGTAATCAAGGTGTAAATTATTATAGAGACAAAAACATGGAATCGAACAAAATCAGAGAGACTTTCTTGGAGTTCTTCCGCAGCAAGGGACATGAAATAGTACCCTCCGCTCCGATGGTCGTAAAGGGCGACCCGACGCTTATGTTCACCAATGCCGGAATGAATCAGTTCAAGGATTTGTTCCTCGGCAACAGTGCAATCGTAACTCCCCGCGTGGCGGACTCGCAGAAATGTCTCAGGGTTTCCGGCAAGCACAACGACCTTGAAGAAGTCGGCCACGACACCTATCACCACACGATGTTCGAGATGCTCGGCAACTGGTCTTTCGGAGACTACTTCAAGAAAGAGGCCATCG
>CAYXGF010000079.1:0-5809 GCA_964464465.1 uncultured Alistipes sp. | reverse complement strand
GTACACCGCATTTCGAGTGCGGCCCGATCGACCACTCCGGCATCTCTCCGAATATTCGCTGGTATGTATTTTCCGAATGTCCCGATTTTAACGCCGGTTTGTATCGCTTCGGAAAAAAGAACCCCGCCTTTTAATTGCTTAGGCGGGGCAAAGATAATGAATTTTATTTTTCTAATCCAACTTTTTCGACCGGAAAAATTTAAAATCTTACTCCGAAACTCAGAGATGCGGCGTGGCGGGCGACAGTTTGCTTGAAATAGTTGGACAGAGCCAGCGGTTCCTCGCCGTTTATCTGATAATAGAACAGGTCGAACGGAGTGTTTTCGGCGTGACTGTAAACGTATGCCAAATCAAGAGAGCAACTGCCGAAACGCCAGCCTATTCCGGCCGTTATGTCGTATGTCTTGCCGCAGACAGGGGAGTCGTACCTGTCGAAAAGGTTCTGCTGGTCCTGAACTCCGCTTTGTCTGAAAACGTATCCGAGACGGAGCGAGAGGGCGGGCAGCGGTTTGCCCTCAACACCGATGCTGATGTTGTTTGTCGGTCTGAAATACTCCTTGACCTGCGCCTTGTAGTCGTCTTTCACTCGTTGCGGGGCGGAGTTCAGCCGCATGCCGTTGTACCATGTGCGCTGGTAGTCGACCGAGAGGATGGCTATCTGTTTGAATGTGTAGGATGCTCCGAGAAGCAGGCGGGCCGGTGTCTTGAAGTTGTATTCGAAAGTGTTGGTGCCGCTCTGTTTGTATGTGTCCACATCCGAGAAGATGGCCCGCATCGAGGCGGAGTAGCTTTTGTTGAGCGAGATGAAAGTAGGGGTGTGTACAGCTATGCCTATGCGCAGGCCTCCTGTCGGACGCACGATGGCTCCGAATTTGAAATTCACCCCGGAACCGTTTATGCTTGCGCTCTGGTCGTAGAGCATGTTGTAGAGCGGATACGGGACCGTGTTGCCGTTGTATGTCTCGTCGTAGTAGTTCTTCTCGTCGTAACGTATGCTCTGCATGCCGATTGTGGCTCCGAAATATACTATATCCAGAATGTTGAATCCGGCCGAGAGTGTGTACTCGTCTATTCCGCCTCTGGTGCGTGTGCGCAGATACGGGTTGACGGTAGCGCCGGCGCTGATTGCGTTGTCGAGCGTGAACTCCGGCCTGGGGTTGTCTCCGAAGTCTTCGCCGAATACGAATTCGGTCTGATAGGCCAGGACGGCGCCCCAGTCGCGGACTGGGATGCCTCCATTCTCGAACGGACGAGACGATGAATTCATCTGTGCCTGCGAGATGCCGCTGCCCTGCAAGTCGTAGAGCATGTTGGTGAACACCTCGCCGATGGTTACATTCTGGCCGGCCATGCCGAACGAGGAGAGCGAGTTGAAGTTTGCGAGCTTGTTGTATCCGAATCCGACGGTTATGCTGGTCATGGTGCCGGTGCCTTCGAACGCATGTACCGCCAGGGCGATGTTGTCGAGGTTGTATTTGGTGTTCGAACTTCTGTCCTGTGCGAACGTGGATTTCGCTTGTCCGAGCATTCCGGTCTTTGTCTTTGTTACCGTTATGGCCTGCGTGAACCCGAATTCGGAACTCTGGTACATTCCCAGTCCGGCCGGGTTTATGCTCATCGATGACAGGTCCGCGCCCAGCGATGTGAATGCGCCGCCCATTGCCGAGCTGCGTGCTGTGGATGTCGTGAACCCGTTCTGCGACAACCGGTACATGTCCGTGATGTCGAAATAGCTCTGACCCATCAGACGTCCCGATACAGTGACATTGTTCTGAGCCGACAGAGTGTATGCGGCGGCAATGAAAGCCGTAACGAATAGATATTTAATTTTCATAATCAAAATGTGAGGTCGAATAATAAGGTTTTATCTTCCGCCCTGAGTACGTCCGCTTCCGCCGCCCGACGAGCCGCTTCCGCCTCCGAATCCTCCGCCGAAACCGCCACCCGAACTGCCGCGCGAGGGAGATGAATATCCGCTGCCTGAGCTGCTCGACGAAGAGCCTGAACCGCTTCTGCGGTATGTGGTTCCGTTGTTGGTGGAGTTCCTGTTCTGGCTCGATGACGATGAGGACGAAGAGCCAGAACCGCGCGAGCCGTTGTACGAATTGTTTTTGTTGTATGCCGGACGCGAATTGCCGTATCCGCTGCCGTTATTGTTATAGTAGTCGCTTTTGGATGTCGACGACCCGCGGTATCCGTTGTTCGACGGACGTGTGGGGGTGCTTCCGTGTGCGGCGTTGTTTACAGCCGGATTGCGGTATCCGTTGCTGAATGTGCGGTATGAAGGTCTGTGCGAGTACAACGGACCGCCGCCCGGACGGTGTGACGGATTGTAGTGCGGCGGGTAGTGGGGGTGATGGTGACCGCCCCAGCCCCAGTATGGAGGCTGCCATCCCCAACCCCAGTTCCAGCTGAGGTTCCAGTTCCAGAATCCGTTGCTCCATCCCCAGCTCCATGATGAGCCCCAGAACGGTCTGTCCCATGCGTAGTAGTATGCAGGACCCCAGAGACCGTAAAGCGAGCTTACGTAACGCGGGTCCACGACCACGGCATTGTAGTACGGGTCGTAATATGCGTATCTGTAATCGTAGTATGCCGCCGGCAGAACGTATGTCGGGGAGTCGAACGCGTAGAGCTTGCGGGCATACGTGCTGTTGCCCGAGAACGAGTCGTCGTCCGATATTATGCTCGAAGAGCTGCGGTAGTTCTTTTCGGCTCTGTCCGCCTCCTGCTGGGCCAGCATAGCCTCGTATTTGGCTTTTCGTGCTTCCGCCTCGGCTTTTTCGAGTTCCGCGCGGGCGGCCTCGCGTTTGGCTATGGCCAGACGGCTGTTCGGGTTGTACAAATCGTCGCTCGACGACGCGTATTTCGCGCTGCCGCATCCGATTAGCAGAATCGAAGCGGCCAGTGCGCATGCCGTGTAACACCAAAAAGTTTTCATGACTTCGTTGTTTTTGTTTAGATGTCGGAAATACGTGTTTTTTGCTTTCAACGAAAACCGTACCAAATGAATTGTGTAAAAATGTAACATTTAGCCGGTTTTGGACCGTTTATTGTTTTTTTAAGTCGTATTGTTGTCTGCAAGATACGTATTTTTACGGATAATTACAAAAAAAACGATACCTTTGCAAGTCGATTGAAAATTGTTAAAACATATATTATTTTATGGCAAAGGAGTTGAAGGAGCTTACCTCGCGTGAGGAGAATTACTCGCAATGGTATAACGATCTTGTTGTGAAGGCCGGTCTTGCCGAGAGTTCGGCTGTACGCGGCTGTATGGTCATAAAGCCTTACGGTTACGCCATCTGGGAGAAGATGCAGCAGGCGCTTGACAAAATGTTCAAGGATACGGGACATGTGAATGCTTATTTCCCGCTTTTCATTCCAAAGTCGTTTTTCAGCAAGGAGGCCAGCCATGTCGAAGGATTCGCCAAGGAGTGCGCCGTCGTTACGCACTATCGTTTGAAGAACAATCCCGACGGTGCGGGCGTGGTTGTCGACCCGGATGCCAAATTGGAGGAGGAACTTATCGTCCGTCCTACTTCCGAGACCATAATATGGAATACCTACCGCGGCTGGATTCAGTCCTACCGCGACCTTCCGATACTTTGCAACCAGTGGGCCAATGTGGTGCGCTGGGAGATGCGTACGCGCCTTTTCCTCCGTACCGCCGAGTTCCTCTGGCAGGAGGGACATACCGCTCACGAGACCCGCGAGCAGGCCGTTGAGGAGGCCCGGAAGATGATAGGCGTCTACAAGCAGTTCGTCGAAGGATTCATGGGTGTGCCGGTTATCGTCGGACACAAGAGCGCCAACGAACGTTTCGCCGGAGCGGAGGATACCTACACCATCGAGGCGATGATGCAGGACGGAAAGGCCTTGCAGGCCGGAACCTCCCATTTCCTGGGTCAGAACTTCGCCAAGGCTTTCGATGTGCAGTATGCCAACCGTGACGGCAAGCTGGAATATGTCTGGGCGACGTCGTGGGGCGTGTCTACCCGTCTGATGGGTGCGCTCATCATGGCGCATTCGGACAACAACGGTCTTGTGCTGCCTCCGAAGCTGGCTCCGATTCAGGTGGTGATGATTCCTATATATAAAGGTACCGACGAGCTGGCTGCCGTTGTGGAGCGCATGACTCCTATCGCCGAGGCGCTTCGGGCCAAGGGAATCAGCGTCAAGATAGACGACAGAGACAATGTCCGTTCGGGATTCAAGTTCTCGGAATACGAGCTCAAAGGCGTGCCGGTGCGTCTGGCGATGGGACCGCGCGATATGGCCGCCGGAACCATCGAGATTGCCCGCCGCGATACGCTCACCAAGGAGTCGGTGCCGCAGCAGGGCGTGGCCGATGTCGTGGAGAAGCTGCTCGAAGAGATACAGGCCAATATATTCGCCAAGGCTCTCTCGTTCCGCGATTCGATGATAACGCGTGTGGATACGTGGGACGAGTTCGTCAAAACCCTGGAAGAGAAGGGCGGATTCATCTCCGCACACTGGGACGGTACGGTCGAAACCGAAATCGCCATCAAGGAGGCTACCAAGGCGACCATACGTTGTATACCTCTGGATGCAGAACCGGAGGAGGGTGTGTGCGTGTTCACCGGCAAGCCTTCGCACCGGCGTGTGCTCTTCGCAAGAAGCTATTAAACAAGAGGGAACGCCGTCAGTGGTTTAGCTGTGATGTTTGCGGACTTGTCCCAGCGGTTCTGCCGGGAGCACCGCAGGCCGTACATAGGAAACCCTCTCAACGGACTCATGATATGGTTCCGGCCTTTGGGCCGGAATCGTTTTTTTTGCGGGCATGTGTGCTGACGCAGAATTCATGCGGGCCGGTCGTCTGAGGCCCGTGTTCTTTCACGGATGGCGGCAGGGGCGGAAATGCGGACCGGACGGGTCGTAAAAATAACATACCTCCGCAGTTTTCCGCGGAGGGATGTGTTTAAAAAAAAGAGAGGTAACGCTGCGATTACTCGGCTTTGCCGTCGGAACCGAGCACCTCTTTGATTTTGTGAATGTAGAGTTTTTTCATGTTCTCACGAGCCGGGCCGAGATATTTGCGCGGGTCGAACTCTGCCGGTTTGTTGGCGAACACCTCGCGGATTGCGGCGGTCATGGCCAGACGCGAGTCGGAGTCGATGTTGATTTTGCAAACCGCGCTTTTCGAAGCCTGACGAAGCTCTTCTTCCGGAATGCCGACAGCGGCTTTGAGGGCGCCGCCGTATTTGTTGATGGTGTCGACTTCCTCCTGCGGCACTGACGAAGAACCGTGCAGAACGATGGGGAATCCGGGGAGTTCTTTCTCGATTGCGGCAAGAACGTCGAATGCCAGAGGGGGAGGAACCAGACGGCCTGTCTTCGGGTCTACGGTGCACTGTTCGGGGGTGAACTTGTACGCGCCGTGAGATGTTCCGATAGAGATTGCGAGCGAGTCTACGCCTGTCTTGGTAACGAAATCCACGACCTCCTCGGGTTTGGTGTAGTGGCTTTCCTCGGCCTGCACCTCGTCCTCTACGCCGGCGAGCACACCGAGTTCGCCCTCTACTGTAACGTCGAACTGGTGAGCGTACTCTACGACTTTCTTGGTCAGAGCGACATTCTCGTCATAAGGAAGGCTCGAACCGTCGATCATAACCGACGAGAAGCCCATGTCCACGCAGCTCTTGCAGGTCTCGAAGCTGTCGCCGTGGTCGAGGTGCAGGACAATCTGCGGTTTGGCCCATCCGAGTTCCTTTGCGTATTCGACGGCACCTTCGGCCATGTAGCGCAGAAGAGTCTGGTTTGCATAGTTGCGGGCGCCTTTCGATAC
>CAYXGF010000078.1:0-6181 GCA_964464465.1 uncultured Alistipes sp. | reverse complement strand
TAAATCATTTATGCCCAAATAAATATCTCCGGGCAATCTCAAAGATACGAATAAGCTAAACAACGAACCGAAATCACTTGCAGAATCATCCGAGCGTGAGTATCTTGGGCGTCAGCCAAAGATACGATTATGCTGAATACAGCCGGGTTATGCTGCGGACGTAGTGTCCGGAAGGCGGGCCGAAGAAAGGGTCTTTAATTTTCGGTGGTAACGGCGGTTGAGCAGGACGGCGGCTATCGAGAGTCCGAAAATGTAGCCGTACCAAAGGCCGGGTGCTCCTCCGTTAAAATGGAACGCAATGATGTAACCTACCGGCAGATTGATTACAAGGTATGAGAATGCTGCAATCACGGCAGTGATTTTCACGTCCTGAATGCCTCGCAGAATACCCATGGAGACGCATTGCAGCCCGTCGGAAAACTGAAATACGGCAGCCAGCACGAGCAGGTGCGACGATAGCTGCACGACATCGGAATCGGAGGTGAAAATCAGCGGAATGTGGTTGCGCAGCAGTATGAACAGCGATGCGGTGGCCATGTTCCAGAGAAGCCCTATGTGGTACGATGCTGTTGCGGACAGCCGCAGGGTGGCGAAGTCACGGAGTCCGTATTCGTAGCTTATCCGGATTGTCGTGGCCGAGCTTATGCCCGTGACAATCATGAACGCCACGTTGACCATGGTGATTGCAATCTGGTTGGCGGCCAGTGCGGTTGTGCTTATCCAGCCCATCATTATCGTAGTGATGACGAATGCCGAGGATTCCAGCGTCATTTGCAGCGCTATCGGAATGCCCATTCCGAACAGCGAGCGTATGTGGCGCCATGAGATTTTCGGTGCCGGACACAGACTTAGGTAGCGACGGAGCGTTCTGTTGCCCATGAAATATGCGATTCCCAGAATGGGGCAGCATATTCTCGAAATCATCGTGGCCAGTCCTGCTCCCGCTGCGCCGAGAGCAGGGGCTCCGAGGTTGCCGTATATGAACACCCAGTTGAGAATGATGTTTATCATGTTGGCGGCAATCAGTATGAGCATCGGAGCTTTCGTGTTGCCGATACCTTCCATGAATTGTTTAAGCGGAGCGAAGAGCATGAATGGAATCATCGACCACATCAGATACTTGTAGTACGGAACGGCCGTCTGGACGACCTGCTCCGGCTGGCCCATATATCCGAGCAGCGGAATGGCCAGGTATTGCAGCCCCATAATCAGTATGCCCGTGAAGGCGTAGAGAATCACGGCATTTTGCAGATATACGGCCTGTCCGCGGTAGTCACGCCGTGCGAGCAGTTCGCCCACTATCGGCGTGAGACCGATGGAAAGTCCCATGCCGAAGATGAAAAGAATGAATATCACCGTTCCTCCGAATGCGACCGCCGCAAGAGGCTGTGCGCCGAGCCGTCCGACCATCGCGTTGTCCGCCAGCTGTACCACTATCTGTCCTGTCTGGGAGAGAATCACCGGTACGGCCAGCGACATGGTTTTGGAGTACTGTTCTTTGTATCTGTATAAGTTCATAGGGCCGCAAAAATAGTGATTTTGCAGCATCCGGTCAATAGTGCGATTCTGTCCGTGGTGTGTTAAGTTTGTGTAAAAACTTCGGAAAATTTTATATGCTCTTAGTACTAAATGGCATATATTTGCATTGCGTTTGTGTATCAGACGAGCGAATATATTAGTAAATATATGGCAAAGGTAAAAGGAACCATCGAGGTGGATACACTCAGATGCAAAGGGTGCGGCGTGTGCGTTGTCGCATGTCCGTGCGGGGTGATCGCGCTCTCGTCGCAGGTCAATGTCAAAGGGTATTCGTATTGTTATATGGCTGAGCCGGACGCCTGTATCGGCTGCGCGAATTGTGCCGTCGTGTGTCCCGACACCTGCATTTCGGTGTATCGGCAGAAATCTGCGGAACTGTAAGTTATGAAAGAAGAGATATACTTGATGAAAGGCAATGAGGCGGTCGCCCATGCGGCCGTCCGCAGCGGTTGCGACGGATACTTCGGCTATCCGATTACGCCTCAAACCGAGGTTATGGAGACTCTTATGGAGTTGCGCCCCTGGGAAACAACCGGTATGGCGGTCTTGCAGGCCGAGAGCGAGGTGGCCTCCATAAACATGCTCTACGGAGGGGCCGCATGCGGAAAACGCGTGATGACATCTTCGTCGTCTCCGGGCATAAGTCTCATGTGCGAGGGCATAAGCTACATAGCCGGAGCCGAGCTTCCGTGCGTCATTGTGAACGTGCAGCGCGGAGGCCCCGGACTCGGAACGATACAGCCGTCGCAGAGCGATTATTTTCAGGCCGTGAAGGGCGGCGGACATGGCGATTACCATATGGTGGTGCTGGCCCCGAATTCGGTTCAGGAGATGTATGACTTCGTGTTCGACGGGTTCGATATAGCTTTCCGCTATCGCATTCCTGTCATGTTGCTTGCCGACGGAGTGGTCGGCCAGATGATGGAGAAGGTCGTGATGGGAAGACAGAGGTCAAGATATGATGAAAGGCAGATTGAGGAGATATGCGGCGGCTGGGCCGTGACCGGAATGAAGGGCCGCGGACAGAACGTGGTCACTTCGCTCAGTCTCGACCCTCTGGACCAGGAGCAGACCAATCTGCGTTTGCAGGCCAAATACAGGAGCATCGAGCAGGCCGAAGTGCGTTACGAGGAGCTGATGACGGAGGATGCGGAATTCGTGATCGTGGCTTTCGGAATATCTTCCAGGGTCAGCGCCGAGGTGGTGTCTATGGCCCGTGCCGATGGTTACAGGGTCGGACTGCTGCGCCCGATTACACTGTGGCCTTTCCCCTATGTGCGGCTGGGAGAACTTGCCGGACAGGTGAAAGGATTTATGAGCGTAGAACTCAATGCCGGCCAGATGGTCGAAGATGTGCGTCTTGCTGCCGCCGGCCGTGTACCGGTCGAACATTACGGACGTATGGGCGGGCCTATTGCGACACCTGGTGAGATTTACGAGAAACTGAAAGAGAAACTGATTGACAAAATTAATAAATAGATATGGCCGGATTTGAAGTCGAAAAATGCAGCGGGAATCTGGTTTACGGACGTACTCCGGTTCTGAAAGACACGGTGATGCACTACTGTCCCGGTTGCAGTCACGGTACAATCAACAAGCTGATTGCCGAGGTCATAGACGAGATGGGGGTAAGTGACCGCGCAATCGGTGTGAGTCCGGTGGGATGCGGCGTGTTCGCGTACAACTATATAGATGTGGACTTCGTAGAGGCGGCTCACGGCAGGGCCTGCGCTGTCGCTACCGGCATGAAACGTCTGTGTCCGGACAAGCTGGTGTTCACGTATCAGGGTGACGGCGATTTGTCAGCTATCGGCACCGGCGAGACCATGCACGCATGCAGCCGTGGTGAGAATATAACGGTGATTTACATAAACAACGCCATATACGGCATGACCGGAGGGCAGATGGCTCCGACTACGCTGCTGGGTATGAAAACGGCCACAACACCTGTGGGACGCGACGCGAAACTCAACGGCTATCCTTTCAAGATAGCGGACATGCTCGCGCATCTGGACGGCGTGTCGTACATAACGCGGCAGAGCGTGCATACGCCGGCCGCGGTCCGCAAGGCGAAAAAGGCGCTTCGCAAGGCGTTCGAAAATTCGCTCGACGGCAGCAAGGGACTGTCTTTCGTGGAGTTCGTGGCTACGTGCAACAGCGGGTGGAAAATGTCGCCTGTGGAAGCCAACAAATGGATGGAGGAGAACATGTTGCCTTTTTATCCTCTGGGAGATATTAAAGACGAGTGAAAAGCTATGAAAGAAGAGTTGATTATAGCCGGATTCGGCGGTCAGGGCGTGTTGTCCATGGGTAAGATTCTGGCCTATTCGGGAGTCATGCAGGGGTTTGAAGTGAGCTGGATGCCTTCGTACGGTCCCGAAATGCGAGGAGGAACCGCCAATGTCACGGTCGTTATAAGCGACAGTGCGATAAGTTCTCCCATAGCGCACGAATATGATACGGCCATTATCCTCAATCAGCAGAGTATGGATAAGTTCGAGAGCCGGGTCAAACCGGGCGGCGTTCTCATTTACGACACCAACGGAATTTCGAATCATCCGACACGCACCGATATAGATATCTACACGATAGACGCTACGGCCGAAGCGGCCCGTTCGGGTAATGTGCGTATGTTCAATACCATGATATTGGGCGGCTATCTGAAAGTCAAGCCGGTAGTGACGCTCGACAGTGTGTATGAGGGACTGAAAAAATCTCTGCCCGAAAGAGCCTGGAAATCCCTTCCCGACAACCGCAGGGCGATAGAGCGGGGGGCGGAGCTGATTAAGAGAAAATAAACTGTCGGCCGATGAGGTACGGATGCCCTTATGCGGGGCATTGCGAGGATGCATTATGCAGTGGCCGTTGCCGCGCACGCACCTTTGCCAACGGACAGCAAGGCCGCTTGTCCGGCGTGCATGTATGGGGCGTATTTATTTTTTTTGAATTATTATAACTTTACAGTATAGCCCGTTTAACGGATTCATAATAATGGCCGGAGACTGCGGAGGCCGACAGCGAATGAAATGAGCGGGCCTTCGCGGGGCGAGGCTCCGGCCCGCGCGCTCCTGCGGACCGCATAACTGTAAAACGTATATAATTTCCTTATTTTTTATGCAGCTGAAATTGCTGCCATGCGGGTATTTGCCGGCAGTCCTGTCTATACGAATTCCAGTATCCGGTCGGCGGAGTCGACGATATGGCCGGCGTTGTACTGAACAAGTTCCTCGTGCGGTCTGAACCCCCACGACACACCTACGGATTCAACCCCGGCGTTTGAGGCTGTCTGCATATCCACTCCCGAATCGCCGACATAAAGTGTCCGGTCGGGTGTGGCGCCGGCTATTGTCATGATTTCATTCACGATATGCGGGTCCGGCTTGACCGGTATTCCTGCGCGTTGTCCCAGAACGGCGATGAATCCGGCATGCGGAAAAAAGACGGATGCGAGGCGGCGGGTGCCCTCGATGTATTTGTTTGATGCGATGGCGGTCATGATTCCTCTGTTGGAGAGCTGTCGCAGCAAATCTGTTATTCCGGGATATGGAACGGTGTGCCGGTCGATGTGTGCGTCATAGTATTCGATGAATTCAGGTCGTAGCTCTGCGGCGAGGCCGGCGTCGCACAACTGCGGCGGCAGGGCCCGTTCTATCAGTTTGTTTATTCCGCCACCGACGAATCTACGGTACTCGTCTGTGCTGTGGGTCGGATAACCGTGAGCCTGCATCACGTGGTTGCAGGCGTCTGCCAAATCACCTATCGTGTCGAGCAGCGTTCCGTCGAGGTCGAATATTACAAGCCTTTTCGACATATCTCCGGTATTGGGTCGTATTTCCACTCTACGGCTTGCCCGGCGGCGAGCGACGCCGGAACATCTATCAGTCTCTGGTTGGTGCTGCCACGGAAGATGGCTTCCTCGCTTCTCAGTTCCGATACGAAACGTCCGTCGACAAGCACATCTATGTACTGCAACATGGTGGCGAGCGCCGGAGAGGTGAGTATGTACTCGAAGGTAAGTCCGGTGTAGCACCATATGTTTTTGCCGGTGCGCTCCTTTATGGCCTTTGCAAGAGCGGTGAATCCCGCGGCCTGGAAGAACGGGTCGCCGCCGCTGAACGTGACGCCTCCCGGCTGGGTCTCGATGTCGGCCATTATCTCGTCCACTGTCATCCCATGGCCCGCAGCCTTGTCCCATGACTGCGGATTGTGGCAGCCCTCGCACCGGTTGTCGCATCCGGCTCCGTAGACGGAGGTCCGCAGCCCCGGGCCGTCCACACTCGTGGAATGAACTATCTCGATTATCGACAATGTGTTATTCATGCACTACACGGTCTTTGAGTTCGGCGAGCTTGGCCTTGTTCCATCTGTCTGTCGTGCCGACAAGATAACCGGTGATGCGTTGCAGGCAGTCTATGTTGCTGCTGCCGCACTTGGGACACACTTCGAGTTTCTTCTGCGCATTCTCGAATCCGCAGTTCATGCAACGGTTGCGGTTATGGTTTACAGAGCCGTAGCCGATGTCGTACTTGTCCATCAGGTCGACAACGTCCATTATCGCCTGCGGATTGTGTGTGGCGTCGCCGTCGATTTCCACGTAGAAGATATGGCCTCCGCGAGTGAGTTCGTGATACGGGGCTTCGAT
>CAYXGF010000077.1:0-6217 GCA_964464465.1 uncultured Alistipes sp. | reverse complement strand
GTGCGGGCCGCAGCCTTGCCCCGCGAAGGCCCGCTGTGCAGCGTACCGTTCGCAGTCTGCATCCCGCATCTCGGGTGCCGGCGCAAAACGGAAATTCAAAGAACAGATTTTAATATGACTCCTCGCAAAAGAGAAACGCGGGTCCTCGATACTATATTCTCATGAAGGTCGGCTAAAACCCAAGACGAAATACAGATACAAGAAACCCACGTCCGTGACGTTCGGTACTTAATTTTGGTGCGCAAAGAACATACCTTCCACTCACGGCCGTGGGCCGCAAAACATCCCGAGGGCTGTTCCTGCATCTTCGCTTCGTCTTTTGAAAATTTAGCCGTTTTCATGAGAAGCAAAGTAACGATATCGCCCCATTTCTGCGATTCGTCTGAAACAAAAGTAGGAAAAAATTTTACGATTTGCAACATCTCCCGCCGCTTTTTTGCGCATTTTGTCCGTATTCGCTATACATAAGTCCGATTTTGCTATTGCAGTGCCTTGCGAGATTTCGAAAAAAAGCCCCGCAACTGTCTGCTGCGGGGGCTTTGCTGCGGGTTACCGCGCCGGAGAGTCGGATGGCTGTCGGGTGAGGTGTCGCATGGCGAGGCTCGCCAGTATCAGAATCAGCGAAATGAGGGCGGCGAGAAGCAGCCAGCCGAAAATCTCTTTCATTGAAATAAGCAGTGCGTGGCGCTGTACCATTCCGCAGAGTGTGCCGGTGGGGATGCGGGAGGCTTCGATGCCGGTACCGGTGAGATTGGCGCTCAGGAGCGCGTAGTGTTTGGCCGCGGTGTGCCTCAGAAGTTCGCCGAGGATGGCCGGGCCGAGTGTCGCGCTCATGACGGCGCCGGTGAATCCGTTGACGGTGAGCGCCTGCGGAAAGACCTGAAACGACAGTCCGCTCTGTACCACGGAGGTCAGAAACACGGTGGAGATTATCACCGATGCGGCGCCGCGGCAGAACAGCGGCAGGAAAAGGGCGTGTTTCTCGACGTCGTAGTCTATGGTGAAATAGAAATGGGCCAGATAAACCGCCGCAAGGCCGAAAGCTATGGCGGTCATGCTCGTGCGGCTCCACCGGCGCCGGGCGAATGTCAGGTAGGTGAGGCAGATGCCGGAGAGGATGCCCGCCAGAACGTACAGATTGAGGTCGATGATGTTCGTGGCGTCGAATTCGAGTACGTGGCCGGCATAGGCGTGCTCGAAGACGTGTTCGGCCGACAGGAGGGTGAAAAAGACCAGGTACACGGCCGACGCCGTGACGACATTGCGGTTGGCGAGTACCGGCAGGGAGATGTAGGGGTGGCGCAGGAATGTGGCGCGCCACAGGTTCAGCACTGCGCAGAGCGAGCCGAGAACCGTAGCTCCGATGATTTTGCCGGAGTCCCACCAGTCGTAGAATTCGCCGTAGACGCATACGAACGTGAAGCTGAGCATGAAGATGCTCCACAGCGCGGCGCCGGTCCAGTCGATGCCCAGCAGCGGTATGTACGGCATGGCGCGCCGGTGCCGCACCAGTGCCAGCACGAGGAGCATGGCAAAAATCAGCAGGCCGGTCATCAGTGTGTGCATGTGCTGCCACTGGGACAGAAAGGCCGTGTACACGGTGGCGATGCCGCTGAGCTGTATGGAACTGTCGACAAGCAGGTAGACGTAGCAGAAGAATACGGACATGTCGCGTACCGGCGTGAGCCACAGCTGGATGGTGGAGTTGCAGACGAACGTGGCCCACATGCGGAACCACCCCGCAACGAAACATACGGGAATCAGTACGGCCATGTTGTCTGTGCGGGTGCATATGATGTTGGCCGCGGCCAGCACACCGAGGCACGCAAGAAGGCTCGACCGCGTGGGAAAACGGAATTTGAGCCTGAACATGACGGCGAAGTTGACGGCCATGCCCACAAGCTGCGCGTAACCGGCCATGAGGATGTCCTCCTGCATCAGGGCCGTGCTGCCCGTCATGTCCGAAACCGCGGCCAGATACACCCCGCCGGAAAACTGAACTATGATGACGATGAGGATGAACAGCCAGGGCTTGACACTCCTCGGAATGTAGTCGGGAAGCTCAGCTATGTCGAACTTCCCGCTTGGTACGTGGTGTGCGTCCATGTCAGAACCTTACACGGCATTCGACGTTCATTCCGGCGCCCAGACGGGAGAGGGCCTCCGACGGATTGTCATCTGTAAATTCGATGCGTACCGGAATGCGGCCCCGCACCTTGACGAAGTTACCCGACGAATTGTCCTGCGGCAGAAGAGACAGCGACGCGCCCGTAGCTCTGGACATGGAGACCACCTTGCCGTGGAAAACAACGTCCGGAATGGCATCGACATGGATGTCTGCATCGGCTCCGACGCGGATACGGGCGGTCTGCGTCTCCTTGTAGTTGGCGTCGACCCACACACAGTCCGAGTCTACAATGTCGAGAAGTTGCTGCCCCGGCTGTACGAGCTGTCCGGTCTGTATCGCCTTGCGCGAGGCGTAGCCGTTGCACGGAGCGAGAACGGCGGTATACGACAGGTCCAGCTCGGCGATTTCGAGCATGGCGCGGGCAAGCTCCACACCGGCCTCCGAAGCGGCGATGCGTCCGCGGGTCTCGGCCTCGACCGACGAACTGGCCGAATGCTGACGCAGCAGCGTCTCGTAGCGCGCCTTGGCAGTGAGATAGGCGGTGTTGGCGGCATCGTACTGCTGGCGGGTGGCGGCGTCCCGGTCCAGAAGCTGCTTGTAACGGGCAAGGTCGGTGTGCGCGTTCTCCATGACCACGCGCGCCTCCTCGACCGAGGCCCGGCTTACTGCCACGTTGTCCGATGCGACTCCCACGGAGCGGGACGCCACATCGCGCATGGCAAGTGCGTTGGCATACTCCGCACGTGCACGCGCAACCCGCAGCCGCAGGTCTGAGTCGTCGATTATGAACAGAGTGTCGCCTTTCGACACGGGCTGATACTCCTCGAAGCGTATCTCCTTTATGTAGCCCTGCACGCGGCTGTTGACAGGCACTATCTGACGGCGAATCTGGGCGTTGTCGGTAAATTCGCAACCCATCGTGCGGCTGAGCGTCCCGAAAATCCACAGGGAGGCCGACACGATGACGGCTATGACTGCAATGTATGAAATTGTTTTTAGTGTCCGGCGTTTCATATTTTTCCTGAAATGAATAAAAGTTTATAATAATGGTAAATGACATCTATGCGCGCCTCCACCAGACGGCGTTCGGCATCGAGTTTTGTGTCGGCTGCGTCGAGCATGTCCGAAAGAAGGGCCATGCCTGTGTTGTAACGCGCCGAGACTGTGTTGTAGTTGCGCTCGGCAAGCTCTACGCTCTTACGGCAAGTTTTCAGCTCCTCGAACGCTTCGAGGTAATGGACGTGCTGGTCGCCTACGGCAAGCTGTACCTGCTCTCTCATTGCGTCGTACTCCTCTGTCGCACGGCGCGTGGAGAGACGGCTGCGGGATACCGATTTGCCCGTCTTGTAAAGCGACGATATGTTGTAGCAGACACCGACGCCCACGTACCAGTAACTCAGGTTGCGGTTTATGGGCGGTACCTCGACAAGGATGGGACCCTCCAATGACCACCCTGCCTGGACCGCTATTTTGGGAAGACGCTCGGAGCGGACTATACGCTCGGCCTTGCGGCTGATGTCGACCGTCGTGCCGGCAAGCATGAGCGAGGGTGAGTTCTCGCCGGCCTGCCGTTCCCACCACTCGCGGCTCTCCCGAGGCAGTGTCCTCCGTAAAATCGTGCTGTCCGGCCGGATGGTCGTGGTCTCGGGCAGTCCGGCGGTGACTGCGATATTGCGGTTGAGGATGTCGAGCATGCCGTCGATTTTTACTATTTGGAGTTCGAGATTGGACACCAGCAGTTCGTAGCGCGTGATGTCGTTTTGAAGGGCAGTGCCCTGTTCGAAACGGGCGTGCATCTGTTCGAGCACACGCCGCGCCTGGGCGATGTTGCGCTGTACGACAGCGCGCAGGGACTCGAATTTGTAGATGTCCAGATAGAAGCCAGTCAGCCTCAGGCGGATGTTGTCGCGCTGCAAGTCGGCGGCATAGCGCGAGGCCGTGGATTTGAGACTGGCCACCTCGATGGCGCTTTTAACCGCCCCTCCCGTATATACGGGTTGCGAAACGCTGAGCGACAATCCGTTGCCCAGGTGTGGAATAGGCGCCCGCTGATAATCGGAAAACGAGCGGGAGAGGGTGAAGCCGTCGCCGATGTAACTTGCCGAGACAACCGCGTTTATGTCAGGCAGAAGGTTGTTTCGCGCCTCGCTTATCTCCTTGGCCGCTTCCTGTTCGGCCGTAAACGATGGTCGGAGCTGCGCGCTGTTTGTCTCCGCAATCTCGAACAGCTCTTCGAGCGTGATTACGGAACGCAGCGAATCCTGCGCGCATACCCCGCCGCTCAACAGAATTGCCGCAAGCAACCCTGTGAGCAACTTGGAATTGTTCATAAGGTAAACCTAAAAATATTTGATAAAAAGATAATCCCCGGATTGTTCCCTCCGAGCGGGAAAAACGTTCGGCCTACATAACCGAACGGGCACGTTATCATTGCGTGCTCTTCCAGTTTTCCTTGTATGCGAAATTTCTGACTGTCGAGGGCATTACATCTGCCCGGTATGATGATTCGTGCATGTGAAGCGGCTCTTTGTGAACCGTGCCGCAAAGTTAGGAAAAAAATTTCACGTCCGGAAATCCGGGTATTGCATGTTTTTTATTTTATGAGTTACTTTGTCTGTCTCTTTAAAACATATGAGATGGCGAAAAAACGCAGACTCAAAAAGAAAGTAAAAAGAAACCTGTATTTCATAGCGGCCGCTGTCGCAGTGGCGGTTGTTGTCTCGTTAGCCCGTACGCGGTACATCGAAAACGACAGGAAAATGATAACCGTGGCCGAAACCGCAGTGCCGGCACATCAGTATCGTTATTCGAAAATTTTCAATGACCTGAACGACCGGCAGCTGGTCTCGGCCCGCAAGCTGGGCATCGAGCCGGTCGACAGCCGGGACCAGGTGAGCACCTCACGGCTGCGGAGCGTCAAGAGCTGCCGTCTATATGAAGTACAGCCTCTGACCCATTCCATTCCGTTTTTAGTGCCGGAGGCAAAGCGCCTGCTCGAAGATATAGGGCGCGGATTCCGAGATTCGTTGCCTAAATACGGACTTAAAGGCTTCTGCCCGGTAGTGACGAGTCTTACGCGTACGGGTGAGGATGTGCGCTCTCTGCGTAAGAGCGGAAATATAAATGCCTCGAAGACATCGTGCCACTGTTACGGCACCACATTCGACCTGTCGTTCACCAAATTCTACAAGTTCGGCGGCAGAGAGCATCCCACTGTCAAATCGGTTCTCATGAAGCAGATTCTGGCCGAAGTGGTTGAGAATCTTCACCGCCAGGGCCGGTGTTATGTGAAATACGAGTACAAACAGGCCTGCTTTCATATCACAGTACGTTCCGAGGAGTAGTGCATCGAAAATTATTGCAGCCTGCAAGCGTGACTTTGCGGAGAGGATTGATTGGAATGTTGTATGTCAGGGATTTAGGTTGTAAATTAGCCAAGTAGCGGACCGTGTAATCTCCGTATTGCGGATTCATTTTGAATATTTGCTTATTGCCGGTGGAACTGTCGCATTTCTGCCCGGCGTTGTTTTTCGGTAATATTCGGTTTAATCTTGCAGGATGCGTGCGTAGCCTGCGGGGAGAGCGGGCCGCAGACTCCCGCCCGCGGAGGCCTGCTCATTTCATTCGCACGGGACTTCCGCAGGTCGCGGTCCACATTTGAACATGTTAAATGTGCCATACTGTAAAGTCGTATTATATGGTCACCAACAATAATTACGTGCACTTGTCCTTGAAGATGTCTTTTGGTGGTAGGGGTTGTTGTATCGAGTATTTTAATCTGCTGCCGGTTGTTTGCAGTATCTTGATTTGTCGGTACGGTTTAATGTCTTCTGCGGCATGTATTTGTTTAACCGCGGACGCTATTGTCTTAGCGTCTGTTGTGAAATGCTGAGAATGAGTATGCTGAAAGACTTTTTGTGTATCAGGTGTTGACAGACTGTCGACAGGTGTGATGACATAGTGTGTCGAGTTTGTGCCTTAATAGTGTGCCATAAAAATAAATAGAGTCTCAATACTGAGACTCTATTGCTTTCAAGTGGTACCACCAGGAATCGAACCGGGGACACAAGGATTTTCAGTCCTTTGCTC
>CAYXGF010000076.1:0-6374 GCA_964464465.1 uncultured Alistipes sp. | reverse complement strand
CGCACTGTAAGAGGTGTCGAGACCTCCGCTGAATGCTAAAACGACTTTTTTGCTCATATCCGTAATTGTTTAGTGTTTCACGTTGTACAAATCGTCCATAATATTGAACAGCTGGCTGGTTTTCATCGAAGCGGTGATGTGGTCCACCTCGGGGTCGAACAGCATGGCTGTGCACAGACAGTTCTTTCTGCTTTTGGCCACCAGAGTCGGGTAGTTGACGCAGCTCTCGCAGCCTTTCCAGAAGATGTCGTCGTCCGTAAGTTCGGAGAATGTCACCGGTCTGTATCCCAGTTCGGAGTTGATTTTCATTACGGCCAGTCCTGTGGTCAGACCGAACAGTTTAGCGCCCTTGAACATTTTCAGCGACAGGAAAAACGTTTTGGTCTTTATCGCCTTGGCCAGACCGAGTTTACGGTATTTCGGATTTATGATAAGTCCCGAATTGGCAACGTAATTGCCGTGACCCCAGCACTCGATGTAGCTGAAACCGGCCCATGTGCCGTCTCTGTGGAAAGCGATGACGGCTTTTCCCTCCGTCATTTTCGAAGCTACGTATTCGGGTGTTCGTTTTGCGATGCCTGTGCCTCTGGCTTTTGCCGACTCGGCCATCTCGTCGCAAATTGCCTGAGCGAATTTGACATGCTCCTGCGAGGCAATTTCAACAATAAAATCATCTATTGACATTTGTCGTCTGCGATATAAATAGTGAAAAAACGTATATCCGATACACTCCGGTATCGTGCGGGCAAAGATAAGGAAAAAGAACTTAAATGTTTTAATTTTTTTAAATTATTAAATATCTTTGTGGTAATTTTCGCAGACAGTAAAACCTGTTTTTATGAATGATAGCAAGTTTAAGGAATACAAGGGACTCGATTTGACTCGTATAGCAGACGATGTCCTTTCCAGATGGGACGAGAACGACACGTTCCGCAAAAGTATTACCACGCGTCAGGGACATCCTACTTTCGTGTTCTTCGAAGGGCCTCCCTCGGCGAACGGCATGCCCGGAATACATCACATGATGGCACGCACCATAAAGGATATTATCTGCCGCTACAAGACGCAGCAGGGCTTCGAGGTGCACCGCAAGGCGGGCTGGGACACGCACGGTCTTCCGGTGGAGTTGGGCGTGGAGAAAAAACTCGGCATCACCAAGGATGACATAGGCACCAAAATATCCATTGAGGAATACAACAAGGTCTGCCGCAAGGCTGTCATGGAGTTCACCGGCGTGTGGGAGGACATGACACGCAAGATGGGATACTGGGTGAATACCGAGAATCCGTACATCACATACGACAACAAATATATAGAGACTCTCTGGTGGATGCTCAAACGGCTCTACGAGAAGGGCCTTTTATATAAGGGATACACCATTCAGCCCTATTCTCCGGCTGCCGGAACCGGACTGAGCAATCACGAGCTCAACCAGCCCGGCTGCTACCGCGACGTCAAGGATACAACCTGTACGGCGCAGTTCGAGATAGTGGAGGACAGCCGCAGTGGATTCCTGTTCGAGGACGTGCAGGGGCCTCTGTACTTCCTGGCATGGACCACGACGCCGTGGACGCTTCCGTCGAATACGGCGCTCGCCGTGGGCCCTAATATCGAATATGTGAGGGTCAAGTGCCTGAATCCATATACCAAGCAGCCGCAGACCGTCGTGCTTGCCAAGGATTTGGTCGGCAGCTATTTTACCCCCAAGATGGAGGGAACGTTCACTGTTGAGTCCCGCGTATATAAAGGTACGGAGTTGGAGGGCATACGCTATCGTCAGCTTATGCCGTTCGTAAAGCCCGATGGCGATGCGTTCCGGGTGATACTCGGCGACTATGTGACTACGGTCGACGGTACCGGTATCGTCCATATCGCTCCTACGTTCGGTGCTGACGACGCACGTGTTGCCGCTGCCGCCGGAATACCCGCTCTGCTGATGGTGGACAAATCCGGAAAGAGCGCGCCTATGGTCGACAAGACCGGAAAGTTCTTCCTTTTGGAGGACCTGGACCCGCAGTTCGTTGCCGGGCATGTCGATGTCGAGCAGTACGGCAAGTTTGCCGGACGGTTCGTGAAGAATGCCTACGACGACTCTCTTGCTCCGGATGCCGAGACTCTCGACGTGGATATCTCCGTGCTCCTGAAATCCGAGAACAAGGCGTTCAGAATAGAGAAGCACACGCACAACTATCCGCATTGCTGGCGTACCGACAAGCCGGTGCTCTACTACCCTCTCGATTCGTGGTTCATCAAGACCACGGCCGTGAAGGACCGTATGATAGAGCTGAACAAGACCATAAACTGGCGTCCCGAATC
This sequence comes from uncultured Alistipes sp., assembly GCA_964464465.1. Classification (GTDB taxonomy): domain Bacteria; phylum Bacteroidota; class Bacteroidia; order Bacteroidales; family Rikenellaceae; genus UBA940. The sequence continues at coordinate 4,058 of CAYXGF010000076.1, read as the reverse complement.
CACCGGAACCGGACGTTTCGGCAAATGGCTGGAAGGGCTTGTCGACTGGAATCTGTCGCGTTCGCGTTTCTGGGGAACTCCTCTGCCGATATGGGCGACGGAGGATTATTCGGAACTCAAATGTATCGGCTCCATAGAGGAACTGAAAGCCGAGATAGATAAATCCGTGGCTGCCGGTCTGATGACCGAAAATCCGTTCGCGGACTTCAAGGTGGGCGATTTCTCGAAGGAGAACTACGACAGCATAGACCTGCATCGTCCCTATGTGGATTCTATAATTCTGGTATCGTCCAAGGGCGAGCCTATGCGCCGCGAGAGCGACCTTATAGACGTGTGGTTCGACAGCGGCGCAATGCCGTATGCACAGGTGCACTATCCGTTCGAGATATCGGACGAGCAGTTCGCCAAGATATTCCCGGCCGACTATATCGCCGAGGGTGTCGACCAGACGCGAGGCTGGTTCTTCACGCTGCATGCGCTGGGTACGATGCTGTTCGATTCGGTGGCGTTCAAGAACATCATATCGAACGGTCTGGTGCTCGACAAGAACGGCAACAAGATGAGCAAGCGTCTGGGCAATGCAATCGACCCGTTCGAGGTTATGGGCAAATACGGTGTGGATGCCGTGCGCTGGTATATAATCTCCAACTCGCAGCCGTGGGACAACCTCAAATTCGACGTCGACGGCGTGGACGAGGTGCGTCGCAAGTTCTTCGGAACGCTTTATAACACGTACAGCTTCTTCGCTCTGTATGCCAATATAGATTCGTTTACGGGACGCGAGGCCGAGGTTCCGGTTGCAAAACGTCCGGAAATCGACCGCTGGATTATCTCGCTGCTCAATACGCTGGTCGGCAATGTTACCGCGGCGCTGGAAAGTTACGACCCGACACCTGCGGCGCGTATGATTCAGGAGTTCGTCAGCGAGAACCTGTCCAACTGGTACGTGCGTTTGAACCGCAAGAGATTCTGGGGCGGCGAGATGAACGAGGACAAACTTGCGGCTTACCAGACGCTTTATACGTGTCTTGAAACCGTTGCCGAGCTTTCGGCTCCGTTCGCTCCGTTCATAAGCGACCGCATATTCTGTGACTTGAATGCCGTGAGCGGCCGCCACAGCGAGGATTCGGTCCATCTGGCGGCGTTTCCGGTTGCCGACAGCACTCTTATCGATGCCGAATTGGAGGAGATGATGTCGCTTGCACAGCGTGTTTCCTCGATGGTGCTGGCCCTGCGCCGCAAGGTGAATATAAAGGTCCGTCAGCCGCTGACCAGGATAATGATTCCGGTGCTCGACCCGTCCGTCAAGAGTCACATCGAGGCGGTGGCAGGACTGATAAAGAGCGAGGTAAATGTCAAGGAGATAGAGCTTATCGAGAATACGGCCGGCGTGATAACCAAGCGTATAAAACCGAATTTCAAGACTCTCGGTCCGCGTTACGGCAAGTATATGAAGCAGATTTCCGCACTTGTGGCATCATTCTCGCAGGAGGATATCGCCGCCGTGGAGAGCAATCCCGTTACGGAATTGGAGGTGGACGGTCAGCGTCTGAGCCTTGGACGCGAGGATTTCGACATCGTATCCGAGGACATGCCCGGATGGTTGGTCGCTTCGGAGGGCAAACTCACCGTTGCGCTCGACATCACCGTGACAGAGGAGTTGCGTCGTGAGGGTATGGCCCGCGAACTTGTCAACAGAATCCAGAACATCCGCAAGGAGAGCGGATTTGAGGTCACAGACAAGATTCGTGTCGTTATAGCCGATGACCCGTCCGTAACCGGAGCCGTAGAGGATTACAATTCGTATATTGCTTCCCAGACGCTTGCCGTCGAGGTGCGGGTGGCCGCTGCCGCCGAGGGCGATTTTGTCAACGAAGTGGAGATAGACGAGCTCAGAGTCGGAATTGGCGTCACGAGAGTATAAAAAAGCTGTAAAAATTTGCTAATTACGATTCTTATATCTATTTTTAGGAAACACTTTTAAATGTATGAGTTATGGACGGAGTTGAAAAAACGAGATATTCGGACGATGAGTTGGCCGAGTTCAAGGCGATAATAATTGAAAAACTCGAAAAGGCCAAGGCCGATTACGAAGTTTTGCGCGCTACCATAACCCTTTCGTCGAGCAACGATACGGAGGATACGTCTCCTACGTTCAAGGTTCTGGAAGAGGGTGCTGCGACACTGTCCAAGGAGGAGTCCGGACGGTTGGCCCAGCGTCAGTTGAAGTTCATTCAGCATCTTGAAGCGGCTTTGCGGCGTATCGAGAACAAGAGTTACGGCATCTGTCGTGCTACCGGAAAGCTGATTCCCAAAGAGCGACTGAGAATCGTTCCCCACGCAACGCTTTGCGTGGAGGCTAAAAATGAGAAAAAGTAGTTTTTTATTTAATTAACCTGAATGTGCGGAAGGAGGCCTCTCTTTCCGCACATTCAGGTTTGTATGCGTTTGTGTCTGCGCATATGTGTTTTGCGGAAACCGTCAAAGTGTAAAATAATTGAAAAATGATATTTATTTAGCTATCTTTGCGTCCTACCCTCTGATTGAACTATTTAACATATTGAAATGAACAGAGCTAAGATTCAGGACGCACTGTATCCTGATTGTCCGGTGCGTAATATTCTTGCCAGAATCGGCGACAAATGGTCGCTTCTAGTCTTATACATACTCAGTCGGGAAGGAACGATGCGTTTCGGAGCGCTGCTGAAAGCGATTCCGGATATTTCACAGAAGATGCTCACCGTGACTTTGCGAACGCTGGAAGAGGACGGACTCGTCACTCGTGATATCTATCCCGAGATTCCGCCGCATGTGGAGTACGGACTGTCGCAGCGTGCGCATTCGCTGCTTCCGCATGTCGATTCTCTGATTGACTGGGCCATAAAGAATATGGATGACATCATGGCCGACAGAATGAACGGCCGTAAGTCGTGAGGCGGCCAGATTTATGGAACGGGCAAAGCGTGCCTTTCTCTATAAGCCTATGCCGTAGTTGTGTTTAATCTCGTTCATTACGAATGTGCTTTCGAGTGAGCCGAGACTGTCGATTGTTCCCAATACATTCAGTATGAACTGCTGATAGTATTTCATGTCCGGCGCGTGTATTTTAAGCAGGTAGTCGTACCCGCCCGAGATATTGTAGCACTCCGTCACTTCCGGAATCTTTTCAATCATACGTGCGAAATCGTTGGCTATGTCCCGGTTTAGCCTCCGCAGTTTAACGCTGCAAAAAACCACGAACCCCTGGTTGAGTTTCTCGGCATCAAGGACGGCTACGTATTTCTTTATATAGCCGTTTCGTTCGAGCCGTTTTACCCGTTCGAACACGGGGGTCGGCGACAGAGAGACCTTTGCCGCCAGCTCTTTGGTTGTCAGCTGCGAGTTGTCCTGCAAGATTCTTAGTATGTGCAAATCCGTTTTGTCGAGCGTATCCATGATTGTCGCATTCTTTTCTGAGGCGCTTTTGAAATGTCTTTCAGTAACCTGGTTCTTTAATGAGTTGTAAAAATAGATATATTTTCTAAAATATACAAATAGTTTTCTACTTTAATGTTTGTATCGATATTTTTGCCGAAAATAATTCTTAAAAACTATTGCGCTATGAATAAATTACATTTCGAGACATTGCAGCTTCATGTAGGACAGGAGCAGCCGGATTCGGCTACCGGAGCACGCGCCGTGCCTGTCTATCAGACCACATCTTACGTATTCCGCGATTGCGAACATGCCGCGGCCCGTTTCGGACTCACTGATGCTGGAAACATATACGGACGGTTGACCAATCCCACGCAGGATGTTCTTGAACAGCGTATTGCGGCGCTCGAAGGCGGTGTTGCGGCTCTGGCGGTCGCTTCGGGTGCGGCAGCCATAACATATGCCGTACAGAATATTGTGCGGAAAGGCGAACATATCGTGGCTGCGAAAAACATATATGGCGGCACATACAATCTTTTCGCGCATACTCTGAGTAGTAGCGGCATAGATGTGACTTTCGTTGATGCGTCGGATATTGCGGCCCTCAGAGGTGCGATACGGGACAATACGAGAGCCGTATTCGT
>CAYXGF010000075.1:0-6492 GCA_964464465.1 uncultured Alistipes sp. | reverse complement strand
AGAGCATCAGCTTCCCAAGCTGAGGGTCGCGGGTTCGAATCCCGTTTTCCGCTCAATTATTTTCAGTCACTTATAACAATATAAGTGGCTGTTTTATTTTGGACGCGGCACACAATTTAGACACGACTCGACCGATGGTGCAATGAATTACGGCAACTCTTTAAAATGTAACGCACCTCAGCAGCCGGTCGCTTGGCATAGGCAGCTATTGCGTAAGCCGTGCACAGTAAACATTCCCAAACGAACTGGGACAAAAACTTATGCAGGAATCCGGCATAAACGAGTGCAACACGGTCTCTGCTTGGGCTATCCAGTCGGTGGTAAAACGTGGTCTGCCAAACCGCGAAAAAAAATGGACGGATAAAATTCATCGGATAAAAGTGTTGCACGGCACGAATTCAAACCGTATCTTTCGGACGCTGAAAGGGTGCAGCTGCACCTGCAAAGCTGCGATTATATTAAAAAGGATATGCACGACATTTGGAACCCCTGGCACGGCTGTACAAAAATCAGTGAAGGCTGCCGGCACTGTTATATGTATTTTCTTGACCGCAAGCGCGATATGGACGGTAGCCGCGTTTTCCGGACACAGAGCGGCTTCACCTATCCGTTGCAGAAAGGCCGCGACGGAAGGTATAAGATTCAGAGCGGCGAACAGATACGCGTATGCATGTCATCCGATTTCTTTCTGGACCAGGCTGACGCGTGGCGCGAGGAGGCTTGGCGGATTATCAAGGCGCGAAGCGATGTGAAGTTCTTCCTCCTGACCAAACGTCCCGAACGTGTGCAGACCGCACTGCCGCAGGATTGGGGCAACGGCTGGGACAACGTGTTTTTCAATATTACGTGCGAAAGCCAGCAGCGCGCAGACGAGCGTATCCCTATTTTGTTGGAGCTGCCGTTCAAACACAAGGGCATAATGACAGCACCTTTGCTCGGACGTATCGAAATTATGAAATACCTCGCAACTGGACAGATAGAACAGGTGATTGCCGGAGGCGAAAATTACGATGGTGCGCGGCCCTGCGATTTCGACTGGATAAAATTCCTGTCCGACCAATGCCGTGCAAACGACGTGACGTTCTGTTTCATCGAGACGGGCACCGAATTCGTCAAGGACGGCAGACGCTATCACATACCGAGCAAGCGCATACAGAGCCAGATGGCGCACAAGGCAGGAGTAAATCACATAGGTCGTCCGATGCACTTTGTTTTGCGCGACTTGTCGGGGCGGATTATCGCTCCTGATAAACTGTACAAACCGCATTACAGAACAGCATGCGATAATTGCGGAAGCCGACCTATATGCAACGGATGCAGCGACTGCGGACGATGCACTCCGTAAAACATCTCATCTCCTCCATATTGGGATAGCCGACTCTGAACTTTTAATACACATAAATACAATAAACAAACTTAAAATAAGGTAATAAATAAACGCATATACGTTAATCTATCACCGGTGCCCGGTCTATAACTACCGGTTCTCCGAGCGGCATGAGTTCTTTTTCCGGCAACAGCATCCCGACAGGCGACGGTGCTGCGGCAGTCGAAACGGATTCGGCAGGCATATCGAACCGTACGAATGTCTCGTAATCATACTCCCAGTCATCGAATGCCTGCGACATGATTTTTTTATAAATGGCAGCCCTGCTCGGAGCATTGAATTCGCCTACGTTATGTCGCATGATACTTGTTACTGACGGCCTGTACGCTCCGTAAAAATAGGTAAACGCCCCTTCGTAAATACCTACCGTTCCATCATAACGGCTGTCTTTGAGAAATTCACTCCACAGCACCTCCTCCGGCTCATCGACAAAATCCGCATTCTGATACCATCCGTACTTCAACTGAGCATTGCGACGTGATATGATAATATCCTCTGTCACACGTCCGTTCTCTGCATAAAAATATTCGTCGGCCAATTTTGCAAAACCATGCCCTCCGCATTCGTGGCGAATCACCGATTCGAAAGACTCGCTCGTCGGAGTTATCCCGACAGCCCCGCCGTTCGAATACATCCAGCACGTTCCGCCGTAAATCGAGCTGTTGGCCACAAGTATAATCAGCGAAGATGTCGCTGAAATCATTCCGGTCGCCTTGACGATGAATGAAAAAACCAAATCACAATCAGCCGTCATATTCGTCTGCTTCACATTCGGCTGCGCGGTTGCGAATTTGCTGTACGCCAGCCCTCCGTTTACAGATATTCCCGCAAAAGACGAATGGGCGTAGACTATGTATACATTGAAATAATCGCGCAATGATTTATATGGCTCCGCATCGAACAACGCCTCGACTGCCATTTTCATCCGTCTCTCGGCCGTACCGCCTATCGAATTATTCAGTTCCGAATAGCCGTCGCACGTCACGAAAATGTTGATTCCGTTACCGATAGTTGCCTTTTGATAAACCTCTACTTCGCCATCACCATGCCTGCCTGCACTCTCATCATCCCATTGCTCAGTCACTGCATATCCGGATTTCTGAGGTTGCAGCTTCCACGATTTGAAATACCGGTGATTCATGAAATCAGGAGTAATACCGTCCCTGAGCTTATTTTCAGTAAGGTCCAGATTGCGCAGACCGTCTATCGAGGCGGCACGGTGCGGCAACAATCCGGACAAGTTGTTGTTTTTCAGATAAACGCCAGTCAGCGATGACGAAGACCACAGCGTATCCGGAATCGCGCCACGCAAATTATTATCGCTAAGCCGCAGAGTGGTCAGCGATGCGAAGTTGCCGAACTCTTCCGGGATTTTGCCTTGCAGGTTGTTTCCCGCAAGCGATATGCTGCTGACAAAGCCGTCACCATCCGTCGATATTCCGTACCATTGCGACACGGGCTCCTCACTACCCCACCCATCCGAATGCGTCCATTTTCCTGCTCCGGTCGATTCGAATATCGCAATCAGCGACTGCCGCTCGAATTCGATGCGCACATCTTTTTCACTAAAAACTTCCTTAGGCAACTGCTCTATTATTAGTGAAATTTCATCATGTTGCGGCACTATTACTTTAATTACAGCGACTCGTTGTTCGGAAGTCTCGTTAGCGGCAACCGAGAACATCAGAGATACGCTTCCACCGTCCGTTTCCGAACTGTATTTCGTAATATCGGCAATCCAACCGGCATCTGCCGGCATCTGCACCGTAAATTTACAATTGGCTTCGATGACGACTTCCACCTCTCCGCCCTCAGCCGGTACTGTAAAACTGCGCTGCGGGACAGAGATGACGGCAGGCTCAGAGCCTTCGGTGCTGTCAGAGGAACATGCCGCCGAGATGCATCCGAAAAGCAGTATAATCAGCAGTTTAATGTATCTCATATGAACCTGTTTCTATCTTTTTGAAAGTTCTTCGTACATTTTTTCATACACAGGCACCGGCACTCCCGAAAGTTTTGCCCGGCGTACGATATACCCGGTCAGGGATTCGAGTTCTGTTTTTCGTCCGGCTCTGAAATCACGCTGCATGGAAGTAGTTGTCTGCGGCGGAATTTTTTCCATCTGGGCGATTACCGCCTGCGTTATATCCTTCGACAGAGGCTTGTTTGCGGCAGCCGCCACGGCCTTGAATTCGGCGAGCAAATCAAGCAGCATTTTCCTATATGCCGGCATATTCAGAACCTCGCCATAGGTACGGTCCGTATACGAGGTCACGGTAGCCACCGGAGAGATAAAGGCGAACTTATCCCACACGCGCACCTCTATGTCGGGCATGTTGCGGGCGCAAATGCCTGCCGAATCGAATATTTCAGACAATATACGAACTTTCGCTTCATCTGCCCCCGGATATCCGAACATATACCTGTAACCGTTCGTGCACTCCTTTATATGCCCTGGGGTAAGTATGTATGCCACAACATACACGCATCCGTACCAGACCTCATTTTTCGGGAGCATCTCCCGCATGATTTCAACACTGTCCACGCCGTTCAGAAACGGTATTATCACCGTATCCGGACCTATACACGGTCTCAGTTGCTCGATTCCGGACACTACATCGTATGCCTTGGTGCAGAACAGCACATAGTCCGCCTCTCCGATTTGCGAACAGTCGTCCGTCGCAATCTCAGGTCGGGCATAAAACTCTCCGCAATCGGCATCAATCCCGATACCGTTGCGGCGAATAGATTCGAGGGCCTCACCTCTCGATACGAAACATACCGATACGCTGTCGTAATGTTCGTAATGACGGGCCAAAAGCCCGCCTATGAAACCTCCCACTCCTCCGGTTCCGAAAATAACTATCTTTGTTTTCAACACTTTATAAATTTTACTCGTACTTCTGGATGAACACAACCGCTTCGAAGAATGGCACTGAAGTAGTGACACTTTTGCCGTTGATGTCAGTATCCCTTATCGCGCCGTTGCTGTTATTCCATCCGCCTACATGACCTCCGGACGACATTGTCCTGAGCCATGCCTTTCCGTCGGCGTTCTGTATCATTCTGACAAAAAAGTCGGAATATCGGTAAGCTACCGTATTGTCGTCCTTGCAATGCCATATTTTCAGCGGCACCGGAAACATTTTACTCAGCGCATAATATGCATCGCGTTCCGCCTCATCTGCATAACTGGCGTTAGCTGCATCTTTTGTCGAACCGAAGGTAAATGTCATAAGATTGTCATAGCCTTTGATTTTATCGATGTTCTGCAAGAAATATTCCTGCGAAGGCGCAGCGGTTTCCCAGTTGTCGAAACCCCACTGCCCGGCAATTGTCTTCTGCTGATTGACACCGCCCCACGGATTCATATAGTTCTGCTTGTACACGGATATCGCAGGGCAGAAAGCAGCCTCAGCTATAACGGGCACGATACCTGTCTGAGCAATCATCGTAGCAGCTCCACCACCCATTGAGATACCCATCACAAACACCTCTTTATGAAGATTGTACTTTTCCATAACATAATTGTAGCCCTGCTTATACGATTGAAGGAGGTACTTGTTGCCATAATGCTGATTCTGAACCGGGAAACCTTTTGCCTGTCCCCATTGCTGCGACATGCCGTTCATATCCATAACGGCATATCCCTTCGCAAGCAGATATGCCCAGCCGTGATTGTTCAGAGGATTCGTCCCGGCACCGGTCCTCTCACCTGTACCCTGACACAGAATTATCAGGCGAGTAGGCGACGCCGGGTCCGTGGTATAGTTTTCCGGCAAAGCGATAACGCCATAGTCAGCATACGGCTTGCGGCCATCCTGCACGGACGAAGGCGACGTGCCTGTGAGGTTTTCCTCATAATAGTTGACAAATACGCTGAAATTCTCATATCCCTTGTCCGGTCTCGGGGCATACCTGCCGGCCTCCATGACACAAAACACGGAGGTCCCGTCCGAGAAGTGGAATGTCAGTCCGCCCCGGCCGTAAACCACACTTGTTATGGAGGGAGCGGCATCTCCCTGAGGTCCTCTGGCGGCGCACCCGCTGTCCTGTCCGTCAATGAACCAGTTGCCGTTTTCGCCTATTTTCACATCCGGCGCCTTTCCTGCCTCGCCCCTGGCCCCTATGCCGGTGTTCTCGCCGTCGACATACCAGTTGCCGTCGGTTCCGATACTGACAAGCGGTGTTTTTCCATTACGCAGCGTAACGGCACTCCCGTCCGAGAAATGAATCGTATAAGAATCACCGCCCTGCTCGACTCTGTCGACAGTGACGTTTTGCTGCAACGCCTCGATTAGCACACTCTGTGCGGCCAGCTCGTCTTTCAGCCGCGACACCTCGTTCGCCAAATCATTCGTACTGCACGCACCGAAAAACAGCGCCACAGAGATAAAAAGCAAAAGTTTCTTCATTACCGGATATTTTCTGTCCGTAAAAGTATAACCTGCCGTCTGAAAAAACAAGCCATACCGCATTTTTCTCACTTCGGCGTATGTTTACCGGGTTACGCAGCCCGCAAAGAAACAAGACTGAATAAAGAAGGTATTTATATACAACTTTACAGTACGGTATATTTTAACAACGGGGTCGTAATAAGTACCGGAGACAGTCTGGCAATTTTTAATGTAGAGATAGGAGCCAGCGAAGGTACATCGCGAATGAAATGAGCGGGCCTTCGCGGGACCAGGCTCCGGCCAGCGCGCTTTGTGAAAGCGCATAACTGTAAAATTGTATATAGTTACCATAAAAAATGATGCCGCATGCGTATTGGAAACATGCGACATCATTAATATCGTACTCGGAGCGGGAATCGAACCCGCACGGCCATTGCTGGCCACAGGATTTTAAGTCCGGCGTGTCTACCTATTCCACCATCCGAGCATACCGCGAGTGTAAAGGCGGACACAAAAGTATAAAAATATTTTCAAATACTAAGACGCCGGTCGAATTTTATTGTCAATACGTCTTCTTTTGACGCCGAAAGTCTTCCGGAGCACGGCCTGTTAGGTTTGGTGTCATAGCGGCGATGCATTAGCTTGAGCACGGTATCCGACCCCGCCTGCAGAGGGATATGGAAATGAGGCATGACAGCGCGCGATTCG
>CAYXGF010000074.1:0-7249 GCA_964464465.1 uncultured Alistipes sp. | reverse complement strand
AGACCGCCGAGACCGCCGAGACCGCCGAGACCGACAAGACCGACAAGACCGACAAGACGGACAAGACCGACAAGACCGACAAGACGAATTTGACTGAACCGGTTCTGCTTTCACGGCCGTCAGCCGTGTCGGTCGAACAGACCGAAACCAAGCCATATTATTTAGCGCTGAAAACCAACATGCTCTTTGATGCGCTCCTGATTCCGAACATCGGTGCGGAGTTTTATCTCGGCAAGGATCTGTCGCTCTATGGCGAATGGATGCATGCATGGTGGAGCAACGATAGCCGCCACCGCTACTATCGCATCTATGGCGGCGATCTGGGCCTCCGCTGGTGGTTCGGCAAGAAGGCCCATGAAAAGCCCCTCACCGGACACCACATAGGCGTATATGCCGGTGCATTCACGTTCGACTTTGAATTCGGCGACCGCGGTTATATGGGAGGTCTTCCCGGTGGAAACATATTCGACCGTTGCTTCATCAACAGCGGAATCGAATATGGATATTCGCTCCCAGTGTCGAAGCATCTCAACATAGATTTCACAGTCGGCATGGGCTATGCATCCGGTAAATATATGGAATATATACCGGACGGCTTCGAGCATGGGTATCTTTGGCAAACGACCAAGCGTTTAGGATGGGTCGGTCCCACAAAGGCCGAGATCTCTCTTGTCTGGCTGCTGGGCCGTGGCAATGTCAATGCAAAGAAAGGAGGTGAGAGATGAGAATACGTCTTTTCACCGCCATTTGCGCCGCGGTCGTATCGACTGCCTGCACGCACAAGGAACTCGACACCTTGGCCCCCATAGCGAACAATGTGGAGGTGGTGTTCGACTGGCAGAAAGCCCCGACCATAATGCCCACTCGATGTCGCTCTACCTGTATAAAGAGGGCAAACAAGTCGATTACCATACTTTCCGTACCCATAGCGGCGGCCCGATTCAAGCCGGTGTGGGTACCTACGACGGAATATGTCTCAACGAAGACGATATATACAACTTCGTGATCAACGATCATGATTCGTTCGATACATTTAAGGTGACCACCAAGGAGCAGGAGTCGCTGTCGGCGATGGGTGTCACCTCCCGAGGAATACCGCGAACGGACGACGAGCCGCTGCGGGCCGCACCTGTACGTTTCTGGGGAACCGGTCTGTCCGATATCAACCTCGTTAACACCGAGGAAACACAGACAGTGACGATGCAGCCCGAGGAACTCGTGTGCAAATACTCGGTTGATATTCTGGATGTGCAGAATTTAGGCAATGTCGAGGCCAAGTTCGATGCCTCGCTCTCGTCGATGGCCGAGGGCGTCTATCCGGGCTTGCACGCAGTAACCGACGAGACCGTGTCATATTCCTTTGTTCTGAAGGCAAACAAGGCTAACAACCGACTTTCGTCCACATTCTATACATTCGGTGTTACACCCGGCGAAAAAAAGAGACATTATCTGTCGCTTTACTTCCTTCTGACGGACGGAAGCGGAAAGATATACAATATCGACGTGACGAAACAGGTGAACGAGGCCGCCAATCCCAAGGACGTGCGCATTGTGCTTCAGGGACTGGTGCTGCCCGACACCGAAGAAGACATACGCAATACGGATATCTCCATTTCGGGATGGAATACGGTGCATATCAATCTATCGGCTAACGTTTAGAGATGACAATTATTGAGAATATGAATAAATTACAAATAAACAGTTTTAATATGAGGAATCTAAAGTTTGGATTGTTGGCAGTATGCGGCTTACTGCTGGCAGGATGTTCCCAAGAAGAAGTGATCGAAACCAGCCGCCCCACAAATCCAATCAGATTCAGCGCCGGATTCACGACGCGTGGTACCGAAATCACGCTTACGAATCTCTATGGTTTCGTGGTGACTGCGTACAACAACGGTTCCACCGGTCACAAGGCCGTGAACGGTGTTTATCCCGAACCCTATTTCGAGGATGAACCGTTCATCGGCAACAACACTCAGTATTCGTCGCTTACAGGCAAGGACTGGCCCAAGAACGACGACCCTGTCGAATTTTTCGCATATTATCCGCAGTTGAGCGTCTTGCGAAAGAATTTCGCATCGTACGACTATCTTCAGGGCATCAATGCTTCGGACAGTACATTTATTAAAATGTACAATATGTGCGGAGAAGATGGCAAGGAAGACCCGATCGATATGGAAGATGGCGTCACTTCGATCTTCAACTTCGATGACAAAGACCTTGTTCCCGGTTTCAAGCTCGGTCGTTTCTATGTTCCGAAAGACATTTCGCAGCATGTCGACTTCATCACTGCCCACCAGATGGGTAAAAAGGGCGAGAACGAAATCTCGGGCCTGAAACTGAACTTCCACCATCAGCTGGCTCAGGTAGAACTGCGCGGTATCAACAACTCGACTTTCTACACCGTCGACGTCGCCGGTGTGCATCTCTCCAATCCCATGGTTGCCGGTGCTATGTTCAACTTCTGCGATGAAAAGGGTACGGGTACGCTTTTTGACAAAGATGGCGGCCACTGGGAATTAGCCACTAATCCCATGTACAGCGAGGTGGAATATATCTACCAGCCTGCCAACCCCGACAACAAACAGCCTGCCGACAACATCCTGCGCCTGCAGTCCAACACTCCGTTGATCTCAGCCGATAATACAGCAGACGAATATGCCCGTGGCACCTCGCTTATGGGCAACGGTGGCAACGCAATGATACTGCCTACGGAACGTCCGGTATGGGACCATCTTGGCGACCCCACCAACCTGAACAAAAGCATGTATATCGGCGTGCTGATAAACGTGAAAACCACCGAGACCAATGGTGCTGAGTCAATCCAGCTATACCCGCCCCTGAATTCGGCTAAAGCCGAAGGCTTGCGGATAGTGTCATTTGTCGTCGACAAGGAATCTCAGACAATCCTGATGCGAGTCTATAAAGACAAGACAGGACGCTACTACGAAAAGCCCGACTTCAGCGGCAATCCTGTGAATCTGCATGTTGAAGAGATAATCGACGAAGAGACGAAAGAGGTTGTAGAAACCATCGTTACCGAGGAGTTCAAGGATTTTGCTTGGAGTGCAGTGCCCGTGGCCGTATCGTGGGAGCTCGGCAACAAATATGTCTACACCCTCGACTACTCTTCGGGAGTAGGCGTGCATACACCTCTCGATCCCGAACCCGGTACTCCTATTCTCGGTGGCAACATCCAGCTCTTCGTAGAGGTCAGCGGTTGGAATGCACACTACGACTCCAATACCTCCGTTCCCTCGGAATAATACTTTAATTATATAGATTCAATCAAATAAGCCGGTTTTCACCGCCTCCTGCTTTGAGGAGGCGGTGAATTACACGGCCCGGATATACCAAATGAAGAAGAACAAACTGATATACATAGGGGTAGCAACGCTTCTCTGCTTATCGTCCTGCTCTGACGAGCGGACCGAAGAGCCCGCGCGCGGCGACTCGACGATTCGGTTTGCACCGACTCTGTCGGATATAGTCTGGACTCGTGCGGCAGACGTTACCTACGACAATTTCTATTCCTTCCAAGCATCCTGCTTCAATCCGGCCAAACCGGTTACCGACGAAAACGGAATATTGCAGCCCTACTTCGAAGACATAAGCTTCGGCAAAATATCCCCCGATGTATTTGTCACGGCCGAAGAAAACTGCGATTGGCCCGACCAAAGAGAATCTGTCGATTTTATGGCATTCGCGCCATCGCGTGCCGCCATGGCGATGGCATCGGGCATATCGCTCGACGAGGACGACAGCCATTTCGTGTTTGTCAACAAATCCACGGTAAAGGATGGCAAAGCCGACTACGACTATTCTCTCGCCAACATCCGTATCGCCACCGACATCTCGCGCCAGTACGATTTCCTGACCGCCACCGGAAGCGGTTCGAAATTCAGCAGTGTCAACGAACCTGTCACACTACCCTTCCACCACGGCATGTCCAAGATCGAACTGCGCGCATGGGGCAACAACCCGGTCTATAGAATAGAGATAGCCGGCGTACGTGTGGGAACCGTACCGCTTGAAGGCTCGTGTAACCTTGCTCCCTCGGAAGCATCGGCATCGTCTTGGACCGTGTCCGAAGATGCGGCCCGCGGCAGGGTCGAGTACATATTCGGCAAACAGGCCGACGAACACAGCCGAGCCGATGCTGTGGTTGTTATCGACAAAAACGCCGGAACCGGCTCCGCCCCCGACAACGATGTTTCTCTTATGGGAGAAGGCGGTGCGGCAATGATGATTCCGGTCGCCGATACGGCATGGGACCGTTCGGCGGAAAACAAGACTCGTGGCACTTATTTCAGCGTGCTTATGAGGGTATCTAATTTGAGAAACGACGAACAAGTCGCCTATCCTTATGCCGAAGATAAGGAACCGATGGAAAAAATATGGCTGGCCGTGACCGGCGAAGGCTTGGTCGCTGAACGCCTGTACCGTGGAGATGACGGTGATTTTTATACCGACAAAGCACTTAACACACCCTACAAGGGCGATGTTTCCGCAGTAAGGGAGTATGGCTGGGCCGCCATTCCCGTGGATATAGATTGGGAAGAGGGAAAGCACTATGTATATACGATAGACTATACATTGGGTTTAGGTGTCAAGGACCCCGACGACACTCACCCCGGAGAACTGATTTTAGGCAACCCGGAAGTAAATATCGGAGTAAAGGTGGTGGATTGGGATGCTAACGACCCCATAGACATAGACACCACAGTACCAAGAAAATAAAAAACAGACTGGATATGAACACTACCATAAAACCAACATACCTTTTTATCGGGGCCGCACTGTTTCTATCGGCGTGCTCGCGGGACGATATACCCGGTCGCGTAGAGGGTGAAGGTGCCCGGATCGTTTTCCGCACATCGCTACCCGGCCTTACCAGCCGCGCCGGGATTATTACCAAGGAAAATCTCCCTTATTTCCATGTGACGGCCTTCGATCCTGCCGACGGCTCGAAGGTTGTCGGCGGTACATTACAGAGCAATTTTGCCTATGAAAAGATCGAGATAACCGAAGGCGAGGACATTCACACCTCCCCCGACTGCATATGGCCCGATCCCGGCAAGGAAAGCCACACGGTTACATTCTTCGGCTTCTATCCCGCTTTGGAAAAAGCAGGAGGTGCACAGTTGCTCAACGCCTCCACGGCAAGCGCCTTCGACTACAAGTTGTCAGGCTTTCGTGTGGAGCCCGAAATTGCCGATCAGGTCGATTTCGTTACCGCATATGCCACCGGCTCCATGGAGGAGAATCTCTTCTCAGGCATCACGCTTCCTTTCGCACACCAGCTGAGCCGCATCGAGGTCAAGGCATGGAGCGACCATAAGAGCTGCGACATCGAGATTGCCGGCGTGCGCATCGGCGGCATCAACATGAAAGGAACATTCAATTTCAGGACCGACAACAGCTGCGGCCTCTGGTCGGATTTTTCAGACAAAGGAATCGTCGAGTATGTCTTCCGCGAGGGCGACAAGATCGTATCGCTCGTCAAGGGATCCGCATCGACATCGACTGACAAGGGCGCAGTTTCCATCATGGGCAGCAAAGTCAATGGCAATGACAACTGCGCGATGCTCATCCCGACCAATTATGCTACCGGCTGGAACGCTGAGGCAGACAGAAATAACGCCGATAAAAACATGTATATCAGTGTCTTGTTAAGGATCACTGATGCGACAACACCTGCTGCCGGACTGAATCCTGCAGAGAAACAGCGCTACCCCTATAAAGATCTGTCGCAGGGAGCCAATGCACTCAATATTCCGGTAGTGTATCTGGCGGTTGACAAAGCGACAGGGACTGTTTCCAAACGCGTTTACAAAAGCGGCGACAGCTATTTTACCGATGCAGCAGCCACTGACCGATACAATATTCCTGAATCCGAAGAGATCAAAGAGTTCGGATGGGCAGCCGTTCCCGTCACCGGCAACTGGGCTCCCGGAAACACCTACACATATACACTCAACTATACCTACGGCGTCGGTCTTCATGACCCGGAAGTAGCAGCCTCCGCCACGTCCCCCAATGCCGGCGATCCCATTATCAGCGACAAAGTGGGTATAAGCTACACCGTAAAGGAATGGAACTCAGGAGGAGGTGCCGGAGTCACTGTTCCCGGCTCTTGAACTTAACTTTCGCTTGCGAAAGTTGAATGTTACAGGGTGATTATAACTATTACGTTGAGGTTATTAAATTAAGTTGACGATAATGAAACATATATTATATTTTTCTCTGCCACTGCTCCTTCTCTCATCTTGCGCCCTTGATGAAGGGCCCGAGGCGGGACCCGCTTCCGAGGATAATAAGATAGCTTTCCTTGCATCCCTCCCGGGGGTTGAGACGCGATCTACTTATGATATTGCGAAAGAACTCCCCTCCTCTGGCATCACTGTCTCAGCCTTTTGCCCGGAGGATACTCCTGATGACTCGGGAATATTAGGCATCCACTGTAAGGACAAGATCGCGACCAAGGATGTTGACGGCATATTCCGTTCAGGCGAGTGCCGCTGGCCGGGCAACGATAAGAAAGACAGACGTCTGAAGTTTTTCGCATTCCATCCCTCCCGCGCTATTATGCAGCAGCGTGCCGGGGTGGGCGATGAATGTTTCATATATTCCAATTCGTCGATTAAGAACGCCGCCGGAGTCAACTACGACTACCGCCTGACCAAATTCCGTGTAATTCCCGATATTTCCAAGCAGGTGGACTTCGTTTCCGCTATAGGCGAAGGCAATAAGACCGAGCATCTTTACTGCGGTATCGAGCTGGCCTTCGAACATCAGCTCTGCGGAGTCGAAGTCGGCGTATGGGGTGACAACCCTCTCTATGACGTCGAGATTGCCGGTGTCCGCCTCGGCGGCATTGTCGTCGAGGCTGACTTCAGCCTCTCGGCCGAGGTCGAAAATCAGGTCGAAGACGAAAACACCATCGGCTCGTGGCTGATAACCGACTCCTCGCTGCGCGGCCATGTCGACTATGTCTTCACAGCCGGTGACAAAGTGGTTGTTATCAACGACAAAGAGCATAACACCAAAGACAAAGCCGTTTCCATCATGGGTAACGGCGGCAGAGCAATGGTTATTCCATATAAGTACGACAAGTGGGACCATACCAATGACAAGACTAACGCCGACAAGGGCATGTATTTCAGCGCGCTTATCCGCATGACTCAGCGCGATGGCGACCACCACCGTATCTACCCCTCGACCGACCCCGATTCACAAGACCACATCG
>CAYXGF010000073.1:0-7283 GCA_964464465.1 uncultured Alistipes sp. | reverse complement strand
GGCAATCCGCAACTGCAACTCATCGATCGTGTGGCGGTCGCGGGACCCGAACTGTCGGTCGCCCAGGCCTCACGCATGCTGGGCAACTCGCTCCAACGTCTCGACCACCCCAATCTGATACCTATCTTCATAGGCATAGCACTCGGAGTGATTCTCGGCAGCATATCGTTCTTCATCCCCGGCGTACCGCAGCCCGTGAAGCTGGGTCTTGCAGGAGGTCCGCTTATCGTGGCCATTCTGATAGGCCGCTACGGTCCGCAATACAAGATGGTCACATACACCACCATGAGCGCCAACCTGATGCTGCGCGAAGTGGGTATCTCGCTGTTCCTCGCAGGCGTAGGTCTTGGAGCCGGCGAAGGCTTCATCCCGACACTGGTAAACGGCGGATACGTATGGATAGGATACGGAGCCATAATAACGATAGTCCCGCTTCTGATTGCAGGAGTTATCGGAAAACTGTACTACAAGCTCAACTACTACACCCTGATAGGTGTTCTGTCCGGCGCTTCGACCAATCCTCCCGCACTGGCCTACTCCTCCGAGCAGACCTCGACAGACGCCCCGTCGGTAGGATACGCGACCGTATATCCGCTGTCGATGTTCCTGCGCGTGCTGGCGGCACAGATGCTGATACTTATTTTCGGATAAACCGTTCCGGGATAACAACAAAAAACAAGGAGAGAAAGTTTCGGCTTTCTCTCCTTGTTTTTTTAACTGCGACCGCCTGTCTATTTGGCAGCCTGCTGCGCGACATCCGACGGGTCGCGCATAATCATGTTCTTGTCCACACGGATTGTGCAGTTGCTGTCAACCTCGACAAGAACGTAATTCTCCTTTATCTCACGGACAGTGCCGTAGATTCCGCCGGCGGTGATAATCTTCTGACCCTTGGCCAGCGAATTGCGGAACTTGGCCAGCTCCTTCTGCTGTTTCTGCTGGGGACGTATCATGAAAAGCCACATCACGACGAAAATCAGCACCATCATGATAATCATCGACCAACTGCTGCCGGCGGCAGCCTCCTGAAACATAATTGCAAGTAAATTCATAATCCTATTAAAGTTAAATTCATTCCTCTGAAAAAACGGTTAGGTAATGCAAACATACGAAATAAATCGCGGCCGGCAAATATTTTCATCTCTCCAACGGAAAAAATGCCCGATTATTACAATACAGCTGCAAAATCCGCGCCCCGGTTCCGAAACTCACGGTCTCACCTGCGCCTCTATCCAGACTCTGTAAGGCACATCGCATCCTGCCCTGTAAATATCCACCCGCCGGACCACCTGCCCCGAAAGTCCGTAAGTGTCGAACAGAATCCTCATGCCGCGCGACTGCCCCGGCATAACGGGAGCGTAATCGAACTCCGTACGCAGACATGCGCAACCGCATTCAGTACGCTCGACCACGACAGGCGCATTTCCGATATTGACTATATCGATGTTTTCAATAAGGTTCTCGCCAGAATGCACGATTCCCAGACGCAACGTGTCGGATGTTCCGACAACCGAATCGCACATTTCCACTCTTTGGAACGATGTCTCGGCCACGGCAGCGCCCTTAGGATGGCAGCCGTAAAAGACCGCCGCAAGCAGCAACAGCACCGCAGGCTTCATGACACACACGTTAAAGCAATCCCCGGCCACGTTTGTTTATCAGTCCCTGCTCGGCAAGCGATTTTCTCACATTGTCGAGTATTCCGTTTATGAACAGACTGCTCTCCGGGGTACTGTAAAACTTCACAATCTCTATGTACTCGTCCAGGGTAACCTTTACCGGAATATCCTCGAAGTGCTTCATCTCGGAGATGGCCGTACACATAATCACATTGTCTATGAACGCGATGCGTTCCACATCCCAGTTCGACGTACACCCTTCCACACATTTCATGTTCTGCTCGAAATCCGCTGCCGCATACTTCAACAAATCGCGTGCAAAAGCGGCATCCGCCTCCGGGAACTTGAACTTCGGAAGCACCGGTATCTCCTGCTGCGAGGCGCGGCAGTCGTTGAGCGTGCGGACAACCATGGTGAGAATGAATCCCAAATCGTCGTTCCACATTATCGACTGCTCCTCCAAGACGTCTTCAAGCAGAGCGCTGTCTTCGAGGAAAGGCGCCGAGAAGAAACTGCGCACCACCTTCACGTCCTCTCTGAATCCACCGGCCGGAGAACTCATGTACTCTTTATAGAAATCGCTGTCAATCAACTGTCCGTAAAGATTCTTAATCAGTTCCGGATACTGCGACCACCCCAGGGAACGGGTTTCCAGATAGGCGCAAATCCTGTCATCGGTCTCTATTCTCGCTATCAGGGCATTGTCGACGAATTTCGTGTTGGGATTCAAATCCTCGGGCGTAGGCAACTGCTTGCGGCGCGCTATCTCCTGCCGTCCGCGTGCATAACGTGCTATCTCCACAATCAGCCACAGCATCTGAAAATACAAATCGTACGATTTGTCGATACTGTATTCAAGATTCTTCACAAATGGAGCTATCTCTCCGCCCCCGTTCTGACGATATGCGTAAAGCGATTTCACCGCCTTGATTCTCAACAATCTGCGTGACAACATAATTTCCTAACTTAGCCTTAATACGGCTGCAAATGTACACAAAAGATTTCAATTAATATCCCCCTGCCGCATTTTATCGCTCCCGGCAGCCATATGCGCTCCCCTGTTTCCCAGGATACTCCCGCCCGGCCGTGCTCAAAATAAATCCGGGGCGGCGGCTCGCTTAATCGTATCTTTGGCCTGCGGCCTTAGATACTCCCGCTCGGCAATGCTCAAATAAATTTGGCATTGCGCTCGCTTAATCGTATCTTTGTATTCCGTAACAGAGGAAAGACAAACAGAGATGGACGAGATACAGAACGAAGCATTATCCAAGACATATGACGTGGCCGTCATAGGGGCCGGTGCAGCCGGACTTATGGCAGCCGGACGTGCGGCGAGATCCGGATACAGCGTGCTGCTTATCGAGAAAATGGAGAAAGGCGGACGCAAGGTGCGCATATCGGGCAAGGGACGGTGCAACGTCACCAACATGCGCCCGGAAGAGGAACTTATAAGCAAGGTGCGCGGCAATACGGATTTTCTGCTGCCGGCATACCGCAACTTCAACAACAGGGCGGTGGTGCGGTTCTTCGAGAGAATGGGAGTGAAGATGTCTGTCGAGCAGGGAGACAGAGTGTTCCCCAAGAGCGGCAACGCATGGGATGTAGCCGATGCCTTAGTGTACTGGTGCAAGGACAACGGCGTTGAGATATGGTTCCACACGAAGGCCGAGAGGATTCTCACGGCCGGTTCACGCGTTTACGGAGTCGAATTCACCAACAGACGCGGATTCAGACGGAAAGTCGAGGCACGGAACGTCATCATCACCACAGGAGGCGCCTCGTATGCAGCGACAGGCTCATCGGGCGACGGATACGCCATGGCCGACGCACTGGGACATTCAATTGTGGAGATACGCCCCTCGCTGGTGCCGCTGCGCACGTCGCACCCCGACAAACAGCTGCTGCAACGGCTGTTCCTCAGAAACATACAGGCTTCTCTGGTTGTCGACTCGCAGACCGTGGCCACGGAGTTCGGCGAACTGAGCATTTCGGACCGCGGCGTAGAGGGAGCCGTAGCACTGCGCATGAGCGGCACTGCGGTTGACGCGCTGATAGATTCCAGGAAGGTGGAGATGCACGTGGATTTGAAACCGGCCCTTTCCGAAGAGCAGATATGCGAACGCATACGGCGCGAGATGGCGGCACTGCCCCAGGATGCCATGCTGGCGGATTTGCTGCGCAAGCTGCTGCCCAGACCTCTGGTCGCAGTAATCGCCCACACCGTAGCAATAGAGACCAGACGCTACGCCAGCCGCCTTACGGACGATGACATACACGCCATAGCCCGCACGCTGAAATGTTTCGTGCTGCCCATATCCGATTACTGCCCCTTCGAGAACGCAATAGTCACGGCAGGCGGAGTAAGCACCGAGGAGATAAATCCCGAGACGATGGAATCGAAAATAATAAAAGGCCTCTATCTGGCCGGCGAAGTTATCGACCTGGATGCCCAGACCGGCGGATACAACCTCCAAATAGCTTTCTCGACAGGATACCTTGCAGGAGAATTGAAAGGATACAAAAAATAATATTTCTGACATGTTAGGAACCAACGGCATAAGAAGACGCGTCGCCCATACGCTGCTCTACGGCAAAAGTCTGACGCACATCAAACACTACCGCGGTTTCGGCGTACATTCGCCTTTCGTCTACGGACTGATACGCAATGTTTTCATGTGCGGTCATCTGATAGGCCCCGACACCGGACTTTTCAATGCGCTGCGCACTCTGGGCATCTCCGAACGGCGCTCCCGGCAGCTGCAAAACATGATGAACTTCTGTTCGTACAACGGCTACACCATAGCCGACAGCGCGGACTCCGATATCCGGCTCGCCCCGAAAACCCTTTGTCTCATAACCAAGAACTATCCTCAGGACAAAATCGCATCCCTGATACCGGAAGCCGAAAAAACAGAAAGCACAATCTGCATACTCGAACCCACATTCAGCCGTTCGCGCAACCGCATATGCCGCAGGATGGTAAAGGAACACCCGCGCACCAGCGTGGACAACCGCGGATTCCTCCTGATTTTCTTCAACAGCAAGCTACCCAAGCAACATTTCAAACTTTAAGAGATGGCACTGTATACGAAAACCGGAGACACCGGCACCACCGCACTGATAGGCGGACAGCGCGTTCCGAAATACGACCCTCGCGTGGAAGCCTACGGCACGGTCGACGAACTGGGCGCGCATACGGCACTGCTTTGCGACATGCTGCACGAGCGCACGGCCGACTCCGAATTCATCGCACCGCTGCGCGAAATAGGCCGAATGCTTATGAGCGTACAGGCGATACTTGCCACAGGCGAGAATGCCGCAAACAAAATAGCCGACATATCCGAACAGCATATCGAGGCTCTGGAAAGGCAAATCGACTCCATGAGCGCCGCCCTGCCTCCGATTTCCAATTTCACCATTCCGGGCGGAGATACGCTCCTGTCGCAATGTCACGTGTGCCGGACAGTGTGCCGTAGAGCAGAAAGACGCGCAGTCGAGGCTGCGGCACAATTTTCGATGCCGGCAGCAGGTGCCATAAGATACCTGAACCGTCTGTCAGACTGGTTGTATATTTTTGGACGTACCGTTGTAAAAACATACGGCGTGCAGGAAATTTTATGGCAACCGCCACAAAAATTTTGATTATATCTTTTTTTTCATATTTTTGCAATTCGGAATTTTTCCGCAACAGGTTCGAAACATCAAAAACTAAAAAGTCATGTATTGGACACTCGAATTGGCCTCGAAGCTCGAAGACGCTCCCTGGCCGGCAACAAAAGATGAATTGATAGACTATGCGGTCCGTTCCGGCGCCCCGCTCGAAGTCATCGAGAATCTCGAAGAAATTGAAGACGAAGGCGACATCTACGAAAGCATAGAAGACATCTGGCCCGATTACCCCAGCAAAGACGACTTCTTCTTCAACGAGGAGGAATATTAGCAGTCTTCGATAGACTTAAATAATAAAACGCCGGCGCGATAAGCAAAGAAAATTTGTTTATCGCGCTGGTGTTTTATAGTCTCAGACGGTGCGGTTTGCTTGTCTAAAATACGGTTTTTCCTCCTAAAATTGGAGTTTGTTTGGCTAAATTTCATTAAATTTGTGTAATTTAGTAAGTTTTGAGGATGTGTAAGATGTTAGATTCCGTAAAACTTTCATGTAAACCCAGATTATAGCCATCGGGATACTTTATTTACGAATAAATTGGCAAAATAAAAACATATTTATAATAAATTATAATTATGAGGAAGCTAATCCTAATTTATGTATTTTGTAGTTTTTGTGGTCCTTTACTAGGACAATCGTTTCGCACTCAACAATCCCCAAATACGGGCAATCAAAATATTTTTGTAAATTCTAAAAGAAATGCCACATTATACAAATTGCCAGCTTGGGAAAATATCAATTCATTGAATAAGGAAATGAAGGATCAAAAACTGGCAACTTATAGAGATATTTATATACTGCCGAAAAAGACACTTCGCAAACCTACTGAGTTGAAAGTTATTGCCTATACTAACGTTAAACATCAAATTATATATTTAGATACTTACATTGTATTGCTAAATAACTCTTTATATTATATAGAATCATTAGATATAGCAGATAACACACCTATAAATGAACAAAATAATTCTATAGATATTAACTATAATGCATTAAAAACACAAGTAGAAATTTTGAAATCAAAGATAGATAGTCTCCGACACACAAGCCTACGCCAATGTCAAGATAGTATCGACTATTATAAAAGGTTAAAAACTATATTGCCAGCACAAATAGATTCTGTCGAAAATGTAGCAATAGCGGAATACAAACAATTAAGACAGGAGAAATTTAATAAATGGTATAATAATCAACCTTCAAGTACAAAACAAGCAGCAAATAGATTGCAAATAAATTATGCTAAATTGCAAGGTCCGAACTCTGCAGGTGGATGTGATTATGAATTTTACTATACTAATGTGTCTAATAAAACCATTAAATATCTACATTGGACAGGTACCGTTTATAATGCTGTCGGAGATTTGGCACATTGTACAATCCGCCACTACTCAACCTATACGGGACGTGATACCGGTCCAGTAAAACCCGACACTCAAGGTGGAGGAACTTGGAATTGTATAGTATATAATTATAGTGCTGATACGGTGAAATTAAATAATATAAAGATTGAATATATGGATGGCACATCAGCTACTATTAGTTCTACAGATATACGTCGTCTGATTGATGCACCAGCCCAAGTCGATGGTTTGTATAAATATGGGGATTCATTTACCAAACAACAAAAAGCCTCCAAACCTTATAGAGATAAATTAGAAGCTTGTGATAATATTATTCGGAAATGGCAAAATAGAAAAAATCGATTGAACGAAGAATTTTACTATCTTTATAACGATAGTGAATATAACATATATTCAAGATTAAAAGTATTAAATGAAGACTATAAAATCGCATTAACTGATTTGTGGCAATTTGAACGAGATAATTTTATAAAATAGATTATTTGAAATATTAAGAGTCTTGCAGGAGTTATCTCAACAAATTCAGAAAGTGCGAGTAAGAACAAATATTTAGATATTATTACTAAACATTGTTCAAACAATCGGAACTCGGACAGTCACGCCAGAACCGAAAGGATTTGGCTGTCCCGCAAAAAT
>CAYXGF010000072.1:0-7354 GCA_964464465.1 uncultured Alistipes sp. | reverse complement strand
CATGGCGTCCCACCAGTATCTCTTGACGTTGTTTTTCAGTTCAACGCCCATCTGACCGTAGTCGTAGACGGCACTCAGTCCGTCGTATATCTCGCTCGACGGGAATATGAATCCGTACTCCTTGCAATGGGCGATAAGTTTCTTGAAAAGTTCTTCCTGAGTCATATGTTTTTCTTAAAACGTTATATGCAGCTGTTTTCTAACCGCAAAAGTACGAAATAGTATTCATTTAAATTGTCCGCTGACCGAAAAAGTTTTGCGCACTATGCTTCGAAGCACTATATTTGCGCCGGAGATTGTGTGCGTATGGGACGATTGCTTGCCATAGATTACGGAACCCGCAGATGCGGTATCGCCGTCAGCGACTGTTTGCAGATTGTGGCTGGCGCGTTGCAGACTGTGCCTACGGCCGGACTGATGGATTTCCTAAGGGAGTATATGGCTGCAAACGACGTCGAGAAGATAGTAATCGGCAAACCGACGCAGATGAACGGCGCTCCGTCCGAAACATACCGGTATATAGAACCGCTCGCCGCACGTCTCAGACGGGAGTTCCGGGACGCGGAGGTAGTGCTCTACGATGAACGTTTCACGTCGGTGCTCGCTCACAGGGCGATGATAGACGGAGGGCTCAAAAAACACGACCGCAGGGACAAGGCGCTGGTGGACAGAATAAGCGCCGCCATAATCTTGCAGAGTTACATGGACAGTAAAAAGATATAGAAATATGATTTATCCTATTGTGGTTTACGGCTCTCCGGTGCTTCGCCGGCAGTCGGTGGATATAGACAGGGATTATCCCGATTTGAAAAAACTGGTCGACGATATGTTTCTCACGATGTACAATGCCGAAGGGGTAGGACTCGCCGCACCGCAAATCGGTAAGAACATACGCCTGTTCGTGGTGGATGCGACGCCGTGGGAGGATGCCGAACCGAAGCTGAAAGATTTCAAACGGGCTTTCATAAATGCGCGGATTTACGAGCGTTTCGGCGACGAGGAGCTGTTCAACGAGGGGTGTCTGTCGCTGCCGGGGCTGCACGAGGATGTACTGCGCAAGACGAAGATAAAGATGCGCTACCTGGATGAGAATTTCGAGGAGCACGACGAGGAGTTCGACGGACATGCCGCACGTGTCATCCAGCACGAGTACGACCATTTGGAGGGCCAGGTGTTTACGGACCATCTGTCGCCCCTGCGCAAAACCCTGCTTAAAGGAAAGTTGTCGGCGATGTCCAAAGGAAAGTACAGGGCCGATTATAGAACGAAGTGACCTTTTTATGCCGCAAAACGTTCCGGCGGCGGATTGTGGCACGGAATTTGAAATTTTATCAAGCGTTGTCGGACACCGGAGACAATAAACGCCCATAGCGATGCGTTATAAAGTCGAAGTGAAAAACAACAAAAAGGTTTCTTCATTTATTTAAGTTTGGGTTAGTAGTTTAAAGGGGGAGACCCCTTGGGTTCGGGAGACCATCGAGAGATGCTCTCCCGATGCTTTTTTATTGCACTTCGCAAAATTTCGCTCAAAATATTTGGATGCCAAACTTCGATTCACTATTATTGTAGGTGATGTGCGACTTTATTATATAAAATAAGGCATCGCGGCGGCCGTCGCCGATTTCCGGATTCTGCGTCAATCCGAACAAGCGGTGCATATACACATTCAACTGGGAAAATACGGATATACTGCGGTTCCGGCTTTCGAAAATAAAGTAAAAATATTTCTATATGACATAAATATATTAAAGAATGTAATAAAGATTTGGATGTTGGGATTAAATTAGTTAATATTGCAAATGGCGAATATTGAATATGTTTAACGATTTTAATTATGAAAAAGAAATTTGTTTTTGCTGCTGTCGGAGCTGCTGTCGTTGCGATTTGTGGAGTCATAGTTTTTACACGCAATTCCAATCCCGTTTACAGAATTGCTATTTCCAATATTGAGAGCATGACGCAAGGCGAAGGCATTTCGCTTAAAACTTGCTATTTTTACGGATATGATGGGATATGGGATTCCTTAGTGGAGTGCGAAGACAATACAATCAATCCAGGAGATGAAGAGGGCGCTGTATATAAATGCAAGAGTGCTAAGATGATGAGACGGGGGACAGCCTCATATTGTGTTAATTAGAGGTCAAATTCCATGCAATCATTTCGCTTTTTATTTTTTACAGTTGTCTGCTGTTGCTTCCTTGCAGGATGCGCAGCGGAAAATGACGAGCAGTATTTCGACGGCGACATTGTGCGTGTCTCTCATCCTGAAAAGGTTTTTGAATTGCAACCCGATACGGTGTATCTCGACGGCGCATATTTCGGTTTCATCGCCTCCAACGATTCGCTTATGGTATTCTGGAATGCAAGAGACAATAATTTCATGTTCTCAGTATTCGATTTGAGTAACGGACAATTTCTCGGTTCGTTCGGCCGAAAAGGAAAGGGCCAGAACGAGTTTTATGATGTTTTTCCAATTTCTTCGATTTACAAGGATAACGAGCAAGCGAAAGCCGTCATTTGTGCTCATACAGAAAATAAAATGGCGATATGGAACATAACCGAATCCGTAAACAGCGGAACAACAGTTTACGATACAATATTTCCATATCAAAGTACATTGTCTTTGTACGAGGCCTTTATGGATATACGCAGCAATTCCGTTTATGTTCATCACATGCCGTACATGCCGTTTGAGAACGATTCGAAATTCTACGAGTTGCCTTTCGTAAATAAAGTCGACATTAACACGGGAACAATTACCAAACGGCAATTGTTCAAGAAAAAAATCGAGGTAATACCGCCTGAATCGATTATGGCCAATTGGATTGTTCGCAGTCATAGCGCCATGAAACCAGACGGCACAAAGATGGCAATGGGCATGGTTTTCATGCCGCAACTCAACATTCTGGATTTTGCAACCGACAAACAAACAGGATACAGAATCGGTGCCGGGGAGGAAGGGTTCTCGCGTTTCAGTAGGAAAAAAGAGGATTATACCTATTATTGTCCTGCAATACAGGCTGATGACGATTTTATCTACATGGCCTATTTCAACGATTTATATTCCAATGCCGGCAAGGGGCTCGATACCATATATGTTTTCGACTGGGACGGCAATCCGGTTGCCGAATTGAAGCTCCGCACACCGATTTCCGGATTCTGCGTTAATCCGAACAAGCGGTGCATATACACATTCAACTGGGGAAACACGGATATACTGCGGTTCCGGCTCCCGAAAATGAAGTGAAATTATTTCTGTATAGTATTAAATGTATTAAAAAAATATGATAAAGATTTGGATGCTTGGATTAAATTAGCTAATATTGTAAGTGGCGAATATTGAATATGTTTAACGATTTTAATTATGAAAAAGAAATTTGTTTTTGCTGCTGTCGGAGCTGCTGTCGTTGCGATTTGTGGAGTCATAGTTTTTACACGCAATTCCAATCCCGTTTACAGAATTGCTATTTCCAATATCGAGAGCATGACGCAAGGCGAAGGCATTTTACTTAAAACTTGCTATTTTTACGGATATGATTCTGACGAATGGGGATCTTTCGTGGAATGCGAAGACAACACAATCAACCCCGGAGAAGGAGAAGGCAATGTATATGGATGCAAAAGTGCTCGAACCATGAGAAAAGGAACAGCCTCCTATTGTTATTAATGATTAACCATATGCAATCATTTAAATTTCCATTCCTGAGTGTTATCTGCTGTTGCTTACTTGTAGGATGCGCAGCGGAGAGTGACGAGAAGTATTTCGACGGAGACATTGCGGTAGTTTCTCACCCTGAGCAGATTTTCGAACTGCAACCCGATACGGTATTCCTCGACGGAGCATATTATGGGTTCATCGCCTCCAACGATTATATTATGGTGTTTTGGAATGCGAGAGACGATAATTTCATGTTCTCAGTATTCGATTTGAGAGACGGACAATTTATCGGTTCGTTCGGACGAAAAGGAAGGGGCCAGAACGAATTCTACGATGTTTTCCCCATATCTCAGATTTACGAAGACAACGGGTATGCGAAAACTGTCATCTGTGCTCATACAGAAAATAAAATGGCGATATGGAATATAACCGAGTCCGTAAACAGCGGAACGACAGTTTACGACACTGTATTCCCATATCAAAGTACATTGTCTTTATCCGAAATTTTCATGGACAAACGCAGCAATTCCGTTTACGTTTACCACATGCCGTATATGCCGTTTGAAAACGATTCGAAATTCTACGAGTCGCCTTTCATAAATAAAGTCGACATGAATACGGGAACAATTACCAAACGGCAATTGTTCAAAAAGAAAATCGAAGTGGAACCAACTGAAAATGTCACAGCGGATTTGACTGTTCGCAGTCATAGCGCCATGAAACCAGACGGCACAAAGATGGCAATGGGCATGGTTTTCATGCCGCAACTCAACATTCTGGATTTTGCAACCGACAAACAAACCGGATACAGAATCGGTGCCGGGGAGGAAGGGTTCTCTCGTTTCAGCAGGAAAAAAGACGATTACACCTATTATTGCCCTGCAATACAGGCCGATGACGATTTCATCTACATGGCATATTTCAATGATTTATATTCCAATAAAGACAAAAGACTCGATACGATATACGTTTTCGACTGGGACGGTAATCCGGTTGCCGAACTTAAACTCAGCACACCGATATCCGGATTCTGCGTGAATCAAAAAGAGAACTGCATATACACATTCAATTGGAAAAACACGGATATACTGCGGTTCCGGCTCCCGAACTTAAAATAGAAATACGGATAATATTAAATTTCGTGAGATGTCTATAAGGTCTTATATAAAAATTGCGTGTTTCCTGATGCTGATAATACCGGGTGTATTATCATGCCGTTCGAATGCTGACGAGAGGCTCTTCGATGGCCCGATCATTGTCGTAGAGGAATCAGAACGGACAATACAACTTCACGGAGAGCATATCTATATGGATATACCCAGTACTCCCGTCTTTTGCGTACATGATTCCATCATAATGTTTTATCAGAGCAGCAGCATGAGCGATGCGGCATTCACTTTGGCAAACACACGAACAGGGAAAAGTTTCGGCGAATTCTGTCCATATGGCAGAGGACCGAATGAAGCAGCCGAATATTCCTATTTCTTGGATTTTTTCGAAGAAAACGGTAATCAATATTGTATGGCATATGCTTATAACGATAAGAAAAGTCTAAGAAAATGGAATATAACAGAATCCATAAAGCAAGGTAAAACCGTTTTCGATACCGTTTTTTCGCTTGCGACCAGAAATAAATTCATGAATGCATTCAAACTCGAACAAGGGCTTCTGATGTACAGTCTGCCAATGCATCTCACATTGGACAGGCGGCAAATCTCCAATCCGTTTATCGAATTGTGGTCTGCGGACGGAGACAGCCTTATTCGCAGGTTCGATTTGTTCAAGGAGGAAATACCGACCAATACGTCAAGCCCTTATTCGGAATCTGCATATTTACTTACAGCGAACTGCGTAAAACCGGACGGAAAGCAAATCGCCATGGCAATGTATGCACTGCCTCAAATAAATATCATGGATTTGGAGTCGGGAAAACAAATCGGTTATCGTTTGGGTCGGAAGCCGGATTTTTCTCTCTTTTATAAAAATATGTCCAATGCCATTTTTTACAGCTACCGGGCTTTCGCCGACGACAAATATATTTATACTTTGAATGGTGCGAAACCGGAGAAAGGGCAGGTACAGAAAGACCTCCTTCCTACTTTATATGTCTTCGACTGGGAAGGGAATAATGTGTGCAAATGCAATTTCGGACAAAAAGTAATACGTGCGGCATTCGACAGCAAATCAGGCCTGTTATATTGTATGGATGAGCAGTGGGAGATATACCGTTATGATTTGAAACAAATAGAGTCATGAAACCAGGATACATAGCTTTGTGCGTTGCGGTGGTATGCAGCCTAGCTGGGTGCCGACAGCGCGTCGCTCCCGAGGTAAAGGAGGTGCTCGGGTCCACCCTTAACGTCACGGAACAGGTCGAGAATTCGTTGAACGATATTTTCAAGAAGCATGAATATGTCTTCGTGAACTACATCGGACTGAAAGACTGTGTTTCGTGCATGATGAGCCGGCAGGCGAAATTGAGCTATCGCAAGTATGAACTGGCAGATTTGTCGACAGGCGTGCTGCTTGTACTTGAAGACAATGACCGCAAGACAGAGATTAGCGAGTTGATATCTGACATGCACATAGATTTCGATTATGTTTTCGATGAAAACAACATGTTCCGCTCTGCAAATCCGCTTATGGCGGAAAATCCCCTGTGCGACATGTGTCTGATAGATAAAAAACGCGAAATCATTTGGCTCGGAAGCCCCATTCAAAACTCCGAATCCATGGAGCGATACCGAAAATTGATGACTGAACTGCTAAAACGATAAGAGGCTGTCGAACGAGACCGAATTTTATAACTACCCCCCCCCGCAGGATGATATATGTCCGGCGGGGGGGCGCATTTTTGCCAGGATTATCCTGCGATATTTTTTTACTTTCGCACTCCGGAATATCGTAGCGGATATTTTCCGCACTGCATCGAAAACGCAAGCGTACCGTTTGAGTCAGCGCCCGACAGGTCCGTTATGGTGTATGCCGGAAACTCTCCGCCCATGGCCACCGGTACAATGCCGTTGCCGCTGAGCGTGTAGCCGTCACCGGTCCGGGCGTACGAGATGCCGTCGACGGTCATGTCGAGCTCTATGGGCATTGTTGGTGCGAAACTTACTTTGAGCATGCGCATCTGCGCCTTGTCCGCATCCGGCTGGATTATTACCTCGATGTCGGGCTTCGTGAACACCGAGCCGTCGTCCTGTGTGACTTTCACCTCGCCGACGTATGATATGCCTTCCGGGGCATTCGTTCCGCCGTCCTCGTCTTTTATGTTTTCCTTGCTGCAAGATGAAACTATCGCAGCGGTTGCAATCAAAAGAAAGAGCAGTCTTTTCATGTCCGATGAATTTTTTATTGTTCTGATGCTGCAAAGTTAGCCTTTTTATCGCCCGCACCCTAAATTCGGCCAATAAAAATGCAGGGTTTGCGTTTAATTGCTATATTTGCCCTATGGATTTCAAGTTAGTATCTGAATACAGACCGACGGGAGACCAGCCCGAGGCCATCGATGCGTTGGAGCGGGCCATACGCGCCGGCAGCAGACACAACACGCTGCTCGGGATAACCGGCTCCGGAAAGACCTTTACGGTGGCCAACGTGGTGGAGCGGCTGAATCGTCCGACACTGGTGCTGAGCCACAACAAGACTCTTGCCGCGCAGCTTTACAGCGAGTTCAAGAGTTTTTTTCCGGAC
>CAYXGF010000071.1:0-8158 GCA_964464465.1 uncultured Alistipes sp. | reverse complement strand
ATGTAAAGCAAGTACCGAAAAAATATTCGCATACAGAATAATTATTTGGTATGGCATATTCTCGCCATATTCGCTACCTTTGCAATATGGCTTACGAAAAGAAAATACCTGTCGACATGGACTGCCCTCTGAGACTGACAATGAGTCTTATAGAGTCCAAATGGAAATCATGCATCCTTGACGAACTGCGCGAAGGAGAGCCGCTGCGTCCGAGCGAGATTCACAGACAGCTGCCGGAAGCCGTGCCGCGCGTACTGGATATTCAGCTGAAAGAGATGGTGGAGGACGGCCTGGTTGCGAAGACCATATTCCCGGAACTGCCGCCGCGGTCGGAGTATCGGATTACTCAGCTGGGGGCATCGCTGCTGCCGATTATAGACTCGATGATGCACTGGGGCGAGGCACACATGGACATTTTCGAAAAGAAATACGCTTATCAGAAAAAAGGGTAAACTTTACACCGAATTACTGTCACCGCACTATCAGCGCCACCGCATACGGCGTCGCGACCGTAACGGCCGTCAATACCGCTATATACACAGCAATGGCCTTTGCTCCGCGAACGTTGCAGGATGTTGAGAAGGCGTTGTAGTTCCACACATAGAACAGAATGAGCCACGCAAGCGACCACACGCCAATAAGCAGGAGCGATACGGACGGCAAAGTCTCAATGACCGACGACTGGTCGACTGCGGCTGCGACAGCACTGTCCAGCATATCGGTAACTGCCGGAATCAACAACGGCGCAATCATCGGCAGTAGCAGAATCTGGGCGAATGCCGTAGTGCCCAAAATATCGACAATACGGATTCTGGAATGCGACATGACAAGTCCGCAGAGATATAGCATCAGAGCAGGAACAAGCCACATAAGAATCTGAATCACCGATGCCTGCCACAGGTCCATGCCGGCTGGCCTGTCGGAGATGTGAACATAGCCGTCGATGACATAGCCGCCGCAGTACAGCAAGGCAAATTCGGAAATGATGAATATTATTCCCAATACGAGGGATTTCGTTCCGGCGATATAGCGGAACGGATTAAAGAGTCGGTCCATCCTGTTCCAGTTTTTTTATAGAGGTTATTATTTCATCCAGCTTGTTGCGCACGGTAGGATAACTAAGCGACATTCTCGAAGCCATCTCTTTGAGCGAACCGCTGCACTTCACAAAGTCGAGAATGAATGTCTGCGCCTCGGCAGGCAGTCTCTGCATTACAGGCAGAGGGTAGTCACCCGAAACAGTGGTCCCGCACTCGGGACAAAGCAGAGTGCGTACTCTCAGTTCGCTGCCGCACGACGGACATCCGGTAGGAAAAATCTTCTTCATCGCGGTTTTATTTACCTTTTGCGTAACAAAGATAATGTCATATTTAACAAAATGAAAATAAACTTAAATAAAATTAAACCATTTTAGATTCAGGCCCTACTTTGATTGGAATAGGTGCACAAGCATTGGGGTCCGGGAAAAAATAAACGGCTGTCTGTCCGGGCCTGATAATTGCAATAACCGCAGTCAACGTACAAAATCGATTCGCGCACGATGTTTCTACTCTGTATTCTGTACATGTCATGTTTTTCACCCGAGGCCGACAGCATCTCGTCAGATTCTGCGGTTGTCCTTACGGATGCGGAGCAAAGGCCGCGGGGGTCTGTTTTTCGCCGTCTGTACGAGTATTTCAACGAGTCGCATATCGACCGTACGTCTGAGAAACGTTTCGACGTAAGTTTCGCGCTGGGGCCCAATTACTCTACGAATACGGAGTTCGGACTCGGAGTTCTCGCGGCCGGACTGTACCGTCTCAACCGCAGGGATACCACCCTCTCGCCGTCGGATGTCTCTCTGTTCGCCAACGTCTCCACAACAGGATACTACCAGATAGGGGGCGAGGGAAACATGTTTTTTCCTGGCGGGCGCCACCGTCTGAAATACGAATTCTCGTTCAACTCCCAGCCCACCGATTACTGGGGCATCGGCTATCAGGCCGGAAACGGCACGTCCTACCATAATTTCACGCTCAAACGTTATCTGTGCAATGTGGAGTACAAATACAATCTCGGCAGCGGATGTTTCATTGGGAAAGTCATCACATTTTACAATTATACGGCAGCCCCGTCGGTTGCGGCATATCTGCCGCCAGGACAGCGCCGAGGCTATACATATACTTCGCTGGGAGTTCTGTTCGAGTACGACACGCGCGATTTCATCCCCAATCCGTACAGGGGCGTTTACATACGTGCGCAGGGAGTGGCATTTCCAAGCTGGCTCGCCTCGGCACGGACCTTTTACAGAGTGGGATTCTCGGCCGACTGTTACCGTCGCGTGTGGCAGGGCGCCGTTCTGGCGTGCGACCTGTTCTCGGAATTCAATCTCGGCTCCGCTGTGCCGTGGGTGCTGCTGGCTGAAATGGGCGGGTCAAGACGTATGCGCGGATATTACAAGGGCCGTTACAGAGACCGGAACATGATAACCGCGCAGGTAGAGCTGCGACAGAAGATTTACCGCAGGCACGGTGTGGCAGTATGGGCCGGAGCCGGAAACGTGTTTCCCGATTTCAGGCGCCTGGCTATAAGACATACACTGCCGGAGATAGGTGTGGGATACAGGTTCGAATTCAAAAACAGAGTGAATATCCGTCTTGATTTAGGTGTGGGCCGAAACGGGACCGGAATAAATTTCAATGTGAATGAGGCATTCTGAAAACATACGCAGAACATCCGGACTGTGGCTGCATATCTTGTTCGTGACCGCAATGATGATTCCCAATATCGCCGTTGCCGCCGCAGCACCTGCCGGGTTCTGGCACACAGCGGTATGTATCTTTTTGCCGCTCGGGTTTTATACTCTGTGGGGTGCGCTTCTGCCCGCCAGCGGAATCATGATTCTGCTGGCGGTGCCGCTGATGTTTCTGGCCGCTTTCCAACTCGTTCTCCTGTACCTCTTCGACGAAGCGGTAATATCCTGCGACATGTTCGCCAACATGATGACAACCACCCTCAGCGAATCCTCTGAGCTGATGAGAAATATCTATCCGGCACTTATCGG
Organism: uncultured Alistipes sp.; assembly: GCA_964464465.1. Classification (GTDB taxonomy): domain Bacteria; phylum Bacteroidota; class Bacteroidia; order Bacteroidales; family Rikenellaceae; genus UBA940. Next base: position 5,115 of record CAYXGF010000071.1, on the reverse strand, counting down.
CATCGTATCGCTCTATGTGGCGCTGCTTGCGGCTGCCGTATATTCACTGATACGTCGGCGGCGCATGTCGGACAGCGTCCGGCGCGGCGCGCTTCTGTCGGGGGCGGTACTGATATTCATCGGTACGGCGGCGTCAGTCATCGTCCGCGCCGGCACAGAGGAGGAATTCCTCCTGACGGAAAAGGTTTTTCCCGGCAATGTGATATACAACCATTGGCAAAACTGCCGTCACTGGGTCAGGGTACGCGGTTACGGCGACATAAGCTCCGGATTCGATTTCAGAGCCGAACGGCAAACCGATGTTCCGGAGCGCGAAATATACGTGATGGTCGTCGGAGAGTCGTCGCGGGCTTTTTCGTGGGGAGCCTACGGCTACGGGCGCAACACCACGCCGCGGCTGGATACCACGTCGAACGTATGCTGGTTCACGAGCGTGCTCACACAGAGCAACGCCACGTACAAGAGCGTACCGATGATGATGAGCTGCATCAATGCCGGAACGTATGATTTCATCTACGGAGTCCGGAGCATCGCCTCGCTGTTTTCCGACGCAGGATTCCGTACCGCGGTGATTTCCAATCAGTCGCCTGACGGAGCGATGATCGACAACTTCGTTGCGGCAGCGGATGCGACCGTGCACCTGGGCGATGACGGCGCAGCCCATCTCGACGGCGAGATACTGCCCGTTCTGGAACGGATTATATCCGGCAGCGACGACGATTTATTCGTAATCGTCCATATGTACGGCTCGCACTTCAATTACAAGAACCGTTACCCCAGCTCTTTTGCCCAGTTCCGGCCCGACGACTTCTCGCGTCTGGACTGGGACGACGCAGAGCGTGTGGTCAACGCCTACGACAACTCGGTGCTGTATACGGATGACGTTCTGTGCAGCATCATATCCATGCTCGACCGGAGCGGGGCATGTTCGGCCATGCTGTTCTGTTCGGACCACGGAGAGGATTTGTTCGACGATTCGGCGAGCGGATTCCTCCACTCATCGTCCACCCTGAGCTACTATCAGCTTCATGTGCCGTGTTTCTGCTGGATGTCGGACAGATACGTCTCCGCGTTTCCGGACAAGATGGCCTCCGCCAAAGCCAACCGCAGCTCGCTGTCATCCACGTCATCGGTTTTTCACACCGTTTCGGATATGGCAGGCATAAGCAGTCCTTACGTGAGCGGACGGCACTCTCTGCTGTCGGACGGCTACGATGCATCGTTGGTGAAATACTATCTGGACGACAACAACAAGGCGGTCAGATTCCGCGACACCGGCCTGAAAGAGTCCGATTTGTCGATTTTTCGCAACAGGAATATAGATTTATCGATGTAAAAGAGTATCTTTGCTTGATTATCGGAATCTTTTTGAGCAATGAGATACTTTCTTTCCCTGTCCTACAACGGCCGGAATTATAACGGATGGCAGCGTCAGCCCTCCTCCCCGTCCGTGCAGCAGACTCTGGAAAGCGGACTGTCGAAACTGCTGCGGACGCAGACGGAGGTCACCGGCGCCGGCCGCACCGACACCGGAGTGCACGCCTCGTTCTATGTGGCTCATTTCGATGCGGCCCGGGCAATCGTGCGGCCTGACGATTTCGTGTATCATCTGAATGCCGTTCTTCCGCATGACATCGCGGTATCCGGCCTGCGTGCAGTGCGCGACGACGCCCATGCCCGGTTCGATGCGCTCAGCAGGGAGTATACGTACCATATTCTTCCGTTCAAGGACCCGTTCCGGCGCGATACGGCGTGGCAGTATTACGTTCCGCTGGACTGCGATGCGATGAACCGTGCGGCTTCATCTCTGCTCCGGTACGATGATTTCACCTCGTTCGCAAAACTCAACTCCGACAACAAGACCAACATATGCCGCATCCGGAGCGCCGTGTGGTCGCGGCATGATGACGGAGAGCTGATTTTCAGAATCCGCTCGGACAGATTCCTGCGCAACATGATACGTGCGCTTGTGGGAACGATGGTCGATGTCGGCCGCGGAAAAATATCGGCTCAGAGATTCGAACACATCCTTCACAGCCGCGACCTGTCGCTGAGTTCGGGCTCGGCACCTGCGTGCGGACTGTTTCTGACCGATGTGGCGTATCCCCAGGAAATCTACAAATAACAAAGAACATATGACTGAAAATACAATCAAGGAGACATTTTGCAGGCTTTTCGGAGCCGCGCCGGAGGTATATGCGTCACCGGGACGTATAAACCTTATCGGCGAACATACGGACTATAATCTGGGATTCGTTCTGCCGGCATCCATCGACAAGGCCATATACGTCGCCATCCGCAGGAACTCCGGGACCGTGTCACGCATCTACTCCGTGGACTACGACTCGCAGATAGAGCTCGATTTGAGCGGCACCCGGGCTCCCGAATGCCAGTGGGGACGCTACGTGTACGGCGTTGCGCAGGAGATGATTAAGCTCGGTGCGGAAATCGGGTCCGTGGATATGGTTTTCGGCGGCGACGTGCCTCTGGGGGCCGGACTCTCTTCGTCCGCCGCACTGGAAAGCGCCGTGGGATATGCGCTCAACGACATGTTCGGCTGCGGCTTCACGCGCGAGCAGCTGGCGCGCATAGGCCAGCTCACGGAGCACAACTATATAGGTGTCCGCTGCGGCATAATGGACCAGTTCGCCTCGCTCATGGGCCGGAAGGGACACGTGGTCCGGCTCGACTGCCGTTCGCTCGAATATACTCTTTTCCCGTTCGAGCCGGCGGGTTACAGAGTCGTGCTGATAGACTCCATGGTCAAGCACTCTCTTGCGGGTTCCGAATATAATGTCCGCCGGGCGCAGTGCGAGAAAGGCGTCAGCGTCGTGGCCTCGCACGTGGCCGGCATCGAGAGTCTGCGCGACGTCACGGCCCCGATGCTCGAAACCTTCAAAGGCGAGATGGACGAAGTCGTCTACCGCCGATGCAAATACGTGATAGACGAGAATGCCCGTCTTCTGGCCGGCTGCGCTGCACTCGAACAAGGCGACTATGCAACCTTCGGGCGTCATATGTTCGGTAGCCACGACGGCCTGAGCCGAGAATATGAGGTCAGCTGTCCGGAGCTGGATTTCATCGTGGATATAGCCCGCAGCACGCCGGGAGTCCTCGGCGCGCGGATGATGGGCGGGGGCTTCGGCGGTTGTGTGATAAACATTGTCGAGCAGAATCATTACGGGCAGTACATTTCGCTTGTCACGGAGAGATTCTCCGAGCGTTACGGCAAGACCCCGCGAGTTATAGATGTTGTCATAGGCGACGGAGCACACAAAATTCTTTAAATATGAAAAAGACAGTTCTTATTGCGGCATGTCTTCTGGCCGTTCTGCCGAGCGTTGCGGGGCCGAAAGGCGGAAAATGCAAAAAACAGTCCGGCAATCCGATTTTCGCCGGTTTCTATGCCGACCCGCATGCCATGATTTACGGCAGTACCTACTGGGTATACCCTACCATATCCAAGGCATTCTCCGAGCAGAAATCCCTGGACTGCTTCTCGTCGAAAGACCTTGTCAGCTGGACACGCTACGAGAACATTCTTTCGTCCGAGAATATTCCGTGGATAAAAAATGCACTGTGGGCCCCTGCGGCCATTGAGAAAGACGGCCTGTACTATCTGTTTTTCGGAGCCAACAACATTCCCCACGGCGACCCTCATGGCGGTATCGGCGTTGCTGTTGCGGAGCGCCCCGAGGGGCCGTACCGTGATTTGATAGGAGGTCCGCTCATCGGCGTGATAGCCAACAACGCCCAGCCTATCGACCAGTTCGTCATGCGCGATGACGACGGCAGCTATTATATGTATTACGGCGGCTGGGGTCATTGCAATGTCGTGAAGCTGCGCGACGACTTCAAGGGAGTGGAGCAGTTCGAGGTCGGCGGCGTGATTTATAACGAGGGCGGGCAGACCGACCCCACCCGCGTCCGCTATCTCGAAGTCACCCCTACGGCCGAACCGGGATACACCGAGGGCTCTTTCATGATAAAGCGCAACGGCCGCTACTATTTCATGTGGAGCGAGGGTGCGTTCACCAACCATACGTATAATGTCGCCTATGCCATATCCGACAGCCCGTTCGGACCGTTCGAGCGTCGCGGCACCGTACTGCTCAAAGACGAGAGCATCGGTTCCGGCGCAGGCCACCACTCCGTAGTCAATATTCCCGGCACCGACGACTGGTACTTATTCTATCACCGCCGCGCCTCCGCCTCGACCCCTGCGCACGACCGCGAGGTCTGCGTGGAGAAGATGACGTTCGACGCCGACGGCAACATCATTCCCGTGAAAATAACGCACGAAGGCGTATGCCGCCGGAAAGTGTGGTAGTACGTTCAGCTGCCTGAACCACCACATTCCCGTCTGTTTCAGATACAGACGGGAATACTTTTTTGCACCTTATTGAAAGGTGAAAAATTTATAACGGTAAGCATTTACATATAAACGGATGTTGTAAATCGTCAATTTCTGCATTTTAGTTAAATATATCTCATAATACATTGGCAATATTGTTTTTTTAACGACTTAACGGGCGTGCAGTCTGAGGAAAAAACATAGAGCAGTGTTGCGCTCTGCCGTTTTGAGCGGAGTGCTGCACTGCTCTATGTTCAAAAAGCGGATAGCTTTCGATATTGTGTTTACGGTTTTGTGGAGCCTCCTTTGCTCTCCGATTTCGGCGTTCTGCCGCAGATGCGGATATAAACGAAAAGAAAACAGCGTCGCAGAGAACTGCAACGCTGTCGTGAGGTCTGAAGCGGATTCGAACCGCTGTAAATGGTTTTGCAGACCAGTGCCTAACCCCTCGGCCATCAGACCTTTTCGGAGTGCAAAGATAGTGATAAAATAGTTTTATCCAAATTTAAATGCACTCCTTTTTGAAATTTATTCAATAAATCGTCATACGAGGCGCTCGAAAAGCGATTTAAGGCTTACCTGTCGGTCGATTATTCCGTGCAGTTCGTCGATGGAGACGCGGTTCTGCTGCATCGAGTCGCGGTGGCGGATGGTGACGGTTCCGTCTTCGAGACTCTGGTGGTCGACGGTTATGCACAGTGGCGTACCGATTGCATCCTGACGGCGGTAACGTTTGCCGATGCTGTCTTTTTCGTCGTACT
>CAYXGF010000070.1:0-8414 GCA_964464465.1 uncultured Alistipes sp. | reverse complement strand
CGAAAGTGGATGACGATCCGGTGCTGAACTTGGTCGTATCGAACGACACTTCGTATAACTACGCCGAAGAGAGGCGGTTGTTCTATGTTGCTCTTACCCGAACCAAAAACCGAGTATTTATCGTTACTCCCGAAAAACGGCCCTCAGAATTTATCAAGGAACTTTTGAGCGATCCGAAAAGCTATCCCAACGTTACGCAGCATGGAGAGTTGAAAACCGACCTCTCGCTATCGAACATTGTGAAAGAACGTTGTCCGATATGCGGTTATCCGCTGCAACTGCGATGGAATAAGAATTACGGACTGCAATTGTGGATTTGCACCAACGATCAGGAGGTGTGCGGTTTCATGACCAATGACAGACGCGGCGGCGAACTCTCCATCCAGAAATGCGACTGGTGCAAGGACGGGTATTTGATCGTAAAGGGAGGCCTTACAGGTCCGATTTTAGGTTGTACGAATTATAAGCCGGATAAGTCGGGCTGCAGCAGGTTGCTCAGCCAGGAACACTATCGTATGTGGCGAAAGGATGATTTCGGCGTCGAAGATCCGTCGAAAGACAAGCCCGCTTATTTCCGTATTCCGCAGTCCGCCTCCGGGAAGGCCCCCGAAATGATTCCGGCAAAAGCAGGTTCAGCGAAGAAAAAATCTGAAATCTACACGACCGGTTATTCGGAGCGCATGATCGAGAAAGACGGATTCAAGGTAATTGTAGATGCGAACGGCAATTTGCTTACCGACATGGAACTGCTCGCAAAGTTACGAAGTCTCAGACAAACCCTCGCGAAAGAGGATGGAGTAACCGCCTCTCGCATCATGTACGATTCCGTGTTGGTGCTCTTGGCGACGGAAAGGCCGCAGACCTGCGAAGAGTTCATTAATATAAAAGGAATTACCATCAGCACCTACAAGAGACTCGGTGAATTGTTCATTGCCGAAATCAAGAAACACGTTGAAGAATAAAAGCGGTGCGTATAATGCACCGCTTTTCCATGCGACGTTACAAATCGTCCATTGCCGCCGAACGAACCGTATTCGTATTTATTTTGTCGTAGTATTTGAGTAAAACGAAATATTGCCCGAAGTCACCTTTCTGCAAGGATAATTGGATGTCGCCTTTCGAGGTCTCAAATGTCGTGTACCAAGTACAGGGATCCATCATCAGTTCATGCAATTTTTCGTTGTTCGTATTGGGTTTTGTTCTTCCCTGAAACTGTTCCACAACATCTGCCGGAATGCCGTATCCGACTCCACCGCTCAGGCTCGTGAGCCGAAGTATAGCAGCACCATACCCAGCAATATGAAAGCCAAATCGAGTGCCTTGCCGCGCAGGTTCTTTTCGCGCAGCACGACCGCGCCGTATGCGAATGAGACGAGTACGCTGCCGCGGCGTATCATCGAGACTATCGAAATCATGGCGCCGTCCATCGATAGCGCATAGAAGTAGGCGAAGTCGGCCGCCGACACGAACAATGTAATAAACGGAATGGCCCAGCTCCACCGCCACGGAGAGACAAGACCGGGGCGGCCGCAGGACATTGCGAATACGATAACGGACATCAGGAGGGCCTGATAGAGATTGAACCAGCTCTGCACGAAGACCGGATTCAGACTGAGCATGACGTACTTGTCATACAGGCCGCTGACAGCACCCAGAATAGCGGCGGCGCCTATGCACCATATCCAGCGGTCGGATATGAAATCCACGCCTTCCCGGCGGCTCGAACGGCTCAGTGCGAAGAGCGAGACCATGGCAAGCAGCACGCCGCCCCACTGCAACGCATTGAGTCTTTCGCCGAACAGGAGCATGGCCCCGAGCAGCACCAATACAGGACGGGTGGCATTAATAGGCCCAACGATTGTGAGCGGCAGATGTTTGAGACCGAAATAACCGCATATCCACGAACTGAGCACAATGACGGCCTTGACCATTATAAGGCAATGCTGATGCACCGTTCCGCGGGGCACACTCAGCATCGTACCGTCGAACCATCCGAAAGAGAACTGCGAATCGAGAATAACAGGAAGGAACAGAGTCGCGCCCAGTACCGTGTTTGCAAGCAGCACAGGAAGTACGGCATTGTTTCTTAACGCACGTTTTTTCGCCACGTCATAGAATCCGAGCAAAACAGCGGATAGAAATGCCAAAGAGAGCCACATATATAAAACGAGTTAAAGTTACATTCATCGGTCGCGCCGCAAAGCCTCGGGCAGAGGCATGGATACCCGCGACAGAGAGAGCACGCAAGCAATGGCCGCCACACAACAGGCCACAACCAGAGAAGCCCGCACTCCCGACGACGGAAAGAGCGTGAACATCAGGGCGGCAAACGCAGCGCCGCATCCCTGTCCGAGCAAACGGGCCGTAGCAAGCATTCCGCTGGCGGAGCCGCTGCGGTTTTGCGGAGACGAGGCTATGATAATACTGTTGTTCGGAGACTGGAACAGCGCGAATCCGGCGCCGCATAGCGCAAGACGCCAGACAATCGAGAACAAGGCGGCCTGAGCCGGCACGACAGACATGAAGAACAATCCGGCGGAAAAGAGTGCAAGTCCTACTCCGCCGACCGCTCCGGCATGGACTTTTTCCACAAGCCGTCCGGCAACGGGCGCGACAACCATCACCGCCAGAGGCCATGCCGAAAGAATCGCACCGCTCTCTGCCATCCCGTAACCGATTGTACGACAAAGCAGAAACGGCAGGCTCACCATCGCCAGCATCTGCGCGAAAAACGAGCATATGGAGGTACATATCGAAAGCGAGAAAATCGGCAGTCTGAACAAATCAACCGGCAGCAGCGGATATTCCCGGCCACGTTCGCGCAGAATCAGCAACCGGCCGGTCACTATGCTCGCAGCGATTCCGGCGGCCGAGACGGCATACGAAGCTCCGTGGGCAATACCCTGCACCGATGCTATCAGCACCCCGAAAGTGAGTGCGGCAAGCACACCGGCCCCAAGGTCGAACGCCGCGGCGGGCTGCCGGACAGGATTCTGCGGCAGATACCTCACGGACAAATACAGGGCAATCACACAGACCGGTATATTGACGGCAAATATCCATGGCCACTGGCCCACCGAGAGTATTGCTCCGGCCACTGTCGGACCGGCCACGGAACTCAGGGCCACCACCATGGCATTTATACCCATGCCGCGCCCCAGATTCCTGCGCGGATATATGATTCGTATAAGAGACGTATTGACGCTGGCCAGCGCCGCAGCTCCCAGCCCCTGAACCGCCCTGGCAGCTATCAGAGTCCCGAAACCGCCAGCAGCCATGCACCATACCGAGCCGGCCAGAAACACGCACAACCCTGCGATGTATACCCTGCGGTAACCGACTATGTCCCCGAGAGACGAAAGCGACAGCAGCGACACGACGGTGGCTATCTGATAGGCATTGACGACCCATATCGAATCCGCGGCACTCACACCCGTGTCGGAAGCTATGGACGGCAGCGCAACGTTCGCAATCGTTCCGTCGAGCACGGAAAGCCCTATGCCGAAGGTTATTGCGGCGATAGCCCTGTAACGTGCCGGGACCGGCAGTCCGTCCCATTGAGGAGTGTTCTTGCAGTTTTCCATCCGAAGAGACAAAAAAAATCAGACCGCAAATTTACAAAACCGCATCTTTTTTAGAAGTCGTTCGGGCTATTATATATACAATTTCGGCAATATCCGGTTTAATCTTGCAGGATACGCGTCGGAGCCTGCGTGGAGAACACAGAGAGCCTCCGCCGGGGCGGTGTCTCCTTCGGAAACAGCAATCGGTTTCCCGGCCCGTCTCAAAGCGCCATTAAGTCCTAATAGTACAAAAAACCGTTCAGGAACGCATCCGACGACTATTTTTATGAATAAAAGCATTATCTTGCCGAAGAATTGACAACGTATTGCCACTGCCATGAAACGTGCCTGCATCTTTATCTCGCTTATGATACTGCTTTCGCCACTAACCCTGAGGGCGGAAAGGCCGAAAGTCGCGGTGGTGCTCAGCGGCGGAGGTGCGAAAGGAGTCGCCCACGCCAGCGTACTGGGCATCATCGAACAGGCCGGCATTCCGATAGACATGGTAGTCGGCACCAGCATGGGCGCCATAATGGGAGGCCTGTACTGTATCGGCTACACGCCGCGGCAACTCGATTCGCTGGCCCGCAGCATGAATTGGAGCGTACTGCTGTCCGACAAGATAGAACGCGACAAGCTGCCGTTCACCCGCAAGGAGAACGACGAGAAATACATCTTTACCTACTCCTTCGGCGACAGGCTTTCCGACGCCAAACTCGGAGGAGTCATACACGGCCAGAATCTGGACAACATGTTCTCAGAACTGACATTCGGCTATCATGCGCCACTGGATTTCGATTCGCTGCCCATACCGTTCGCCTGCGTGGCGGTGGATGCGATAACCGGCCGCGAGCATGTCTTTCACAGCGGCGAACTCCAAACAGCCATGCGCGCGAGCATGTCGATTCCGGGCGCCTTCACACCCGTGATGCTGGACACGATGATGCTCATCGACGGCGGCGTCATAAACAACTATCCGGTCGACGTGGCCCGCAGCATGGGTGCCGACATCGTGATAGGAGTGTGCGTGCAGGCTCCGCCCAAGACCGCCGACGAGCTTACCACCGCACCGGCCGTGCTCAACCAGATAGTCGATTTCTGCGGCAATGCCAAATACTTCGCCAACGAGAAGGACTGCGACCTGAACATATCTGTCGACGTGACAGGCTATTCGTCCGCCTCGTTCAATGCCGAGGCCATAGACACGCTCCTGCGGCGCGGACAGAGGGCCGGCACAGAGGCACTCCCGCAACTCGTCGAGTTGCAGCGGCGCATAGGCCGCCGCCAGCAGACCTACAACCCCGGATTCAGACCCCTGAGCGGATATGACAGCATATTCATCTCCCGCGTAACGTTCCAGGGCGTCGAGACGGCCGACCAGAACTGGCTGCGGAGGACATGCCGTCTGAGCGACGGCGCACGCATTCCGGTTTCCAGACTCCAAGACGTCTCCGAGGTCATGCGTTCGGCGCAATACTACGGCTATGTCAGCTACCGGCTGCTTCCCGACGGCAACGGAGGATTCGAGCTGCATTTCATCGCCACGGCCAAGCGCGAGAACTCGTTGCACCTGGGGCTGTACTTCGATACGGAGGAGATAGCCGCGGCACAGATAAACGGAACGCTTCAATTCAAGACTTCGGTTCCCACCTCCCTGTCCCTGACCGCCCGTCTCGGCAAAAGGCTCGGGGCAGGCGCGGACTTCTACATACACCCCTCTCCGCTGAGCCGCATAGCGGTGTCCTACATGTTCCGGCACAACGACATCGAAATTTACGACGGCGGACGTCACGAATTCAACTCGGTGTTCAACTACCACCGAGCCGAGACCGCCTACTCCGTGATGGGCATCGCCAGCCGCAGGCTCAAACTGCGCGCCGGACTGAGATTCGAGCACTTCGATTTCAAGCGCTTTCTGTTCTCGCACGACAGCTACCGGTTCTCCGTCGCACCGGAAAGTTTCGTAAGCTACTTTTTCTCCCTCGGCTACGAGACGCTGGACAAGAAATATTTTCCGTCCCGGGGCACGCTCCTTGCCGCCGACTACGTCGTCACCACCGACAACTTCGCCTCCTACCGGGGCCATGCGCCGTTCTCGGCGCTCAGTTTCTCATGGAAGCACGTCATTCCGGCAGGCAAGGTCCTGACCGTCACGCCGTCCGTCTACGGCCGCGTCATCTTCGGCACCGACATTCCGTACGAATACATGAACTTCATGGGCGGAGACTACTTCGGCCGTTACGTTCCGCAGCAGATACCGTTCGCCGGCATAAGCTACACATCTATCATGAACCACACGGTCCTTGCCGCCCGAGTGGAGCTTCGCCAGCGTGTCGCAGGCAAACACTTCATCACCGAAATCTGCAACTATTCCGTCACGCACGACGATTTGAGACGCATTGCCTCGGGCCAGGCCCGTCTCCTCGTGGGCGGCAGCATCGGCTACGGCTACGACAGTATCGTCGGTCCGCTCGTCATCTCGCTGAACATGTCCAACGAGACACGCCGTCCTGGTTTCTACGCCCGTCTCGGCTTCACGTTCTGAGGCAAAATAAAAACGCCGCAGCACTCGTTTACATATTATCCCTGAAAAAACCCGGCTAAACCAAAAAGGGGGATTGCAATGCGACACGGGCATAGTGAAACGTTTTTTTATTTTAGCCGCCATACTGTTACTGTCCCTTACGCCGTCCTTTTCCCGCACCACGGGCGCGGAATTGGAGACCTGCCTGGGGCATAACGTCTATTTCGGACTCTACCACTCCGAAGCGCTTGTTCTGCGTCACGACGCGGGGCGGTGCTTCCGTGTCGAGGCCGGTTTTCAGACGGTCTCCTTCGGCAAGAGGAGTCTCGACATACGCCCGGTCTTTTTCCACGATTTCCGTTTCGGACGCGCAGTGCTCGAAGCCGTTGTGTCGTACGGCACACTGAGCGGCAGCCGCACACTGTGCGCAGGAGCAGGCGCAGGACTCGAAATGCCGCGCTGGTGGTTCTTTCTGGGCTACTACCACCGCACCGTCTCGGCACGCGGCTATCCGGACAGAATCACGGAGCCGGTGAACACGGCATACGAAATCGGAGTGTCTCTTCTGCCCCGCAGCCGCCGGTGGGACGCGCTGCTTCGCATCTCCAACCGCACCATGTTCGACATCGAGCGCATCTACCAGCCCACCTTCACGGCCGAGGCGCTCTGGCATTCGGACCGCCGCATAAGTCTTCGCCTCGGGGCTGGCTACAAACCGGCCGGGATGTTTCATCTGTCGCACAACCACTATCAGTCGTTCGTCAAATTCGGAATCTCATACAAATGGTAAGAATCGCACTTTTCATACTGCTGGCCGCGCTGTCCGGCTGCGAAGCGATAGACTTTACGGGCTTCGTCACCTCGCCGGGCGATAATGTAGACCGGCGTTTCAGCCAGAGCATGTCCTACATGTCGCAGCACGGCATCACGCATCTGACCGCTGCCGGCGACTCCTATTCGTTTTACCTCTGCACCGACGTTCATGTGAACGGCTCGACCGACAACATACGTCTTTTCATGGATACGCTGCGACGCGACCCCGACGCACCGTTCGGACTGATTCTGGGCGATGTAATCGACTCGCGCGGCATGATGACGCTTTTCGCCGACGCTCTGCGGTTCGACCCGCAGAGCCAGCCGTCCCCCACGCCGGTCTTCGTCACGCTCGGCAATCACGACACATTCTACTCCCAGTGGGATGATTTCAGAGCGTTTTTCGGGGCCTCGGCCTACTATTTCGAGGTGTCCCGGGGCCCTTTCACCGACATTTTCATAGCTCTGGATTCGGCCGGCGGCACTCTGGGGACACGTCAGAGCCGGTGGCTGCGCGACCTGCTCGGCTCCCGCCGCAGCCTCTACGACCGCTGTTTCGTCTTCACCCACACCAATTTCTTCAAGACCGACAATTCCCAGGGCGCCTCCGGCAACATGCCGCTCGACGAGACTCTCGCCCTGACCGCCCTGTTCGACGAGAACGACGTCACCGCGGTGTTCCAGGGCCATGACCATTACCGCGAGGAGCTCACTTTCCGTGGCGTCCGCTACATCACGGCGGGCACTATCGAAGACGGCGCCCGCAACCCCGAATACCTTAGGGTGACTGTTACGCCCGACTCCGCCGAATACGAATTCCGGCGTCTCTGAACAATATCCGGAGACGTTTTACTCTCTTCTTCGGCCGCGTCTATCGTTTTTATAAATATTCGATTTATCTTTATTTGTAAAAGGAGCATTCGGCGGTCTGTTCGACACTGAAATGTGGTCCCGGACCTCTATCGATGCAACTACCAAATACAGCATTTATCAAGCCTTGCAGGGTGCCGATGCTCCTTTTTTCTTTCCGGCAGCGATTATGTTCGCATCGTATATGTTTCAAAAAACGACATAGGAACACCTCCTTCAAGTTCAGCTTTTCGAGGCGCGTCATTTCCAGCTCGTCCACAATCCCGTACATGGCTCCGCGAAGCTCCGAGTTCCAGAGCCGCAGCTATCGATGCCCGGCAAAATACACGACACGCGGCAGGACTTATTCTGCCGCGTGTCGTGAGTTTCAGAGGCGCTCTTTATATCACCTCTATTCCGTCGAACTTCTCTTTCAGGGCCTCACGGACTCCGACTCGTTCGAGGCTCATTGCCGCAAGCTCATCGACGACATTGTGCATCGCCTCGCCGAGGGCCTCCACCTTTTCAGGGTCGCTTGCCGGGCGGCTGGATTTTTTTCTGTCACAATACCTCCACGTCGGGGAATGCACGGTTCATCACTTCGCTGAGACGCAGTTTTTCAAGGCTCCTTGCCGCAAGCTCGTCGACGACATTGTGCATCGCCT
>CAYXGF010000069.1:0-8499 GCA_964464465.1 uncultured Alistipes sp. | reverse complement strand
AATTTGAACGACGCATGCGTTCCGTCGCAGTAGGGCTTATTCGAAGACTGACCGCACCGGCAGAGTACCACCCTGTTGCGTATCTCATATGTCTGTCCGTTCTCTTTTCTCACCGGTATTCCTCCCGTGACCCAGAGTCCGCCGCTCGCCCCTATCTGCGTGTCCTCGATAAGTCCGAGCTGCGGCGCTAAATTCGGCTCGTAAGCTTCGCCCGAATCATTATCCCATGCGGACAGACGCGCTCCCGGACAATGCTGCGCTTCGTGTATGGCGTCGACACGGGCCCGCTCATCATCGGACCGTTCCGTCAGATTCCACGCGCGGCCTTTCCCGTCGCAGAAACGGGCGAACACGCAATAACTCTCGTTATCTGACAATGTAATAGCCGGACCTTCTATAAATTCAGCCCCATCAAGCAGCTGCTTCTCGGAAGCCGTAAGTGTAGAATCCCACGAAGCGTTTTTGTGAGCTCCGTCGCAGTAAGGTTTGTGCGCGGAGGCTCCGCAACGGCACAGCGCCGTCGGGTCTCCTTCCATCGGGAACTCCCGCCCCTCCTGAAAATACCATATCTCCCCTGCCTCATTCGGCATAAGAAACTGCTGTACCAGCGGAGGCCGCCCGAAAACAAGATAGGGTCCCCCTTCGGCTATTTTTATGTGAAACTTTTCATCCGCCTTAATGCGCGCGGGCTTGATATTTGATTGTACTGGCATAATATAAATGTTTTTCACACGTTCGTCATCCAAGAATTATACCTTAATTAAAAAACTTTGCGTAAGTTTGTAGCCTGATATTTTTTTAGAAAACCCAATTCATCTATGTCTGCCATACGAAACATCATTTTGCGTTCCATGCTCGCCGTCGGAATTGCGGCATGTATCATCTCATGCAAGAAAGACGACGACGCTTCATCAGTATTCACATTCGCCCAGACGACATACGTCTTCGAGGCGGGACAGACCCAGAGCGCCGGTTTCACAAGCCGCAACGCAGGCCGGATAGAAATATCCGAAGCTCCGGACGGCTGGACAGTCACTCTGAACAAATCGTCCGTAAGCATCACTGCTCCGGCGGTTGTGAACGACAGTAACGAATCCGGCACCGTGGAACTCAAAGCCCACGGCAACACTACGATAACGGTAAAACTTAACGTATCGGTTCAGGCTGCCGAGGATTTAAGCACGCAAGGAACGGCGAACTGCTACATTGCCCCGCGCAAGAACACGAGATACAAGTTCAAGGCCACTGTCAGAGGCAACAATCCCGCATCCGTCATATCTCCAGCGAAAGCCGAACTCATCTGGCAGAGCGCAAAGAATCTAATCAACTACATCGTCTTCGACGGCGGATACATCATGTTCTCCACATCTTCATCCGATACGTTCGGTAACGGCGTTATAGCAGCTGTGGACGAGAACAATACGATACTTTGGAGCTGGCACATATGGTTCACTGACTACGACCCGGAATCCAGCGCCGAGACATATTCCGACGACATGACCTTCATGGACCGCAATCTGGGGGCCGACGGCAGTTCGACAGTCTCCGAAGCATGGAAATCATCCGGCCTGCTCTACCAGTGGGGCCGCAAGGACCCGTTCGTAGGTTCAAAAAGCTATAAAAGCGATGTCAGCAAGTCCACGTACGATGCTGCCGGCAAATGGCAGGATTTCCTCATTGAACAGACCACCGAAACGAAAGGAACGGTGGAGTACGCCGTCACAAATCCGAGGAGCTTTCTGACAGGCATCCGGGCGACGGATTTCGACTGGCTGTACGCCGGACATGACAACACCCTCTGGGGGTCGGAGGCAAAAAGCATCTACGACCCGTGCCCTTACGGATGGCAGGTGCCGCCGCAGAATGCATGGAAAAACTTCACCGTCTCAGGCAGCGAGTCAGAGCAGGAAGCCGACTTCAACGTGGACGGCGCATATTCGGACGGATGGATCTTCAGATATGACGACGCTCTGCACACGACATTCTACCCTGCCGCCGGCCGGAGAAGTTTCAGCGCCGGAGTATTCTCGAACGTCGATTTGCAAGGTTACGACCCGATAGGTGTTTACTGGTCAAGTGCGGTATCCAATGCCGAATCTTACGCACTCTTGTTTACAAAGGATATGATAAATCCGGCCGCAGCGCTTTACCGTGCCGCCGGCAATTCAATCCGCTGCGTAAAAAACACAGCCGAGCGGTAACCGGAGTTACCGACTTTATGCTTGGTAATCTTCCGCAAACGCAGTCTGCGGAGAGAGCGACAGCCCCCGTAGGGCTACATTCTGCAACGCAACATAGCCGCAAAATATTGACAAGCCGAAAGGCGTCTGACTTTAAACACAAGAAAAAAAAGAATACCGGTCTATTTCAGGACCGGTATTCTTTTATCCAGAAAATGCTATTCTACTTGCAAGTCATTTTAATATATGTATGATGACTGCCGAAACGTTCGAATGCAGCTTTGTCCAGAGCTTCGCGATGGTCGGGATGCGCCACGCTTATCAGCAGGCGCGCACGTTCCTGCAAACTCTTTCCGTATAAATCCACAGCGCCGTACTCTGTCACGAACCAGTGCATGTGGGCGCGTGTGGTCACTACGCCGGCACCCTCGTTGAGCACGGGAGCGATTTTGCTGACGCCTTTGGTTGTTACCGACGGCATGGCGATAATGGCCTTGCCCCCCTTGCTGCGCGAAGCACCGTAGATAAAGTCAACCTGACCGCCGACGCCCGACCAGAAACGGGTTCCTATCGAATCGGCATTCACCTGTCCGGTAATGTCAATCTGTATAGCCGAATTGATTGCCGTGGTCTTGGGGTTCTGCGCCACGATGAACGGGTCGTTGGTGTAGCCTACATCCATCATGCGCACCATCGGGTTGTTGTCGATGAAGTTATATACTTTCTGAGTACCCATAAGGAATGTGGACACCATCATACCCTTGTCCACGCCTTTGTTACGGCCGTTGATGATGCCTTTCTCTACAAGCGGCAGCACTCCGTCGGCGAACATCTCGGTATGAATACCCAAATCCTTGTGATTGCCGAGCTGCGCCAGCACAGCGTTCGGAATAGCGCCGATACCCATTTGCAGGCAGGCTCCGTCCTCGATAAGTTCGGCACAGTGGCGGCCTATCGCAAGTTCCGTTTCGTTAGGTTCGGCAAAAGGCGCTTCAATCAGAGGTTTGTCGTCCTCCACGAAGATATCTATGTCCGAGAGAGGAATTATGGCATCGCCGAACGAGCGTGGCACATATTTATTTATAACGGCAATGACAGTCTTGGCTTTCTCCACCGCGGCGCGCGTAGCATCGACCGAGGTACCCAGCGACACGAATCCGTGTTCGTCCGGCTCGCAGACCTGAATCATAGCCACATCGCACGGAAGGACATTGTCACGATACAGACGCTGTGTCTCGCTGAGGAAAATAGGAATATAATCCGCATAACCGCTCTGAGTGACCTTGCGGACATTGCTGCCCACGAAGAACGAATCCAACTGGAAAACGCCCTCGAATTCCGGAGCCGCATACGGTGCCGGACCTTCTGTATGCAGATGATGCACGTGAACATCCTTCAATTCGCCGTTAGCGCCTCTTTTGCACATGGCCTGTATAAGGCACTGCGGCGCACTTGCAACACTGCTCAAATGCACATGATCGCCGCTTTTGATAACCTTTACCGCCTCGTCAGGGGTAGTAAATTTGATATTAGCCATACTTTTGTCTGTAAATGTTAGCAGAATTAAAATTCGGTAAAACATCGCAAAGCTACTAAACAGAATATAAAAAGACAAATATTAGCATCCGAAACAGTCATAAATCATATATTATAGTCCGTTTTAATTTTGAATTGATATTAAAAGTATTTACTTTTGTTTTAACTTTGATTCATCATCTTACTATTTAATAACAACACACAATCATGTTCAACAAACATTTATCGAAACTCGTTATCTCGCTGTCGCTGGCGTGCGTCTTTCTCGGATGCAACGACAAGGACAAGGACACGACCGAGACAGTGATAACGGTGACGCCTATGGCATTGGAAGTTACCACTGCCGAGGAGGTCAAGACTCTCTCTATCCAGACCGACGGAAACTGGATAGTAACCACCCAGCAGGACTGGATAGAGATTCTCTCGCCGATAGGCCAGGGCAACGGCACTGCAAAAATCAAGGTGGCTGCCAATACCGAATTGTCGGCCAGAGACGGCGCCGTCATGGTCTCGTCCAACAATACCTCGGAGACCGTGACCGTACATCAGGACGGCATGGACATCTCCGTAGACGCGACTTCCATCAAGGTCAACGAGAAATCGGCGACAAAGCAGATTACCGTGACCGGCCAGGGCGAATGGACTGCCGAGAGCAACGCAGAGTGGTGCTCGGTGGAAAAGGAAGGCAATAAACTGAACGTATCGATTTCCTACAACGAAACCAAGGAGCAGAGAACAGCCGACATCACGATTAAATCGAACGCCGGCAATCAGATAGTGGTTACCGTAACCCAGAGCAAGGGCGACGGAAATCCCGAACCTGTATTCTCCGTATCGAGCGAGGAGTTAGACATTCCGGCCAAGGAGGAAGGTACTGCCACCCTCTCGCTTATCGGCAAGGCATACACCGTCAGCGTGACCACTTCTTCGAAAAGTTCGGTATGGGATGTATCGACTGTCTATGCCGACGCGGCGGACGGCAAATTTATCACCCTGAAAAACGCATCTTCGAGAGTCGGCAACGGAAAATTCACATTCACCATTACGAACAATCTGACGAAAGCCGACAGAAAAGCTGTCATAAAGGTAGAATGCAACACCAACGGTTCTGTCGAAACCTACCTGCTTAACGTCGAGCAGCAGAGCTACAATCTGAACATGGCCTCCGTTCCCGAGCTGATAAAGGAGCACGGCGCAGAGCAGAGTCTCGGAATCACCATCACACCCGAACTCGAACTCGCCTACGAATCGGATGTGAAATGGATTCACCATGTAGATAAGGATGTAATTAAAATCGACGACAACATCACGGACCAGGAGAGAAGCGGCAAGCTCTATATCAAGCTGGCGGAACTGAACACCATTATCGACTCGGTAGAGTTCTCGCAGCAGGACGGTCTGCAACTGCCCATCCCGATGGCCTGCAACTCATACGTCACGCCGCTCGATCCTACTGTCGTTGAAGCTCCTTCGTGCGCCAGCTCGATATTCTCCGGCGGTTATGTCGGCAGCGGCAACGGAGGCATGCAAAGTGCTACGTGTTGGAGAACGACTTACGACAAACAGAACATCCAGCTGTCGTTCTACTTCCGCACCGAGAACACCGGAGAACTCAACCTCGGTCTTATCGGCCGCATGAACAAGGTTTCCGATACGGCACGTGTAGAGGTCAGCGTAGGCGACATATCCTATATAACGGAAGTCACCGGCAACACTCTGGGCACATGGCCCGTAGGCAAATTCAAAGTCGACAAGGCAGGATATGTCAGAGTCAACATCAAGGGAATCTACTCCAACACCTCGCACTATCCGTATATAACGGACGTGTATGTCGGCGGCGAGGCGGTACACTACTCATATGTCAAGGACGCAAGCCTCACATACGTAACCGAGAAACAGATTGCAGCATCCGACGCACACTGGATTAAGCGCGGTCCGTCATGCCACCTGGGATGGGTTCAGCCCTCCGGCAACACGGAATACTTCTACAACGAAATCAACGTTCCGGTCGGCCAGGATGTTCCCGCCGCATACTTCATGACAACCGGCGGCGACGGATTCTACATGGGTATTCAGCCCAACACAAAGGGTACCGGCAAGCGAAACATCCTCTTCTCGGTATGGAACAACGAGAACGATCCCCAGAACATCAAATATTCGGAGGTGGTTCGCCACGGCGAAAAGTCGAAGCCCAATTCGTTCGGACACGAGGGTTCAGGCATCCAGACTTGGAGATACTACGACTGGGATGCCGGCAAGACATACGCTACGCTTGTACACGTGCGTCCCGAAGTCAAGGACGGCGTTCAGACCGGAAACACGCTCTACACAGGATATTTTTGGAGCGAGGAATTCGGCTGGGAACTCATTGCCGAGATTCGTCGCCCGGGCATGAAATCGTGGTACAGAGGTTCGTACTCGTTCTCCGAGAACTTCGGTCCTCACAACGGCTTCGTGACCCGTTCGGTAGACTTCCCCAACCAGTGGATGAGAACTTCCGACGGAAAGTGGCATGAGATTCTCCAAGCGCGTGTGACAGCCGACGGATGCGGCTCAGGCGGTCTTAGAACCGACTTCTACGGCGGCGTCCGCGACGGACACTTCTACTTGCAGAACATAGGTTACATCGACACCAAAATCAATTCAGGAACCCTGTTCTCGCGTCCTGCTTCCGGAAAAACCGCTCCCGAAATCGATTTTGACGCTCTGTCGAAACTCGGCGTTTGGGTTAATCCGTAATTTACCGAAACAGCATACGGACTTCACCCCGACCGCTTGCAAGCGGTCGGGGTGTTTTTTCACCGGCACCTTAACAACCGACAGTACTCATTATTCCAATTATATTGCGTAACGTTGTCTTCCGGTCGAGGCAGGCCATTGAGTATTTTGAAGAAACAGAATATGTATGAATAGACTACTTTTAGCTTTTCTTCCGCTCGCATGCATGCTCATTACGGCATGCGACTGCGGCAAGGAGCACGATACTGACTTCGTCATCGATGGCCAGCCGGCCAAACTGTACGTCGGCCGGTACATGGCAATTGCACCGTCCGGCACAATTGCCGGAGACAAAATCCTATCCGACGAGAGAATCGTGCTGCTGCCGGAAGCGGTGCCCACAAAAAAGACAAACAACATCAAGTATGAGACTCTGAAAGTTAAAGAGGACCGTTTCTCCCTGGCCATCAATCTTTTTTTTACATACAAAACCGCTCTGTTAGAGGTAGATTCACTGTGTTACAGCCATGATGTATACAACACCTATAATGCTGCGGAATATGAATATACTCCCGGAACATACGTTACAGACAGTCAGATGCTACCCGGATGCACCATACGTTACGATGTAACTCCGGAAAGCATACATGTCACCTACATTAACAACGCGACCCAGGCCGCCAGTCCGTCAGTTCTTGTATATGAATTGACCGACGGCATTCGCCATGCGAAAGAAATCGTAAAAACGACAACATCGGAATCCGAACCATACACGGCAAGATATTCAGGCAGATTCAACGTTGTCGACTATACCGGCATCGCAACGATGCAGAACGATGATTTCACCTTTGAATTCGATCCTGTTTCCGGAATGTTCAAAGAAACAGAGCCCGAAAACGAAGAAATAGGCGACCTGGAACCGGCAGCAGAAAAAATTGTTCCCGAATGTTTTTAGGGCTATTCCTACGGCCGCAGCAAAACGGCCCGTACCGTTTCAAAAGAGCTGAACAACTAACAGTCATTACATAAAGAAACGTATTGGCGGAAAATGCTTTCCGCCAATACGTTTCTTATCCGGCAGCCGGAGCCCGGCGTATTCAGCCAGGCTACTCCAACAACCTTATTTTCCTATAAGTTCCACGCTGCGGCGGATGAAACTGGTGAGACTTTCGCCTTTAAGCATGCCGTTAGAAAGCAAGGCCAAATCTATCAGCTGCTTCACCAACTGGTTCTCCGAGCCTATCTCTTTCAGACGTGCGCTGCGTTCCTCTTTCAATGATGAGAGACGACTTTCGACCTCCTCGCCGGTTTTCTTCTCCTCGTCGGTAAGCTCGTCCGCCTTCTTGTTCTTAACCAGTTCCTGATAGGAGTTATACTCGCTCTGAGCGGCGGCTATCTTCTTGTTGATGCTCTTCAACCTGTCGCCGTAACTCTTTTCCGCTTCACCGAGTATGTCTATCACCAGAGGATGGTTGCCGTTAACCGCTATCGTGAAATTATCGGGCATCTGTCCGTAGAACTGCGACATGCCGCCACCGCTTACAGCCGCCATCTCCTTCATACGGCGCATATACTCGTTCTGAATTATGACCACCGGCGCCTCGGAAGCATCCATGGCCTCGAACTCGATGTTGTAGTGAATCTTCTCGTCAACAGGAAGCTGGCTCTCGAAAACGGGACGGAGAATCTCCTGGTTCTCGCTGCTCAGAGCCATAGAGAGCTGACCATCTTTCTGAATCAGCTTTTCGATAATGTCCGAATCCACACGCACCATTCTCGAATTCTGGTTCTTGTGTTCGAACCAGTTGATGAAATGTCCGTCCAGCTGTCCGTCCATTATCAGGACATCATAACCTTTGCTCTTGGCACCCTGAATGAAACTGTGTTTGCCGTCGACGCTGTCGGTATACAGATATATCAACGAACCGTTCTTGTCCGTCTGATTCCCCTTGACCAGCGACTCGTACTCCTTGAAGGTGAAGTATTCTCTCTCAGTGTTATTAAGGAGCCTGAAATCCGCCGCCTTCTCGGCGAATTTCTCATCGGTGATGATGCCGTACTCTAT
>CAYXGF010000068.1:0-8540 GCA_964464465.1 uncultured Alistipes sp. | reverse complement strand
GCGGCGTTTCGGGTTACAAGACTATCTACGACCCGTGTCCGGAAGGCTGGATTGTGCCTAAGGCCGGTGCTCCGTGGGGATTCCGCAAACAGTACAAAAAAGCCGGCAGTCTCACGGACAGCAACAAATACGACCCGGAATACCCCTGGTTCATTGAATATGACGATGAATACAGTATTGGTTTCCGCTACAAGCCGGAAGGCTCGGACAAGGAGTACTGGTGGCCTTTCACCGGAAAGAAAGATACCAACACCGGAGTCCTCTCGGGTGTGGACGGCGGAGCCAACTACAACACGGCAAGCGTAACGAACACTACCGCCACGCTGGAAATCTTCGCATGGGGCAATCCGGCGAGCGAGACAGGCCTCAACCGTCCTTACGGAAGCTCCGTACGCTGCATAAAGGAATAAGGATACGGTGCTGATTACAGGACATTTATATACTACGGAGGTTGCCTGATATACTGTCGGGCAACCCCTTTTATGTAAAGAAAATCCAAACTAAACTTTCCAAGTATGACTAAAAATTTACTGCTTCTGCTCTCATTGCTGCTGACCGTGACAGTTTCCACGGCTCAGAGTATCGAGATAAGCGGAACGGTCAGACAGGCTTCGGACAAGGAGGCGGTAATCGGAGCCATGGTGATGGCGGAGAGCGGAAAGGCCGCTACCGTAACCGGAACCAAGGGCGATTATTCGATAAAAGTCTCGAAGGGAGATGTGCTTGTCTTCTCGTTTCTGGGCATGCAGACCGAACGCGTGACGGTCGGAGACCAGAAGGTGATAGACGTGGAGCTGAAAGCGGAGGACAAGGTTCTTGAAGAGGTCATCGTCGTGGCATACGGAACTACGAAGAA
This sequence comes from uncultured Alistipes sp., assembly GCA_964464465.1. Classification (GTDB taxonomy): domain Bacteria; phylum Bacteroidota; class Bacteroidia; order Bacteroidales; family Rikenellaceae; genus UBA940. The sequence goes on along the minus strand of CAYXGF010000068.1, from coordinate 7,684 downwards.
GGAATCCTTTACCGGTTCTGCGGAGGTCGTGTCGGGTGACAAGCTCAAAAACCGCCCGGTCACCGATGTGACCAAAGCTCTGGACGGACAGGTGGCCGGTGTGATGACCACTTCCGGCGGAGGACAGCCGGGCAGCGGAGCCGAACTGCGAATCAGAGGCTTCGGCTCGATAAACGCATCCAATTCGCCGCTGATTGTTGTGGACGGAGTGCCGTTCGACGGAGACTTGAACTCGATAAACAGCAGCGACATAGAGTCCATGTCGGTACTCAAAGACGCTTCGGCCGGCGCTCTGTACGGAGCCCGCGGCGCCAACGGCGTAGTGCTGATTACCACGCGCCGCAACAAGAACGCAGGCGACAAGATAAACGTGCAGCTCAGCGCCAAGGTAGGTGTCAGCTCGCGTGCGATACCTCTCTACGAGACGCTCTCGGCCCGGGAGTATATGGAGCACATGTACACTGCCTCTTTCAACGATTTGGTATATACCGAAGGGTATCTGCCCGATGTGGCGAAGAGCATGACCGTGGACAAACTCTCGAAATCGATTCTGGGAACCGACAACGTATACAACATATACGACAAACCCGTCTCGGAGCTTTTCGATGCCGACGGCAGAATCGTTCCGGACGCACGGCAGAAATATTCCGCCGACTGGATGAAGGAGGCGCAGGCTCAGGCTCCTGTCCGTCAGGAGTACCAGCTGTCGGTGAACGGTTCCGGTACGCAGAGCAAGTACATGGCCTCGCTCAGCTATCTCGACGAGAAAGGTACGCTCAAAACCACCGGATTCAAACGTTACACGGGGCGCGTGGGCGTTGACTTCACTCCGCGTAAATGGCTCGATTTCGGAGCCAACATGAGCTATGCGCATACAGACAGCGATTTTCTGGGTTCGGAGGGTACCGCCAACAATACCAACGTGTGGTATTCGGCCATGCTCATGGCGCCGATTTATCCGGTGCACAAAATCGACGGAACCGGCAGCTACGTGCTCGAAAACGGCAAAAGGGTGTTCGACTACGGACAGTCGCGTCCGGCGGGTGCGCAGAACAACCGTAACTCCGTGGCCACGCTGTTCGAGGACGATTTCTATACGCTGACCGACAACATGAGCGGCAGGGCTTATCTGGCCGTGAACTGGAAGGGTATAAAACTGTCCACCAATCTGGGTGTCGACAACGTGAACACGAACGAGACCACCAATTACAATCCTTTTTACGGCAACGCTGCCGGAACAGGACGACTCACCAAAGAGAATTCGCGCGTGATGAGCTACACGTGGAATCAGCTGCTGACATATCAGACCAAGATAGGCCGCCACTCGATAGACGCTATGGTGGGACATGAGTTCTACCGTTACCTGTTCACGTACATAATTGCTGAGCGCACCGGGTTCCCGTTCGCCGATTACGACGAGTTGAGCATGGGGTCGACAATCGCCGAGGCCAACTCCGCATCCAACCGTTATTCGATAAACTCGTACATGAGCCGTCTGAACTACAACTATGACGACCGTTATTATCTCTCGGCAAGTTTCCGTATGGATGCTTCGTCGAGATTCAAGAAGGAGAACCGCTGGGGCAGTTTCTGGTCGGTCGGCGCTTCGTGGCGCATGTCGGAGGAGCCTTTCCTCAAAGATGTCGAGTGGATAGACAATATAACGCTCAAAGCCAGCTACGGCGTGCAGGGAAACGACAATCTGGGCACCTACTACGCATGGCAGTCGCTCTATGACATGAACTATCCCAACGGCAGCAATTCGGGTGCCGTGATTAATTCGATAGAGAACAAGGATATCACCTGGGAGAAGAACGGCAATCTCAATGTCGGTCTCGAATTCCGGCTTCTCGGGCGCATCACCGGAACGGTGGAGTGGTACAACCGCAGTACAAGCGACCTGCTCCTGGAATATCCCATGGCCATATCGCTCGGCTTCCCCGGATATTACGCCAACATCGGCAGCATGGTCAACCGCGGATGGGACATTACGCTGGGCGGCGACATCATCTCCAACAAGGACTGGCGATGGAACGTGACGGTTATGGCGTCGACCCTGAGCAACAGGGTCCGCAAACTGACGGACGGAGGCGACGACATCGTCAGCGGAGTGTACATCATACGCGAGGGAGAGGAAATCAACACGTTCTATATGGCCAAGAGCGCGGGCGTGGACCCGACGACCGGCGAACAGCTCTACTGGGCCTACGAAAAGAACGCTGACGGCAGCATGAAGCCCGGCTCGGAGTATGTCACCAACGACGCGACTGTGGCGGCTGGATGCAAATACATGCACGGCAGCCGCATACCGGACCTCTACGGCTCGATTTCCACATCGCTGACGTGGAAGGGATTCGACCTGGGACTGCTTATGACATATTCGATAGGCGGAAAGATATACGATGCTATATATCAGTCGATGATGGAGCCGACATTCATCGGCCAGACATATCACAGGAACGCATTGCGCAGTTGGCGCACTCCGGGACAGGTGACGGATGTTCCGAAAGCCACCACCACGCTCTCGTCGCAGATAAGCGACCGTTTTCTGGTGGACGCATCGTATTTCGCAATCAAGAATATCACGCTCGGATACAGCATTCCGACAAAATCGCTCGGCAAAACCGGCATCGGCGCGCTCCGGGTGTATCTTTCGGCTGACAGCCCGTGGATATTCACGCATCTGAAAGGTCTGAATCCACAGGCAAGTTTCAACGGTTCGACCTCCTATTCGTACACCCCCAACCGCACCGTGATGCTCGGAGTGGATTTGAAATTCTAAAAAAGCAGTTATGAAAAAAATCATCTACACGATAGGTATTGCCATAAGCCTGCTTTCGGCGGGATGTTCCGACCTGATGGAGACATCTCCGTCCGGAGAAGTGGACAAAAACTTGATACTCAAAGATGTCGATGCCGTGAAGGTAGCTTTGGACGGCGTCTATTCGACAATGTACAACAGAATAGATTTCGTGACGGCCAATGCGCACCAGTGTTTCGGCAACATGGCGGTGACGCTGTGTGCGGAAGTGATGGGCGACGACATGGTGCACACGGCGCAGGGCCCGGGGTGGTTCTGGAAAGACTACAACTACGAGGCGCGCGTCAGATACACCAGCAAGATATGGCGCTGCTACTTCACGTGGAAATACTTCTACGAGATAATAAGCAACGTGAACTACATAATCTCGGCACGCAGTACGGTCCAGGGCGACGAAAATCAAATCAAGGATGTCATGGCCCAGGCCCATGCGGTGCGGGCATACGCATATTTCATGCTCATACAGTCGTTTCAGCAGACATACAAGGGGCATGAAAACCTGCCGGGAGTTCCCGTTTACACACAGCCCACGTCCAGTTCGTCGAAAGGCCGCGGCCGCGGAACGGTGGAGGACGTGTACGAGCAGATAAACAGGGACCTCGACACGGCGGTCGAGCTTTTCGGGAAGTCGGACCTTGCACAGTCGCACATCTCCCATATCGACATCTACGCCACGTGGCTGCTCAAAGCCCGTGTCGCATTGGTGCAGAACAGGTGGGAGGATGCAGCGGAGGCTGCCGACAACGCAATGAAAAAGCCCGGATGCGAACTTCTGAGCATGAGCGAGGCTACCGTCACGCCCGGAACATTCGACGATGCGACCAAAAGCTGGACCACAGGAAAGACTCCGTTCAACTCTGCAAAATCCAGTTCCGTCATGTGGGGTGCTGAGGTCGTATCGGAGCAGTCCACCGTCTTCGCTTCATTCTACTCGCATATGGACGCCTGCACGGACGTATACTACGCCGCCGAATCTCCGAAGTGCATCAGCAACTGGCTGTATGCCCAGATTCCGAACACCGATGTCCGCAAGACGTGGTGGAACGGCAATATCGGAATCACGGCCGACGAGTGGTCATACGGCGCCAACATCAACTACAACCAGCACAAATTCCAGTGGGCCAACCAGAAGGCTCACACGGGCGACTATATCTTCATGCGTATGGAGGAGGCCTACCTGATAAAGGCGGAGGCGCTGTGCCGCAATTCGGAGGAGGAGCTGGCCCGTCCGGTGCTCTACGAGCTCGGCCGCCGGCGCGACACGAACTACGCCACCCGCATAGCGTCGCTTACGGGCAACATTCAGACGTTCGGAACGACCGGTCAGGTGAAGACCCTGCTGGACGAGATTCTTCTGCAACGGCGCATCGAACTGTGGGGCGAGGCCGGCCGTATTTTCGACATATTGCGCCAGGGTGTGGGCTGGACCCGTTACTGGGAAATCAACGGTGAGAAGAGCAACCACACCAACTATCTTAGCAAATATGCCGAATATCTGAATTTCCCGGCAGATTACATCGAGTGCATACTGATGATTCCGCAGACCGAGATAGACAACAATCCCAATATCTCGTCGGCGGACCAGAATCCTTATGTGCAATAAAACCGAATACAGAGAGAAATGAGACTTGAAAAATTAACCGCAGCCTTGACCGCCGTCCTGCTGCTCGCAACGGCCTGTTCGCAGGATGTCGAAGGCACATTGTACAATCCGTCGAAAGGTGACGCCGACGGTTTCGCATTCGCAGCTTCCGTGCTTAACGTGGAGACCGGAATTCAGGATGACGGCCGGGTGCTTGTCCCGATATACAGGAGCGGAGCGGCGACAGGCATGGCACAGGTCGGCTTTGAGATACAGGTCGACGTAACGGTGACCGATACCGTAATCGGCGGCATAGAGAAGACGCACGTGGAGCAGCAGTGGGTCGATACCGACCCGGCGGGAATATTCTCGCTCACCACGCCGCGGGTGGTTTTCGCCGACGGAGCCACGACGGCCTACGCCCAGATTCGCTATACGGACATATCGGCGCTGGGTCTGACCGAAAAGTACAAGATTCGTCTTACCATAAAAGACGGTCTCAGTCCGTCGAAACGCGGACAGACCACCGTGTCGATAAGCCGTAAGCTGACGTTCGACTACCTGGGCAAATGCAGGTATTTCGACATATTCCTGTTCGAGAATACCTACGAGGCGGACATCTACCGTGCGCGCGAGGCGGAGGTATACCGCGTCATGGACCCCTATTCGGAGGGTTTCCTTACAGAAGATTTCGACGCAGGATGGGCCGGTGTTCCCGCAATGTATGTCCAGTTCCTGTGCGACGAGAACGGAATGATTACATACGAGCCGTTCTGCGTGGGACTTATGTTCCAGGCGAAATATCCTGTATACGCCTACTGGCCGGGCCAGTACAAGTGGGGCAAGGACTTCTCGGAGTACAACTCGCAGAACCGGAAGATTTCCGACAAGGAGTTCCAGCTCTATCCCGTGTATTGCGCTCCGGACTTCCAGTACGGATATCTTAACGACGGAGCGTATCCGGTTACCATAACCCTTCCGTAAGGAAGACAGCAAAAGCCGGAGAGTCACTCTCCGGCTTTTTTATTTGGAAATTATTTTACAGTTTAGCGCTCTTGCGGGCCTTCGCAGACCGGAGTTTCGTTCGGTCGCAGGCCGCTATCCATTTTTAAGAGCCAATAGCTCTCGGCACTGTTTTTACGGTTCTTGGGAACCGTGCTGGCCGGAGCCTCGCCACGCGAAGGTCAGCTCATTTCATTCACTCCGCACCTTCGCAGGCTCCACCCGCATTATGCGCACTATCCCAACATTAAAAATTGTCAGGCAGCCGCCAGTACTTATTATGCCCCGTTGTCGGATATGCCGTACAGTACGGTTATAGATACCTTTTATTTTAAAGGTGCATCAGCGTCCGAACATGAACCGGTATGCGAGACTCAGACCCACGTTCATGTGTCTTGTCCGGACGACATTGTAACTGCCTACCACGGGATAGGAGAAGCCCTCCTTGAACTGCGATAGGAGCGCGTAGTTGAAATCGACGCCGATGTCTATGCGGCCCGTGGTGTAGCCAGCCTGTATTAGTCCGTATACGTTTCCACGGGTGTAGTGGTTGCCGTTCATCCTGCCGCGGAACATTATCCCCCCCCCTTTGCCGTACTCTGTTACCATCAGCGGCATGTAGCCGGCCCGCAATCCGACGTTGCAGTAAAAGTGCTGCAAACGGAGTGCATAGTAAATCTCGGCGTGTATCGAGGTCATCGAGAAATAGGAATAGAACGAGGCGTCGCGTCCGACGCTCGTCGAGGCCTTGCCGTAGGAAACGCCTATTCCTCCGGCCACGGCGCAGTTGTACGATACAGGATACTCGTAGGCGGCGCCTAAATAACCGGTTCCGCCGAGGAAAGGGGCCGGTGCGAATCGAGCTATTTCATCCATGGCCTCGCTGTAATAGTTGAAATTCATGCCGAGTATCGTCGCATCGATTCCCGCGCGCAGTGCCAGTGCGGGTTTGGCCGAGTACTGCCGTCCGTCGGTTCCCTGAGCCCAGGCCGTGGAAACGAAAAATCCGAGGGCGGCGAGTATTAAAATCCTTTTCATTTCAAGATTGTTTTTTCAGAAAGCAAATATAACATATCGGTGTTGAGCCTCCAAATATTTCCGAGTTATAAAAAAAACCTCTATTTTTGTACAAAGTATAATTAAACGCGGTTATGGGACTTTTCAGTATATTCTCCAAGAAACGGCAGCAGGAGAGTCAGCAGAACCGGCAGGAGCAGGACCGGCAGGACCGGGAGCAGCTTAATGCCGGACTGGAAAAAACGAAACAGGGATTTTTCTCCAAACTCTCACGTGCAGTTGCCGGACACTCCAAGGTGGACGAGAAGATGCTCGACCAGTTGGAGGAGATACTCATCACCTCCGACGTTGGTGTGGACACCACTGTCAAAATCATTGAACGCATCGAGCAGCGTGTGGCGCGCGACAAGTATATGAACTCGTCCGAGCTGCAAGGCATCCTGCGCGACGAAATCGCACAGCTGATGCTCGAAAGCGAACGCCGTCAGACCGTTTTCGGCATACCCGAGAGGGAGGGTACTCCGTTCGTGGTGATGGTCGTGGGCGTGAACGGCGCCGGCAAGACCACTACGATAGGAAAACTTGCCGCAAAGCTCACGCAGGCCGGCAAGAAGGTCTACATAGGTGCGGCCGATACGTTCCGTGCGGCGGCAATAGAGCAGTTGCAGGTGTGGGCGGACAGAGCCGGAGCCACGATGATTCGTCAGCAGATGGGTTCGGACCCCGCGAGCGTGGCTTTCGATACGCTCAAATCGGCCGTCGCAGGCAAAGCGGATGTTGTCCTCATAGATACGGCCGGCCGTCTTCACAACAAGATAGGACTTATGAACGAGCTGGGCAAGATTCGCAACGTGATGGGCAAGGTGATACCCGATGCTCCGCACGAAGTGATGCTGGTTCTGGACGGCAGCACCGGACAGAACGCATTCGAACAGGCCAGGCAGTTCACGCAGGCGACATCCGTCTCGTCGCTGGCCATAACGAAACTCGACGGCACGGCAAAAGGCGGTGTCGTTATCGGCATCAGTGACCGTTTCGGCATTCCGGTGCATTATATAGGGGTCGGCGAGGGAATCGACCAGCTGAAAATATTCGACCGCGAGCAGTTTGTGAACGCTCTGTTCGGGGAGTAATGAAACCATAAAAACGGATGAAGAAAATCAACATCATAACCCTCGGCTGTTCGAAGAATACGGTCGATTCGGAGTATCTGGCGGCGCAGGCTCAGGCCGCTGGTTACAAGATATGTTTCGACAGCAACT
>CAYXGF010000067.1:0-8643 GCA_964464465.1 uncultured Alistipes sp. | reverse complement strand
CCGGTGGCATATAGGTGTGACGAGAAATTAACCTGCCCACTGATAGTTAGTACATCTTGTGTTGTATTCAATTCGGGGATATATAGCGGTGTTTGCTTATGAAAGATGATTTGAGGACAGCCGATAGGAAAAGTCAAGGTATTCAGTCGTTGGTTACTTTTGAATGCCCAATAATATCTGACGTAAGATTGTAACAACTTACAAGGTTTGTAAAATCTGAAATCATCTTGATGCATTTTGCAAAGGTACTTATTTTAATAGTATCTTGTTTATTACAAAAAAGTTTTTTTAGTGCAAGGTGCAAGCTATATATAAAGATATATAGTTGCACCTTGCACTAACCGCAGAAGATTTATTTTCAATGATTTGCATATATCAAAAGAAATCCGTATCTTTGAACCATAGTTTTAGGCAGACAACGAACAGCCAAAAGGTGACAGAAAAGCGTGGCTTTTGTAACCCAAGTTGTACCCCTAAGGCTTTGACATATTGATAAAGAATTGAATTTCAAGGATATTAGGGAGTAGGTTCATAGCCCTCTCTCTCCGCTGAAAAATTACTGAGCAACAGCAATTTCACAGAATCAACGCCCAATTTTACATTTTCGGATGTAAAATTGGGCGTAATTATTTTTCGGAAACTACTCTACTATGCTTCTACCAACGATGACATATAAAGAGATGTACGACAATCTCTGCGCAGACCATGAAAAGGTAAAAAATAAAAGAAGAATACCTTCGACCAAAGGCTGTCAAAGAATTTAAGAAAGAACGACGATTTCCAGCATGGCGATGGTACGAATATATTATTCCTTCCACAAACAATAAGTACATTATATTTTTCTATGCCGAAAGTCGGGCATCTATCGAAAATCCTGTAATAGGTTCTTTTTGTGTCATGTTTAACGGTAAAAAGCGATTTGTCATTCAATGGATGGCCGGTGGATATAAACACACGGATGACGGTCCATTAACACTTATTCGTCAAATACACGCATATTCCAGCCATTTTTTAGAGCGTTACAACGAAAGATTTCTGAAAGACAAATCTCTTAATGCAAATGATATAGCTTGCAGATATTTATCAAGGAATCGACTTGGAATGCCAATTACAATTAATGCCGAGATAAATAAGCATCTGAAAGATTATGGAGAAGAAGCGAAATACGGTTTTAGGGTTAGAGATGGATTTTGCTTTGCAATGTCAGATGTACAAGGAGATATAAGCAAAGACGGAGACCGCAAGAAAGACAAGATTAATTCAATGTTTGTTCTATACACAACATTTATGAACGAATCAGACATGAAAGATACTCAACTTGCGGCAATATATAAAGAGCATTCTACTGCTTGGTTACGCTTTGCAACCGCCATGCAAAAAGAGGCAAAAGATGGAATAGTTACACTAAGACTTGCGACATAATCATCTGTCTACTCGACACATTCAAGTAGATAATGTAGCATAATTATATACCAATAATACAACAGCTATTATACAATTCGGCCTCCAATCGGCAGGATATATGGAATCACACCCGCAATAGGTCGATTTCCTTTTGCAGGGCATCCAGGAAACGTGCGGCATGCGCTCCGTCCATCTGCGTGTGATGAAACTGGAATGATACGGTAAGAGTCGTTTTCAGCAGGCGGCGACGGTATCGGCCCCAGATAAGAAACGGATTATTGAACACACCGCTATACATACCGACAGCCCCGTCTATCTCGTATTGTGCCAATGCGGAAGTACCGATAACCATACTCTCGGTAAGGTCATGATTGACGCAGCTTTCCGCTACCTGCCTGGTCAGTTGCAGATAATGCCGGTTGAAACCGGCCAAATCATCAGTGAAAGGAATATCGCATGAACTGACCTCTCCCTCACGGTTGGCGACAATGGTATTTACGGCTATACTGTCATAACGTATCAGTCTGTCTCCGACAGGCAGCATATAAAACTCCTTTATCCCGCCGGCGGCCCTGCCTATGCAGTAGCACATCAGCATGTTGAATTTCAATCCTTTCTTCCGGCCGATTCTTTCAAGGCGCGAAACATTCAGCGTCCTGAAAAACGTAACCATCGGCATCGGCGCGCCCATCCACATCTCATAGGCATAGGCTCGTGTCGTCTCCTTTGGGTCTACCTCTCTCATATCACTCCATATTAAAGTCAATACATTCCCGCCAGTCTGACACCAGCGGTGTGCCGGGTTCTATAAAAAGCGGAGCGCAAAGATAACAATATCATACTGTTTTTCACGCATGCCGACATTCGTCACATGTGATTTAGGATGCCCGGACACTGTTTTTTCGACCGTAACGCAGCCGTATAGCGCCGGTGTGACAGAATATTTCGTAAATTCGCACTCTCGAAAACGTTTACGAAAATATGATAGACAAGATTTTGGAGTACAACCGGCGGTTCGTCGAGGAGAAAGGATACGAGAAATTCATCACGGACAAATATCCCAACAAGCGTATCGCCATCGTGACCTGCATGGATACGCGTCTTGTGGAACTTCTGCCGGCAGCGCTGGGATTCCGCAACGGCGACGTGAAGATAATCAAAAATGCAGGGGCGACCATAACGAACCCGTTCGACAGTACGGTGCGCAGTCTTCTGGTGGCCATATACGAACTGGGAGTCGAGGAGGTGATGATAATCGGCCACACGGAGTGCGGAGTGCAGGGCATGGACAGCGCGGAGATGCAGCACGCCATGCGCAAGCGCGGCATCCCAGAGCAGCACATCACGCTGATGAAACACTGCGGCATCGACCTTGACAGCTGGCTGCACGGTTTCGACGATACGGAATCGGCGATTCTCGAAACCGTAGATTTGGTCCGCAACCACCCGCTCGTACCGCACGACGTCGTAGTCAAGGGATATATAATGGATTCGACAACGGGCCTGCTACGGCCTATCGAGTAACACACCGGACAAAGAACCGCTGACCGGCAACCTTACAATCCCAACCGGCTACTTGAAGGGTGAGAATACCGCAGCCGGTAGGGATACAACTCCGTGAATTCTCAAAAGCCGAACTCCGCACGCATCGGAAGGCACGATTTCTCACAACAGGAAAGACGGAGGCCAAAGTTTTTCAGAAACAGGCCTCCGAATATGTTTTTTTGACGATTTAGTCCAATATTTTTACAATCTGCATCGCCATATTCAAAAACAAACCGCATCTTTGCAATGAAGACGCAGGGTATTCATACCACTACCAAATACAGCGAGCCGAATATGAAAAAACATTTCGGGAAGTAGCCGGGACATACGGTTCCGGCTACTTTTTCTCAAAGGAGGACGGCAAAGGGAACAGTGTTTCGTACAAATTTTTCACACGCATATAATCCTCAGGCATGGCGGCACTTTCGTCATTGATACAGAACAGCGCCGGGTCATATTTGCGGAAAAACGCATCGTAATCCCTGTACCGCACCGACACGCAACGCGAATCGCTGTGATAGCGACCATGCAAGGCATCGCGCAGAATGACACCGAAAGAGAGCTCGCGGTTGTCGTAACGGCCGACATGACGCACATGCGCCCTGTGCTTTGCCACGGCCCAGTAATGCAGCAACGTGCGCTGCAAGTCTTCATCGGTTCTGAACTTGCGGCGTATCGTCGCGTCGATACCATAGTTCCTGTAAAAATCGATGCAGGCCGCCACATCGCTCCTGCAATACGAATCTATATTGTGATGCGGCGCATACCGTATATTAAGCCCCAGAGTCCGGCGGACCAGACTCTGGACATTGAGCTGCGTGCTGTAATAACTCGAAGTCCCGATATGCCGTTTGCCGAATGCCGGCCTGAATCTGACTATCGGAAATCCGTCCGCCCCGAAGAAAAAAGACTCCGATACACTCCGCCGAAAAAAACAGTCGTCGTTCGCCAGCAGAAAATGCTCGCTCAAATCCTCGATATTATGTATGCAAAACTCTATGGCGCTGGAATTGAAACACGGCAGAGCATCCGAAGGCATGATTTCGGAATGGAAAACCATTCTTATCTTGGGATGCGATGTATCCAGCCAACCGGGAACCTGATTGTCCGTAACTATATATATGCGTCTTATCCACGGAGCGAAACGCTCTACCGAACGCAACGAATATTTCAACTCGTCGTGGTCTATGTAACGGCAGTCGCCTGTCTCGACATCGGTTCTGCTGACAGTCATTCCGTAACGCTCCATCCACATGCCTCGTTTGGCATTCCACACCGGGTCACGTCCGTCAACCCACATATAAACCAAATCCACATCCATGGCTTCTCATATTTTTTTCATATAAACAGGAAGGAAATCGAACAGTCTGTACGTTCTTCGTCCGTCGCGTTCCTTGATTTTCAGCAGGCACACCGGTCCGAAGGCATAGCTGCGCACCGGAACATTGCGATACGCGCGCGGTATGACAAGGCCCACACGGTCGGCAAACTCCACGAAAGCCTTGCGTGCGCGGTATCTGTCGCGCTGTTTGCCCAATGTTTCGATTCCGTTTATCGTAGAGATACCGTTGTAGACATAATGATAAACGGTACCCGGCACGCTTACTACGCCCGACGCAGCATAAAGAGCCCTCGACACGAACTCTATGTCCTCAAACACCACGTGTTCCTGAAACCGCAGTCCACGGCCTCCATTCAACAGCCCGCGCCGATAGAGTTTGTTCATCGTATAGAACTGGGGAGGGCAGCTGCACATGGCAAAACGCCGCTGCAAATCGGTCGCAACGCTCTCCGTCCGATAGCGCACCACATACTTGTCTCCGCCGGGACGATGCTTCAAAATACTGCAACACGCTATATCGGCACCCGTACGCAGCGCCGCCTCATAAAGTCTCTCGTAGAAATCCGAATCTATCCAGTCGTCCGAATCAACGAATCCGATATAATCGCCCGTGGCGGCATCGAGCCCCGTATTGCGCGCCCCGCCCTGTTTTTTATTCTGCTGACGGATAACCTTCACGCGCGGGTCGAACTGCGCATAACGGTTCAGTATATCTATCGAATTGTCCGGACTGCCGTCATCAACGCATATGATTTCGATATCGCGCAGGCTCTGGCCCACGATACTGTCGAGACAGCGCGCAAGAAACTTCTCGACATTATAAACAGGTACAATAATGCTTACCTTGGGCATACTCCGAATCCGAATTAGACAAGCAAATATAATTCATTTCCCAGTTCAATCAAAGTCCGATGCCTTTTTACGCGACACGCCGACACCATACCGGCAAAAAATCGAACAGACGATAGAACCGGCGGCCGTCGCGCTCCCTGATTTTGAACAGACATACGGGACCGACCGAATACGTGCGCACTACTATCATCCGGTGCTTACGGGGAATATGAACTCCGTGCGAACCGGCGAATTCGAGCATGGCCTTGAACGCCTCGTACTTGTCCCGCTGTTTTTTCGGTGTCTGGCGGCTGTTGACGATAGACGCCGAGTTGAACATATACCTGTAAGCGGTACCGGGAACCGTAACCATACGCGAGGCAGCATACACGGCTTTTGCGGTAAAATCCACATCTTCCAGAACGACATGTTCCCTGAACCTTACCCCCGCACGCAACAGCACATCCCTGCGGTATATCTTGTTCACTACATAGAAACTCGGAGGACACTGTCCGGTCTCGAAACGTCCCTGAACATCATCGACCACGCACTCAGTCCGATAGACTATGCGTCGCTTCACCCTGTCGCCGCGGTGGCTTATCAGGTCCGCGCACGCTATGTCCGCTCCGGTACGCAGTGCCGCCTCATAAAGTCTCTCGTAAAAATCGGAATCTATCCAGTCGTCCGAGTCAACGAATCCGACATAATCGCCCGTGGCGGCATCGATACCGGTATTGCGTGCGCCGCCCAAGCCCTTGTTCTGCTGGCGGATAACCCTCACGCGCGAATCGGACTGCGCATAACGGTTCAGTATATCTATCGAGTTGTCCGGACTGCCGTCATCAACGCATATGATTTCGATATCGCGCAGACTCTGGCCCACGATACTGTCGAGGCAGCGCGCAAGAAACTTCTCGACATTATAGACAGGTACTATCACACTGATTGCCGGCATAGGCTTCCTTTTTTTATCCGGATGCAAAGGTAGTGTTTATTTAGGCCGAATACAAAAAAGCGGAGCCATAAGACAGGCGCCGCTTTGTCAAACCGCAATGACTTTTAATTATTTGGAAGCCTCTACGGATACTTTACGGAACTCTTTCAGGAGTTTAGTCAGTTCGAGAGCCGATTTGCGCGCACGAGTGCCGGCAGCCTTGTTACCCTTAACCACCTGTGCTTCCGCATTTGCCTGGAAGTTGGCTACCTCCGCGTTGATTTTCTCTACTAATGTTTTCATAATACCACTAATTTTAGGATTGTATTTTACGCAAAGTTAAACAAAATTTGTTATTTCCAAACTTTACGCCCGTTTATTTTGATTTTCACGACATTTTTACAGCCTCCGGTCTTCCTCAGGTAGGAAACTGTAAAAAAAATAATCATAAATAGCGATGCCGTATCGCGGCTTTTATTCGTAAATTTGCATCCGTAAAACAGCGGAAAAATCATGAAGACGAAATACAGGATACTGCTTGCGGCCTCGGCTGTCCTTGCCGCAGCCATATGTGCGATAGAGGTGCCGGACTGCATAAAACGCCCCGCGCCGGCATGGACAGAGAGTGAGAAAGAGATAATCGGCCGCGCGCAGGGCGGTGTCATGCGCGTATTGAAAACAGACATCAGTGAGGACTCAACAATTCTGAAATCGACAAGTCTGCCGGTCAGGCATTCCGATTTCGACAGCCACGTACTCGACTGTCTGATAAAAGGCATGCTGGCGACAGTGCAGGATACGGCAAATCCCGGTGTAGGCATAGCCGCCCCTCAGGTCGGCATTCTGCGCCGGGTGATTATCGTACAGAGATTCGACAAGCCGGACAAACCGTTCGAGGCATACCTGAATCCCGAAATCACATACGCTTCCGACTCCATGCGCATCGGCGGCGAAGGATGCCTGTCGGTGCCATACACATACGGGAAAGTGCGCCGCCCGGCTAAAATCGGCGCTATGTACATCAAATACGGCGAAAGCAGCAGTACATACGACACGATGAGCGGATTCACCGCCGCCATATTCCAGCACGAATACGACCATCTGAACGGAAACCTGTTCACAGAGCGCGCCGACACGACATTCAAAACCGACAGACGATGAAACTGTCAGAACTGCGAACCGGTCAGAGCGGAACCATTATAAAGGTTCAGGGACACGGCGGATTCCGCAAAAGAATCCTCGAAATGGGATTCGTGCGCGGAAAGCAGGTCCAGGTGGTGCTCAACGCCCCCCTCAAAGACCCGATAAAGTACCGTCTGATGGACTACGAGGTATCGCTCCGGCGCAGCGAGGCCTCGATGATAGAGGTGGTGACAAGGCAGGAGGCCGAGCTGGTCTTGCAGCAGCAGCCGAGCATCACATGCGAGGACTGCGAGCAGCAGGTCCAGAACGTCATAACATCCCTCGGGAAGCGCATAAACATCGCCCTGGTCGGCAATCCCAACTGCGGCAAGTCGTCGCTGTACAACTCCCTTTCCGGAGGACACGAGCACGTCGGCAATTACAGCGGAGTCACCGTGGGCGCCAAACGCGGCACATTCGAATACGGCGACTACTCGTTCGTGATATACGACCTGCCGGGAACATACGCACTCTCGGCTTACTCTCCGGAAGAGGTGTATGTACGCAAGCAGCTGATAGAGAATACGCCTGACGTAATAGTGAACGTCGTGGCGGCCTCCAACCTGGAACGCAACCTCTATCTGACCACCGAACTCATCGACATAAACCAAAGCATGGTCGTGGCCCTTAACATGTACGACGAACTGCTGCAAAGCGGGGCCAGGCTCGACTACAAGCATCTGAGCGGAATGCTCGGCGTGCCGATGGTTCCGGTCGTGGCACGGTCCGGCAAGGGGCTCGATACGCTGCTCGACACGATAATCGAGGTGTACGAGGGCCGCAACGCCACCGTAAGGCACATACACATAAACCACTCTCCGGTGATACAGCAGAGCATCAAGACGCTGTCGGACGCACTGAAAAACGACATCGGAGCCCTGCCAAAGCACTTCTCCAACCGATACTTGGCCGCCAAGCTGATGGAAGGCGACAGGGAAATAGAGAGTCTGCTGGAATGCTCGGCCGATTTCGGGGAGTGGATACGCCTGCGCGACAGCCTGAGCTCCAAGATTAAGGAACAGATGGGCGAGGATGTCGAGACGCTCATATCGGACGAGAAATACGGATTCATATCGGGCGCGCTGAAAGAGACATTCACCCCCGGAATAAAGGAGCAGCAGAACATAACACGGACGATAGACGCCATGGCCACCCACAAACTGTGGGGATTTCCGGTCTTTCTGCTGCTCATGTGGCTCATGTTCGAGGCCACATTCAAGATAGGCGACTATCCGATGCGGTGGATAGAATCCGGCGTGGAGGCTCTCAGCTCGCTGGTCGGCAGCCTCATGCCGGCCGGACCGCTCCGGGACCTGATGGTGGACGGAATAATAGGCGGTGTCGGCGGAGTGATAGTGTTTCTGCCCAACATCCTGATACTGTTCCTGTGCATATCGTTCATGGA
>CAYXGF010000066.1:0-9061 GCA_964464465.1 uncultured Alistipes sp. | reverse complement strand
TTCTTAACTTTGCGCGTCAAGTGAAAAAAATGACTTTCATATGGCCCTGATAAAAGAAGTAAGAGGACACACTCCACAGGTCGGCGAGGACACGTTTCTCGCAGAAACAGCTACACTTATAGGCGACGTGACTGTCGGCAGCAAGTGCAGCATATGGTACGGCGCGGTGCTGCGCGGCGACGTCAACACCATCACCATAGGCGACCGCACCAACATTCAGGACGGAGTGGTAATACATACGCTGTTCGACGGTTCGAGGCATCCGTCCCAAACACACATAGGAAACGACGTATCAGTCGGACACAACGCGACGATACACGGAGCCGTCATAGGAGACAAATGCCTTATAGGGATGGGCTCCACCATTTTGGACAATGCAGTGGTTCCGTCAGGATGTATAATAGCAGCCGGAGCACTCGTTCTGGCAGGCTCCAAACTCGAACCGAACAGCGTCTACGCGGGAGTTCCCGCAAAGAAAGTCAAAGATGTGACACCCGAACAGCGCCAGCAGATAATCGAACGAACGGCACGCGACTACATGCTCTACGCCTCGTGGTACAAGTAGCCAGAAAGCTCTTCGGCCGTGGTACGCAGGCAACGCACTATTCCAGCCGCCTGCCTCAAAACAAAGAAGCGTCGGAAAATTTCCGACGCTTCTTTAATATTACAATCCCCCGCTAACGGACAACCACCTGGCGGTAAGCCGGGTTAATCCACAGCAGAAGCAAACGTTTCAAATCATTGTAGCCCGATGCCGGAACTATCGTCTTAGAAAGCTCTATGCTGCGAAGAACAATCACTTTGCCGTCACGGTTCTCTATGGTTATCTTTACGCGGCCGGCCGAATTCGCCACATCGACCTTCACGTCGGCCGTTTTGGAAGCCACGCCATCGAGAGATATTTCATAATCGTAGCTCTCATTCACGGCGTAAGGAATCTCGAAGCTCTCCCTGCGCGCCGAATTGAGTATGCTCATGCGCCATGCGTCCACTCCGATTGCGGTCGCGGGTATGGTATATATACCGTAATCGCCATTCCGACGCATACGGACAGGCTCGGATGCGACAATCTTTCCGTCCATGCCGCTGACAGAGGCCTTTTTCACATCGGTCTCAATTTTGTCAGCAGTCAGACGCACATCGGCTGCATACTTTATTTCTACCGTAGTGCCTTGCTGTTCCAGGACATTACCTGCCATGTCGCACAGTTTGTCGCGGTCCGCTCTGAGCGCGGCATTGTATTCTCCCTCGGAGAGCACCGAATAGTACTTTCCGCCGCAGCGCACAAAATACCCCGTAACGTTTTTCGGGGTCAGCACTCCGACATTTGCCGGAAACCTCAGCACCACATCCGCATTCAGGCCCTCGGCCCGGAGCAGTCTGGCCATTGCGAAAGCCTTTTCAGCCTCCGTTCCGTAAGCAGTCCTCAACACCTCGCCGCACTGTCTGATACGGTAACCGGACAAATCGGGCGTCACGCCGCAACCCGCTATCTCACGGACAATGAACCGCTGGACAGCCGAGACTTTTTCCTCGTCCGAATCACATCCCTCCAATACACGGCCCGGCACACGGCATATCTCCCTCGTCTCCACAGTAAGCGGCGCGAGCGAGGCGGCAAGCGACGGAGCCGAAGTTACGGAAAGCCGCGGCATGCCATTATGATTGTACGGAGTGTAGAATTCGCCGGAAGCGACAGGAATGTTGCGGAAGGTCCACGTGTAGGTGTTTCCGCTCACGCGCGGCTTCACCTTGGAGCCGTCAAGACTCCAACGAAGCTCGGTGCCGGAGGGGACATTCACGACAATGGTGTATTCCTTTATGTCCGCACCCTGCACGGGAAGAATCCTGTCTATATCGAGCGACGGAACTGCTCCTGCATCGGTGTGAAGCGTGTAATCGAGAAAAACCTTAGCATCGGTTTCGAGTCCCGTATGCGTGATGACCATCTCCCGCAGAGCGTTATATGCGGGGGCATCGGCCGCGGCGGCAGGAAGCACTTCGTTGAACGCATTCTCCGGAGCCGTCACGACGGTACCGTCTTTCTGAACGGTGCGGCAATCGTTTATAACGAGTTTCTGGAACTCGGGATTGTACACGACGAATGTCTCTCCGAAAAGGCGGAAGAAGGCAAACTGGGTATTGTATTTCAGCTCTCTGTAATGATTGTAATCCATACTGCCGTCATCATGCAGCGTGTACGTTTCCCTTATCCTGCTGAAAGTGGCATCGCTTTGCGCCCGAAGCGTGGCTACGGCAATGACAGCCGTAAAAATCAATATATATCTTTTCATAATCTGCTTATCTATTTCTTTTCGAACACGAATGTTTTAGCCGCGAAACTCTTGTAACCGTCAACGGCATTGCGGAACTGAGTCCAGTCGCCGGCCTCGTAGACACGTTTTCCGAGCGATATTCTCTGTTCGTAAACAAGTTTGTCCTTTCTGACGTCGTACTCGCCCTCGAAGCTGGCCACATCGCCCGGCACGCTTACCTTACCGGATTCGGAGGCAAGAGCGTAACCCTTCGGCAGAGTCATAGTCTCCTTCATCTCCACGTAACGCGAGCAGGCATCCTTGAATCCGTAAGCCTTGGTCTGCGGCGTGGTATCCACACGCAGGAACGAGCGCACGCCGGAATAGATATTTCCTGCCACAAGCGGCCTGCACATGATTACGCCGTCGCCAACGGTAGCATACGACGGTATCTCGAAACGGATTTTCATCTTCACGGGACCGGCCTGGTAATCCTTCGGATTGCGGCATTCCATGCCGAGCAGGCGCGCCTGAGGAGACACCCGCAGCAGTTCCGTCTCTATGGCCTGCATCACCCTGTCTGCATAACCTTGCAGGAACGGACGACGGACGGCCGCATCGGACTGCCCTTCGGCCGTAAGGGTGAATTCACCCGTCAGCGTACCCGTCGCACTCAAAGCGGTGGTGGCGTCGATTTTGAAATAATGGTTCTCCGGAGCGGAGACATCTGTGAGACACAGGTCGGAACCTTCCGGAATACCGGGCAGGTAGTTCTGCTGCTGCTCGGCGCTCGACCACAGCTCGCGGTTATACGGCACCCATGTCGGGTCGAGCGGCATGTATGTACCGTTGCTCAGCTTGACCACAGCCACACAATGGTTGAAATGGTCGGCCGGGATGCTCTCGATTCTCGAACCTGCCATTGTCATCGCAGGATAAGCCTCGAAACCCGCCATACGGAGCATCGATATAAGAAGGGCCGCCTTGTCCTTGCACACGCCGCACCGGTCGGTGAAATTCATCTCGGTGTTGTGCAGCGTATAGCCTTCACCCTTGCCCATGGATATGCCCGAGTAGCGCATGTTGTCCGCCACCCAGTGCGTAAGAATCGAGATGCGCTTCATCTCGTCCTTTACTCCGCGCAACAGCTCGTCAACCTTGGCCTGCGCCCGCTCCGTAGGCTCGAAGCTGCCGTAGTCCTCGTTCACCTTGTGGAACCACAGCGACTTGTCTTTCCACTCCGGCGTAGAGGACATCATGAGCTTCGGAGCCACATCGAACTTGTCGACCATATTGCTTTCGCCCCTGAAAGGAAGCGCGTCGCACACCGCAAACGTCATGACCTTGCGTTC
The DNA here is from genome assembly GCA_964464465.1 of uncultured Alistipes sp. Classification (GTDB taxonomy): domain Bacteria; phylum Bacteroidota; class Bacteroidia; order Bacteroidales; family Rikenellaceae; genus UBA940. The sequence goes on along the minus strand of CAYXGF010000066.1, from coordinate 5,454 downwards.
TCCCTCGAAACGCACGGACGAGGTGCACCGGCCCTGATAGAATTCATACTGTACATTCTTCTCCTTCGGGAAGCTGACACGATACACCTTTTTCACGGTAGGCTTGTCTACCCAAAACGGCACTATATCGTAAAACTGCCCGCGCATGGGAGGGATGAAACGCTCATCCTCGTCCTGCGTCAGAAGCGCATATGTAAAACCTTTCTTGGAGATGGTGTAGTCCACCACATCGCCTTTCGACAGCGCTCCCGGCTCAATCATAATCTGCCGTGCACCCCAATATATGGAGCGTGCCGGCGCAGCATAATCGCATGCCGTGGACAAATCCACACTCTCCACCGTGCCGTCGGCCCGGTATATCTTAACATCGGTAAACTCGGCGAAAGCGGTGAGAGGGTCGTAGTCGTACTTAATCACACGATTTTCCAGAGCGCCTTTCGTATTGCCGACGGCAACCACACGTCTTATGGTAAAACTGCCCGAACCGCTCGGTGCGACCTCCACGCTGGTGCTGTCAAGCAATACCGCGACAGGGTACTTCTCCAACGCCTCCCTGCAAAACGCCGACTCGGCAAGAGGCTTCCAACTCTGAGCCGACGATGCTACGCACAACGACAGCCCCAAAAACAGACTTAAAACTCTTTTTTTCATATCGGTACTATAATTTATTTGCATTCCACCGGAACATATTCGGGATAAAGCGCGCTCCATTTTCCGAACATGCCGCTCACGACCTGAGTCTCGTTTCCGTACTCCATTTCGGGATAGTTCTTCTCGGTGGTTATCCACTCCGTTTCCCAATCCGTCAAATCGCTGTAAAACTTATTGCCACGCAATGCCTCACGACCTGCGCTCTGCGGAACGGACGTCTCATCGTACTGTACGCCGTCGACCAGACACTGACGCAGCATGGCATAGAATTTTTCCCAGCGCGGTTTGTAATAGTCGCGCGTCAGTCCGCTCCACTCCTTCCACGCATAGTCGAACAGAACGTCCGGTTCGGGCTGGCCGCCCCACTGCGTAACCTGCAAAGAGGCGTTATAGTCATACAGCGCTCTCTCCTGCGGCGTAGTAGCCCAGCTGTGTGCACTGGCCACTCTGTTCTCGAAGCTGTACTCGGGACGTGTGGCGAGCACGGCGTCCAAATCCGAAAGCAGCTCCAAGAAACGTCCGCTGTGCAGGTCGAATCCTTCCAAATCGCCGGCAAGGAAACAGTCGGCGGCCTTCTTGTGTATGAACTGACCCAGATTGGACATAAGTTGACGCTGCACATCCACGATATCGAACCGGTAGCCCGACGAAGATGCGAGTTTGTCCGACTCGGAGAGCAGCAGCCTCTGAGCCTCCACGAGAGAATACGGGTCATACGGTATGTCGAATCCTGAGTTGGGTCCGCTTTTCTTTGGAACGACAGCAGGACGCGCCGCTACAATGGAACTGAGCTCCACGCCGTTAGTACCCGTGTTGTACGGATTTTCCAGCAGAAGCATCAAAGCCCGGTAAGCATCCTCGGACTCGGCGCCGTAACGACGGCGCGAATAGTCGCGAATCCATGCGGCGATATCCACCGGCTGCTGATGTACGGGCATCTCGAAAGCCAGGTCGTAATATATCGGATTCTGGCCCAGACCCTCCATGAAAAGTCCCGAGCCGACAATATTCTTGCCCAGCTGCACAGCATTGTAGAACTGATTGCTGGCCAGCAGTTTCAAATCGCCGTGCAGATTGATTCTGCCGCCGAAGTTGTGAAGGTTGCCGACAACATACGGATAGCACCAGAAGCACTCCTTGACCGCATCCTGGCTCTGTTTCCAGTAGGCATCCGAGATGTCGAGAATCATAAGGTCCTCCATCGGCACAGCCTTGACGATATGCTCTCTCGGGCTCCAACCCTGCATAACCCATTTCGCCTGCGGGTCGAAGTCTTTGAACAGTTTAAGCACCGAACGGGCCACATCGCCCAGATATTCCGGCTCATCGGATATGGGTTTGCCCTCGTGAAACGGGTCGGTGGCATAATATCCGTGCGCACCGAACAGTTTTTTCTGTTCATCGAGAAGTATGCGTCCGAATTTCTGGAACAGAGGATCCGTCGGATCGAGCTGCGCCACGGGCGCGAAACCGCACCAGCCCTCTTTCATCTGAATATTCGCCTCGGGGAACTTCTCCCTGAACTTCACGGGCACGCAACCAGAATATCCCTGCTGAATAGGCTGCATGCCAAGTTCCAGCTGGCGGTCCATAATTTTCCTGCCCAGTTCGACATGACTCTCTATCCAGCTTTTGGGCAGAGGGCCGGCGAAACTTTCGAGGTTGGTCATCCACTGCCATGCGAAATACGCGGGGCCAACAAGATACGCCCGCGCCTCCTCGTCAGTATATCCGACCTTGCGCAGTGCATTGTACCACACGCCTTCCAGACCAACAATCGAAAGAGGCATGTTCACGCCGTTCATGGCCATGAAATCGAGCTCCTTCTGCCAGCGGTCCCAATCCCACCACGTGGCGGAATAGCTGAACGAACAGTAGTTGAGATAGACGCGCCACGGGGCGTTTATCTTTCCGCTGACCGGCTGCTCAGGCAACGGCAGCTGCTGAGGCAGCGACATCTGCTCGCCGCACCACGACATGTTCACGCCGCAGCAGCTTTTCAGGTAATTGTAATAGGCCACCGCCAGGGAAATAGTGTTGTTTCCACGCAGAAGAACCTTTCCGCCGTCGCTGCCGTACTCGAAAACATCGCTGCCGTCGGCATCGGCATCGATAAGCTCCATCTTGAACTGCGGACCGTAACCAGGGGTGACGCGCTCCACAAGACGCTCGGCAGCCCTGATTCTCTTATCCGTACAACCGGCCAGGAAGCATACGCATGCCGCGGCCAGAAAAACCATCGTTAAAAATCTCGAACTTTTTTTCATTTTACATATCAAATATTTATCTGTCAAATCTTTAATCGCAATATGCAATACCCATATTGGGTATAAAGATAATAATTTCGGGTTAATTATGAAAACCGGCAGGCGAAGCCGGGCGCATTTATTCGGACACCGCGGATATAACTTAAACGCTTTTTGACTAACTTTGCAGCATCTTCGAATCAAAAAATTAATCTGCATATGAGTCTCGAACAACAAATCAGCAAAGGAATCATGGATGCGATGAAGGCCAAGGACCAGATGCGTCTGCTGGCACTGCGCAACGTAAAGAAATATATCATCGAAGCGAAAACGGCCGCCGCCGGAAAAAGCGAACTTTCGGACGATGAAACTCTGAAAATCATCCGCAAACTCGCCAAACAGGGACTCGACTCGGCCGAGATATACAAAGGACAGGGTCGCGAGGACCTGTACGCCGAGGAGATGGCACAGGTAAAGGTACTGGAAGAATTTCTTCCGGCCCAGCTGTCGGACGCCGAACTCACCGCCGCAGTCAAGGCCATAATCGAATCGACCGGCGCCGCCTCGATGAAAGATATGGGCAAAGTAATGGGTGTCGCCACAAAACAGCTCGCAGGCAAGGCGGAAGGCAAGGACATATCGGCCAAGGTCAAGGAATTATTGTCATAGCGCATAATGGCTCAACGAAAACGGAGCATACTGATGCCGGCGGCAATGCTGGCAGGAGGGTTGTTTCATGACTTCTTCACACAGCTGAACTTTCTGACGCCCTATCTGATTTTCATCATGCTGTTTCTGCCGTTCTGCGGCGCAGACCCGCGCAAGATAAAACTCACAGGTCTGCACGCATCGCTGCTGGCTTTTCAGACAATCGTGAGCGTCGGTATATACCTGCTGCTCGGACTTTATGACGAAACACTGGCCCAGGGAGCAATGATATGCATACTGGCCCCCACGGCGACATCGGCCGTTGTGGTTGCCGGAATGCTGGGCGCGGATATCGAGATAATGATAAGCTACTCGATGCTCGTAAACTGCTCGGTGGCCGTCGCCGCTCCGGTATTCTTCTCGGCCATAGGTGCAAGTGCAGACATTTCGTTCTGGGAACTGTTGTCGGCAATCCTGCGCAAGGTGATTCCCCTGCTCGCTCTGCCGTTCATAACCGCATCGCTTCTGCGCGGATATGCCCCCGGATTAGCGGACAGGATAAAACGTCTAAGCATCGGTTCATTCTACCTGTGGCTACTGGCACTGGCTATCGTCACAGGAAAAACCGTTAATTTCATCGCTCTGCAAAACGACGGTTCGCTATACACTGAAATCATGCTCGCAGCAGCAGCTCTTGCAATCTGCTGCTCTCAGTTCTACATAGGCCGCAGAATCGGCCGCCATTGGAATCATACCGTCGCAGGAGGTCAGTCTCTCGGACAGAAAAACACGATTCTTGCAATCTGGATGGCTCAAAACTATCTCGACCCGCTGTGCTCCATCGCCCCCGCCGCATATGTCCTCTGGCAGAACATGATTAACAGCTACCAACTTTACAGAAAAAAATAAATAAAGACGGACAATCCGAACAGGCCGCAGTGCACAGATTTACATTGCAATGGTTTAGTCTCATCATGGAGGCATTTCACAGTGGCTTTTATATTCGCTTCATACATTATCTGTAATGATAATCAATGCCCACTCGTTCATTACCATCTTTTTCGTAGGTATACACATCATTAATAACAACGGCTCCTCTACGATATAAATCGTATATCTCCGGAAAATCAATTTTAACCAGTTTCATTCGCTCTCCATAATCCGTGACATAAGTTCTGCCTATGACACCACTGCTCAGGATACCGCATGAAGACAGAGCGACACAAAGCGCCAACAGAAAAATCATTTTTTCATTACAAACGTTTTTTCATCCTCCAGCTGCCACAAGGATATTACTTAGTAATACGAAGTGTGGAACTGCAATGCCACACATCTTAACTTGAAGGTCGTAGGAAAACCATAGATGCAGATGTAGTGATAGCAGCCCACGCTATATGCGCGAGAACCACTATGCCACCTTTGCATCTGATTGAAAATTTCCTACATTCATAAAGTGATGTTCGTATATGCAAATAAAAACTAATTAAATGAATATAAATATGCTTTATTACAGTTATTTATGTTGATATGCAAATTTCCTTTGTCTTCATTGGCTTCAGATAGTCGGCAGATTTTTGCACTGTTTTTGTTTCTTGTTTGTTTCTCTATTTCGATTATTATTCCTACATTTGCCCACAGCAATAACGATTGAATTTTCCCTATATGGCGCGAATAAAGAAACCGGCAAAAATCAAGGAGCCGATTCGACTCCGAATGAAGCCGCTCAACAATGGCAGCAAGAGCCTATATCTCGATATCTACCGCAACGGCAAGCGGTCGTATGAATATTTGAAGATGTATATCATCCCCGAGGTCGATGACAATGCCCGTCGGCAGAACCAGGTAACGATGACAGCCGCCAATGCCATCAAGTCGAAGCGCATCATTGAGATGACGACCGGAGAAGCCG
>CAYXGF010000065.1:0-9356 GCA_964464465.1 uncultured Alistipes sp. | reverse complement strand
GGACGAGGTAAAGGCCGACCGCAGCATGAAGCCCGCCGCCCTGCTGGACGGGCATATCGTTCAGGGACATGTCGACCAGACGGCCGTGTGCACTGCCGTGACCGATGCCGACGGCAGCTGGTATTTCACGTTCGAGTACGAGCCTTCGGGCGATAACGTTACGGTCGAGAAAGGTTCCGTTGCCGTCAACGGTGTCAGCCTGACTGTCGTCAACTCGCGTCCCGGCTCGTTTCAGGTGGCCATCATTCCCTATACCTACGAACACACCAATTTTCATAATATCGGGGTCGGCAGCCGTGTGAACATAGAGTTCGACATCGTGGGCAAGTATATAGCCCGGCTCATGAAAAATTACATGTCGTAGATTCCTCCGGGCGCGTTATGAGAATACGCTCGATAGAACACGCTTCGCTGCTGATAGCCTCCATAGTAACGGCATTCGTAATTGTATGCGGCAGTATTCTGGTGGCTATCTACGGCTTTGCGTGGTGGGGCCTGCTTATAATATGTCTGGCCGAGCTTATTATCTCGTTCGGCATATCGCGCTGGATATTCAAGAAATTCGTAATATATCAGATTAAGCCTATTTTCCAGATTGTTTTTTCCCGGACGATAAAAACCCGCGAGTTGGAGGACAGTCTGCTCAAACAGCACAATATTCTCGCTGTGGTGCGCAGCGAGCTTAGCGTGTGGGCCGAACACAATCAGATGGAGATAGAGCGGTTGAAGGAGATTGAGAAGTACCGGCGTGATTTTCTGGGAAACGTGGCCCACGAGATGAAAACCCCGATATTCAATATCCAGGGATACATAACGACGCTTCTGGACGGTGGCCTGTATGATTCCTCGATAAACCGCAAGTATCTGGAACGCAGCGAATACAGCATCGACCGCCTTATAAATATAGTGACCGACCTGGACGAAATATCGCGGTTGGAGTCGGGCGTGCTCAAACTCAAAATCGAGCTGTTCGATGTGGCGGCTCTTACACGTGAGATAATAGAGGGTCTGGAAATGGAGGCAGGAAAGAAGAATATCCGCGTGTCGATAACTTCGGCCGCCCATCCGGTGGCGGTCCATGCGGACCGTTATTATATCGAGCGGGTGCTGGTCAATCTCATAGTCAATGCCATTCATTACGGCAACCGGAACGGATATGTGGAAATATCGTTCATCGATATGCTCGACAAGGTGATTGTCGAGGTTTCCGACAACGGGACTGGAATCGCACGGGACGATATTCCGCGAGTGTTCGAACGTTTCTTCCGCGCCGACAAGAGCCGTTCGAGGGAGAACGGCGGAACGGGACTGGGACTCTCGATTGTCAAGCACATCATCGAGGCCCATCACGAGAATATTACCGTCCGCAGTGCGCTGGGCAGAGGCTCCACTTTCTCCTTTACCCTGAGCAAGTAGCCGGCTGTTAGCGCATTCGAAGCCGAAAGCGGCTCTCGGCTCATTTGCGGCTTTAAGTCATTATGCCGCCGTAAGGCAAATCTTTATCCAGAACTTTGATTATTTTCAGGACCGTGCGGATTTAATTTTCTGACCGGAGCGCAGTCGCTGCTTTTCGGCTCGACAGTGCCTGCGGGATGCAGCTGCCCTAACGCGGAGGCCCGCAACGCTGCGTTCGCTCGCCGGCTGCGTCCCGAAATTATTTCGCTTTTGTATTGCCGCTGTTGCTTTTCCCGTACCGTAATTGCTGTTTTCTCAGAAAGACTGCGCGGGGCGGAGGACCGTATTACTCCGCCGTCATGTCGAAAATCTCGTGCCGGTCGAATTCAGCCCAGTATCGCAGGGCAAGCTCCCTTATGTACTGCCAGTATTTGGGGCTCGATGTCCCGTACAGTTCGACTCCATGCCGGACGTCGTCGCGGATTCGTCTGGCGTACTGTTCTTTGAGCCTCAGACGCAATGTCCGGTCCTTGAATTTGAATTCGGCCTCTGGGCGTGGGTGTTTCACGTCGGCTACGATTATCAGACCATGCCCTACGGTACCTCCCGTACCCACTTGAAGTCCGTCGTTGAGGCAGCTTACGGGCGGTGTGCTCCCTGCATATGATGTGACATGGATGTCGTCGACTCCGATATTGAAGAACTCCCGCGCACGTATTCCCATCTTGACACCTATTGTCGCATAGATGCCCAGATGTCCGTGCAGTTCGTTGGTCAGTACGGCGGCTCTCCATTCGCTCGCACCGTGCCGGGCCAGAGTGCTGTCCAGAATCGACGCCACATCGTCGGAATAGAGATTTCCTGAGACGGGGAATCCGTAAAAAACCCTGCTTTCACCATCGGGCTTGCCCCGGAGTATCGAGAGCATGATGTCTTGAAGACGGGAGGCCGTAACGTCTGCTGCGGGTGTGCATATGCGGACTGACGGCGAAACCTCGTAAATGCTGAATGCGTCCGGCTCGAAAAGATATACGGCCGTCAGTTCATCCCAGATTCTCAGGTGTCCGTTTTCGGAGAGCCGTTTGAGCGGCGGGCGGCTGTGCGTATGCGCTATTTTTGCGGCATAGGGACCGGCAATGGCGGATATGGAGCCTATCCATGCGGTGTCGGCCGCTAAACTGCGTCCGGGGTCTTCCGATATTATGGTGACAGGTATGCCGCTCGACAGTACGCTGCGGGCGGCTGTGCTGTCTGTCCTGTAATTTATTCCGGACAGCGGAACGGTATTGCTGTCGTACCATATTATGCTCTGGATGCGGTCTGCGATATGCGGCGTGCGGACCAGAGCGTCATGTATGTTGGTGAGTGAGCCGAGCGCCATGACAGTCACCTTTTCGGGTTCGCCGTCCAGCACTTCGGCAATGAGGCGTGCTGCGTCGACCGTATCGCATGCCGGTGTTTTCTTTGACCAGACCGTCCGTCCGGAAATCTCTCTCCACCGGGGAGCAGGTGCGCCGACCGCCCTTCCGGAGCCGGCAGGGATGCCTTCGTGGTGAAATTCGGAGAGCAGCGCACAGGCCTTTTTTGCAGTTTCGGCCGGCGGAAGCGCGCCTTCCGATGCGGTTATGGCCAGCACTTCGACCTCACGGTTGCCCAGCAGCATGCATATTGTCCGCAGGTCGTCGGCCGCTCCGTCGGTGTCTATTATTACGTGGAACCGGGCTTTGCCCGAGTGTGCGGACATTGCGGCAGGTATAGACAGGGCCATAAATAGGGCCAGTACCCGTAGGGATATGTTGCGCATCGTCATGTCTGTGAAATTAAAAACTTATGTTTATTCCTCCCATTGCAGTGGCTTTCGGCATCGGATATCCGGCATTGATTTCGTACCGCTGGGCCAGAAGGTTCTCGCCTCGGGCGTAAATGGTCAGCCATGCGAGGGCGCGGAAGCTGATGTCGGCGTTCCACAGTACGAAGTTCTCCTTGACGGGAGGTGACGTCTGCGTGTACAGACCGTGTATGTACTGTACACCGGTAGAGATGTTCCATTTTTTGAGGGACAGACTCACGTCGCAGTACAGTTTGTGTTCAGGTGCGGCCACGACCGGGTATTTCATGTGCAGGAAACTGTAATTCGCCGAGATGCTCCATTTGGTGTCTATGCGGAATGACGTCTCGGCTTCCAGTCCGCAGTTTTCTATTTTGCCTGTGTTGACATATTTCGGCCGGCCGTTTACGGGCAGACGCATGATTATGTTATCGCCGTTGATATAATAAATGTTAATGCCGTAGTATAGCGCCCCCTGCAACAGGTGCTGCGAGAATGAGATTTCGTAGTTCATCAGTCTTTCGGGTTTCAGGTCCGGATTCTGGGGCGGGAACATGTACATCTCGCGGATGGTGGGGAACCGGAATCCTTTTGAAACGGAGGCTTTCAGTTCGATTTCACGGGGCAGATGAAACGCCAGTCCGGCCTGGGGAATCCACTCCGGGCCGACGTGCGAGTGGTGGTCGAACCTTATTCCGGCGTTCAGCGTCAGGAAGCGGCATATCGACTGGCGGAAATCTGCGTATGCCGCTATTTCGTGCATCGCTTTGTCGGCCGTGACCGTCTGTTCGCCGTTGAGGAATCTGTTCCATGCCTTTCCGCCGAAATACGTGTAGTCGGCGCCGACCGTCAGTCTGTTGCCCGGGAACATCTGTACGCTCTGGTACCATGATATTCCCATCATCTTGTCGCGGGAGTTGAACCGGTAGTCGAGAGGTGGTTGCGCGGCGGTATGTCCGTCGTTTATCTTGTGTCTGCCCCAGTTGTAGAACAGGCTCAGCGCTCCGGATGTTTTTTCGTAGTTGTTCTGTACGGACAGAGCTGCCATTCCGCGCGTTATTCTGGAATCGTTGTCGATTATAGGGGCCGATACGGGGCCTGGATTTGATGCGTTGAAGTGCGTCACATTGGCGTCGGCCCATATGTTCCAGTTGCTGCTGAATTCGTATCCGAGTTTTGCGTATCCTCCGTACTGTTCGAATCCCATGTCTTTCCGGTGGCCGTCCGAGCGATTGTACGAGCCTGTTACGATGCTGGTGAACCGGCCGGCTTTCACGCGGTTTGTCAGTTCTGTCTGCAAGGTGTTGAAAGAGCCGTAACCGATGTTCATGTCTGTTTTTACGCCGTCCTGCTGCATTTTTCTCGTGACGATGTTTATCACGCCGCCCATGGCGTTTGAGCCGTACAGCACCGAGGCGGGACCTCGGACGACTTCCACTCGCTGCGCCAGCATAGACTGATATGCGTCTGCTATCGGATGTCCCATGAGTCCCATGTATTGCGGGTGGCCGTCTATCAGCACGAGCATCGACGTTGTCGGTGTTCCCTGGGTTCCGTTTCCGATTCCGCGCATTGTCATGCCTCCGCTTGCGCCGGTCGATACTCCGTATCCCATTATCGAACGGGCTGTTGTGAATAGTCCCGGGACGTGTCTTGTCAGAGTCGGCAGCAGCGACTGCTGGTGCTCGCTTTCGATTCTGTCGCGGTCTATTACTGAAACGGTCATCGGCAGCAGTCTGATGTCGGTTTCGCTGCGTGTTCCTGTCACGACGATGTTTTCGACCGGCAGTGTTCTGGCTGTCCTCAGGCTGTCTTCCGCCTCGGCGCCGGAAAGGCATGGCGCGCACAGACAGAAAAAGATAAACAGTGCTCGTGCTTTCATGTGAGTGCTGTTTTTAAGGTATTTATTCTTTTTTGTTATGAAACTCATTTCATGTTAGGCAAATACGATGCCGTACCGGCAGAGTGCCGCTGAAAATGCGATATTTATGTCCGCATTGAGCTTGCGCCGCAGTGCGGACCTGCGGCTGAGATTAGGGAATCCTGTCGCTGCGTATTATTATAGCAGGTCTGTTTGCTCGCGTCGGACTTTTGGCGGCAGGCTGTCGAGAACTGTCTTGTGGGCGAGTGAGATTAGTTCGCGTATCATGGAGTCGGGGACGTCGCTGTCGAGGTATACGCTGTTCCAGTGTTTTTTTGTTCATGTGCCATCCGGGGCGTATTCCGTCGTATTGCATTCTGAGTTCCTCGGCCTTGTCGGGCGGACATTTCAGCAGGCAGAATTCGAACTCGTCGACATGGACTATGCAGAACCATTTGTCTGCGACCGTGAAACACAGCAGACCGCGGTAGTATTCGTTCTTGTGGTCTGCCCATGGCATAGCCTCGCGCACATGCGGCAGAGAGAGACAGAAGTCTCTGAATTCCTCGATGTTCATAAGCCGTAGCGGTTTTGGAGACAAAGTTAGATAATTATATCCGATTTTACACGAAATCACCGGCCTTGTGCTATCGGCATTCGGTTTTTAGCGGTCATGCAGCAGGTTATCGCCCTACGTGGTTCTACCTCGTGCTGGCCAGGCAAGCTTGCCTGCGTGCCGTTATCATGCGGCAGTACGTTCTTTTTTTTTGAGGCGAACCGGGATTATTTTATAATAAGTTCGCGGACCAAATCGTGGACTTTGCTTGCGGCGTTTATGCGGTCGCGCAGTGTGCTGCGGTTCATGAACAGTTCGTGACGGAGTACGGACGAGGTGACATACACGCACATGATGCCGTGACGGTATTCTACGCGCGTGGTCATCGACGCGGCGGTGGGACCGGCTACGGCGGACCATACTTCCGGCAGCGAGGCCTCGGCAATCTTGCGGGCCACGTAGGGACGGTCGAAAAATTCTCGGACCACATCGCCAATCCTGACTACACGTGTACGTCTCATGTCCTGCTTCCTCAGATTTTGACTACACCGCCGTTCTCTACGGCAAAGAGTGAATAATCGGCCCCGCAGCCAATCAGTATGCGCTCGATGCGTTCGCGGTTGCAGTCGGAGATGAATATCTGTCCGAAGGCAGGCCCGGTGACCATCCCGATGAGCCGTTCGACGCGTCCGGCATCGAGTTTGTCGAACAAATCGTCGAGCAGAAGCACGGGGCATTCGCCGCGGCGCTCGGACACGATGGCATACTGGGCCAGTTTGAGTGCTATAAGGAAAGATTTCTGCTGCCCCTGAGAGCCGTATTTCTTCAATGCGCGGCCGCCTATACGCATGACCATGTCGTCGCGGTGGACGCCGGTGCCGGTGTACTGATTCAGCATGTCCTTCTGCATGGAGGATGAAAGCAGCTCGGCAAAATCGCCTTTCGACAGGTCGGAATCGTAGCTCAGCTCCACATGTTCGCGGTCGGACGACAGTATGCCGTAGTATTTCTCGACCAGCGGCTGCAAAGACTCTATGTACTGGGCTCGCCGCCGGTATATCTTGGTGCCGTGCTGGACCAGTTGCATGTCCAGAACTTCGAGAAGCTCGGCTTGCAGTGCCGTGGGCGGCTGTTTGAGCAGACGGTTGCGCTCGGCCAGAACAGCATTGTAGCGTATGACGGTTTGAAGATACTCCTTGTCGAGCTGCGAAATGGCCGCATTGAGGTAGCGACGCCGCTCCTCCGCCGCATCGCTCACAAGAAACGCATCGGCCGGTGACACTACGACCACAGGAATCAGACCGACATGCTCGGACACCCGCTCGTACTGCTTGCCGCCGCACTTTACCACCTTGCCGCCCTTGCCCGAAAATGAACATACGATGTCGGTGCGTCGGCCGCTTCCGCCCACGTAGCAGCCTTCGAGCATGAAGAACTCCTCGCCGTGTCTGACACACTGCCGGTCGGTCATGCCGAAAGCGCTCTTGCACATGGACAGGTAGTAGACCGAGTCCAGAACATTCGTCTTGCCGGCTCCGTTGTCGCCGACAAGGCAGTTTATCCCGCGCGAGAATTCCTGCTCGGAACACTGCACGTTCTTGAAATTTATGAGCGACAGACTGCTTAGATACATTGGCTCTTATTCTCCCTGATATAGTTTTCAGATACTATGATGTTGACGGCCTTGTCTATAATCTCCAACTCGACGGGCGAATTGCCTATCAGCTCGCCATCCAGTTCCAGAAGCACGTCCGGCGTCGACTCGAAACGTATCCTGCGCCCGCGGTACAGCGACGCCTGCTTGACATCGTAGATGCGTCCGTTGAACAGGGCCGCAAAGCACGTCACCATGCGGAACAAAGTCATGCGGCGTATTACCGTTATGTCGAAAAGACCGTCGTCAGGAACGGCCTGCGGAACCTGCAACATGCCGCCGCCGTTATACTTGCATATGCCGATTGCGGCACTCAGGACCCAGTCGTTGACCGCCAGCGCTCCGTCGACCCATATCTTGATGCCGGACGGGCGGTACGTGACAACGGACTTGACAAGACTCCACACGTAGCGCCACTTGCCGCCGCGATGCTTGCGAACCATGTGTGCGTAGTTCTTTATCACGCTGGCTTCCAGACCTACTCCCGCGACATTGGCCATGTAGCGAGTCTGCCGGTAGCTCGACTCGTAATATGTCACCCGTCCCACATCCTGCAAGAACGAGTGTCCGCAGACAATGGCGCGTATAGCTTGGGAATACTTGCGCGGAATGCCGAACATGCGTATCCAGTCGTTGCCCGTGCCGACGGCTATCACGGCCAGCAGAATCTTGTCCGTGGCCTCGACCGTCTGGACGAACAGTCCGTTGACCACCTCGTGTATGGTCCCGTCGCCGCCCACGATGATGATTCTGCGGTAGCCGTGCGTTACGGCTTCGACGGCCAGCTCCGTGGCATGGCATTTATACTCCGTAAAGGCATAGTCGTGCATCACGCGGTGCTCCCTCAGCAGCCGGCTTATATGCGGCCAGTCGGTCAGTCCGCGACCTTTGCCGGCAATCGGATTGATTATCACGAACCACTTCGACTGCCTTGCTGGATCTGGAATCTCGGCCACGGCCTATTTCTCCGGAATGCGGGCGAGCGTGTCGCACAGAAATTTCCAAAAACGGCCCACCGACGCTATGTTGACCTTCTCGTCGGGCGAGTGCGGGTAGCATATGGTCGGACCGAACGAAATCATGTCGAGTCCGGGATACTTGCCTCCGATGATTCCGCATTCCAGACCTGCGTGTATGGCCATGACTTTCGGCTCCACACCGTAAAGCGCCTTGTAGCTGAGCTTCATGGCGTGCAGAATCGGGGAGTTCATGTCCGGATTCCAGCCGTCGTAGCTGCCTGTGAGTTCTACCTCCGCACCGGCCATCGTGAACAAATCCCGAATCGTGAGCGCCACGTCGCGTTTCTCTGTACCGACAGAGGAGCGCATCAGAGCCTGCATATCTATGCTGCTGCCGTTGGAAACCACACGTGCGAAATTATTGGATGTCTGTACAAGCCCGGGCATCGAGTCGCTCATGCGGATAACCCCGTTGGGACACGCGCATACGGCGGCGACAAGACGGCGGAAACACTCTTTCGGAATTATGCACTGCGGCGTCTCGCAATCCTGCGCGGTTACTGTTATAGAGTCCTCTATGCCGTCGAACTCGGCCGCGAATATATCCGCCATGACGCGTATCTCCTCCTTAGCTGCTGCGACTGCATCCTGCGGGAGCACTGCGACGGCCGTCGCCTCGCGCGGTATGGCGTTGCGCAGTCCTCCTCCGTCTATCGAGGCGAGTGCGGCGTCGAACTTGTCGGCAAGCATCCTCAGTATGCGCATCAGCAGTTTGTTGGCGTTGGCGCGCTGCAAGACAATCTCTATGCCGGAGTGACCTCCTTTGAGCCCCTTGACGTCTATGCGCAGTCCGGAGTGCGATGCCGGTGCCGCCTCGCAGGTGTACTTCATGGACATGTTGGCGTCCGTACCTCCCGCGCAGCCTACATACAGTTCGCCTTCGGTCTCCGAATCGAGGTTGAGCAGTATGTCTCCCGTGAGCACGCCCGGTGCAAGCCCGAAGGCTCCGTCCATGCCCGTCTCCTCGGTAGCGGTGAACAGCGCCTCCAAAGGACCGTGCGCTATGCTGTCCGATTCGAGCACGGCAAGCACCGCCGCGACAC
>CAYXGF010000064.1:0-9400 GCA_964464465.1 uncultured Alistipes sp. | reverse complement strand
CGTATAAATCGAATGGTAGGGACGATAATTTGCCGGACCGAGGAACAAATCCCAGTCAAGGGTCGAAGGCACCTCGTGCACCTGAGCGGGACGCATCATGCCCTGCGGCCAGATAGGACGGTCGGTGAAGGCTTCCACCTTCTTCACTTCGCCGATTTCACCATTCCAAATCCATTCGCATACCTTGCGCACACCCTCGCCGGAAGCGCCCTGGTTACCCATCTGAGTAGCCACTTTATATTTGTCGGCAAGTTTGGTCAGCAGGCGCGACTCGTAAACCGAGTGAGTGAGCGGTTTCTCGCAATAGACGTGTTTGCCGGCAGCTATGGCCTGCGAAGCGACAAGACAGTGCGTATGGTCCGCCGTAGCAACCATGACACCGTCGATATCGCCCATCATCTTGTCGTACATCTCACGGTAGTCCTTGAACTTCTTGGCGTTCGGGTAACGTTTGAATGCGTTGGCCGCATATTTCCAGTCGACGTCGCAAAGCGCAACTATATTCTGGCTCTCCATGCTTTTAAGCACGGCAAAACCGCGTCCGCCGACACCTACACCGGCGATATTCATTTTGTCGGACGGAGCCGTATGTCCGCCCGTGCTGCCCAGCACACTGTTGGGGACGATGGTCAGACCGGCAAGAGAAGCGGTGCCCATCCGTAAGAATTCTCTTCTCGATATTTTATTCTGTGACATAAAAATTCAGTTTTTTTCAGGTTTCTACTTGACATAATCGGCCACATCGAGGAAGTCGAAACTTCTCTCTACACAGACCTCAGCAGGAAGCGTATTTCGTTCCACTTCCACATAAAATTCTTCCATTCCGTTCTTATATGCAACATTGAAAATCGGTTCGAAATCGATTTTTCCGCTCTCTCCGATAATGCTGTCGTCCTTGATATGCAACAGAGGGAAACGACCCGAATACTCGGCTATATATTCCGCGGGAGAAACTCCGCCGACAGTAGCCCAATATACATCGAGCTCGTAAGACA
Source organism: uncultured Alistipes sp. (assembly GCA_964464465.1). Lineage (GTDB taxonomy): Bacteria > Bacteroidota > Bacteroidia > Bacteroidales > Rikenellaceae > UBA940. Next base: position 8,405 of record CAYXGF010000064.1, on the reverse strand, counting down.
TCAGCGAAGGCTCCGTATTCCGAAGCATATAATCGAGAATGACCTCGCCGTCACGCTTCTCGAATTCACGCGCATGGTTGTGGTATCCCAGTCTGAGACCGCGCTCTGCGGCCATGGCTCCGACTTTGTTGAAATACTCCGCTATCGACTTCACGTCGTCGAGCGTTGTCTGGTCCGAAATTCCGATACTCGGAATAACGACATTACTGCACTCTATGGAAGCATGAGTATCCAAGGCTTTTTTCCACCATTCCAGTTTCTGTTCTTCGGTGTCCTTCGAATATCCGCCGCCCAAATGCGCACTTGTGATTTTCAGGCCCAGCCCTTCGGCCATTTTCCGAAACTCGGAGGCGGGCATGCCATACAAATTTCCGTCGGAATACGATGCAGTCTCGACATTCGAGTAACCGATTTCGGCCACCTTGGTCAATGTCGACTGAACGTCTTCCGCCATAGAGCCATGCAAGGAGTAGAGCTGCAAACCTATGATTTTACGCTTCCGTGGTCCGGAGCACCCGCTCAATCCGCACGACAGACCTCCTAAACCCGCGCCCACCGCAATAGCACCTCCGGTGATAAGACCGAGTCTTTTAAGGAATTCCAATCTGTTCATAAAGATGTATTTTATTTAATTTCAATATCCGAAGCGATAAAAGACTCCGGAACGCATACAAAATTAAAACTTATTTCACATAAATCAAACACCCCCGCAACCTTTTCGACACCAACCCGGCACACATACGACAAAAAAACTATCCGGATAGCAGTATCCGGATAGTTTTACAATAATATAAATACGTCTATTATGAACCGAAGTTGTCATAGAGAATATTTTCAGGCGGAACACCCAGACTGTCGAGCATCTTCACCACCGAAGAAATCATCATCGGGGGACCGCACATCAGATATATGCAGCCTTCCGGCTCCTCGTGATTTTTCAGATAGTTCTCATACAGCACATTGTGTACGAATCCTGCCGTATATTTTACACCTGCGGCATCCGCTTCCGGATCCGGACGGTCGAGAGCCAGATTGAACGAGAAATTGGGGAACTCGCGTTCTATCTCGGCGTACTCCTCCATATAAGGAGCCTCTTTCAGAGCCCTGGCACCATACCAGAACGATACGGGACGTTTCGTTTTTTCGGTTTTGAACAGGTGCATGATGTGACTGCGCATAGGAGCCATACCCGCACCGCCGCCGATGAATATTAGCTCCTGATTGTCCGGCAGATTGTCCGGCAGGAAGAACTCTCCGTAAGGACCGGAGATGGTTACCTTGTCGCCCGGCTTGCGAGAGAAGATATACGACGAGCATATACCCGGATTCACCTTCATGAAACTGCCCGCTGCTCTGTCGAACGGAGGCGTCGCAATACGTATGTTGAGCATGATGATGTTGCCCTCGGCAGGGTGATTGGCCATCGAGTATGCACGGAACGTAGGCTCCGGATTTTTGGTGACCAAATCCCACATTTTCATCTTGTCCCAGTCCTCGCGGAAGCGTTCGTCGATATCCATGTCGCTGAACTTGATTTCGTCGTATTTCGGAATATCGATCTGAATATATCCTCCGCTTCGGAAATTGAGGGTCTCGCCTTCGGGGAGCTTAACCACGAACTCTTTGAGGAAAGTGGAGATATTGCGGTTGGACACCACCTCGCACTCCCATTTCTTCACACCGAGCACCGATGCGGGAATCTTGATTTTCAGATTCTCCTTCACTTTCACCTGACAGCCAAGACGCCAGTGCTCCTGCTGCTGCTTGCGTGTAAAGAAGTTCACCTCGGTAGGCAAAATATCTCCGCCGCCTTCCAGCACCTGACAGCGGCACATTCCGCACGAACCGCCGCCACCGCATGCCGAAGGCAAAAATATACCGTTGTTCGCAAGAGTGGCGAGCAGCGAACTGCCGCTTTCCGTACTCAATACTTTCTCGCCCGAGTTGATATCGATTTGCACCTCTCCCGAAGAAGTCAGCTTTGCCTTGGCAAACAGCAGCAACGCCACGAGCAGAAGCGTAACCACCAGAAAGGCTACAATCGCAACTATAATAGTCATTTCCATATCTGCTAATCTTAATTAAATTACAACTGAATACCGGAGAAAATCATGAATGCGATACCTATCAAACCGGTAAGTATGAATGCGATACCCGGACCTCTGAGCGGAGCCGGCACATTCGAGTAAGTAATTTTCTCGCGGATTGCGGCCATTATGATTATTGCCAGCCACCAACCGATTCCGGAACCGAGTCCATATACGGCAGACTGTCCGACAGTGGCGAAATTCTTCTGCTGCATAAACAGCGAGCCGCCCATAATCGCGCAGTTCACCGCTATAAGCGGCAGGAATATACCCAGCTGATTGTAGAGTGCAGGGGTGAATTTCTCAACCACCATCTCTACCAACTGCACGAAAGACGCAATCACGGCGATGAACACGATGAAGCTCAGGAAGCTCAAATCCACATCGGCGAATTTGTCGCTAATCCAGCTCAGCGCCCCGGCCTTCAATACATACTGGTCGAGCAGATAGTTGAGAGGTACGGTCATCGTCATCACGAATATGACCGCGGCGCCCAAACCCATGGCTGTTTTCACACTCTTCGACACGGCGATGTACGAACACATTCCGAAGAAGAATGAGAATACCATATTGTCGATAAAAATCGACTTTACGAATATGTTTAATGTTTCCATCATTTACCTCTCCCCTATTTTTCCTGTAAATTAGTATTTTTCGAGCGGTGTATCCATATGATTATGCCCACGATGATAAGAGCCATCGGCGGGAAAAGCATAAGACCGTTGTTCACATACCCGTGCTCGTAGCACCAGTCGGGAACGACCTGATACCCCCAGAGGGAGCCGGAGCCGAGCAGTTCGCGGAAAAATCCTATTATGACCAGAATTATTCCGTATCCGAGACCGTTTCCGATACCGTCCAGGAACGAAGGCCAGGGCTTGTTGCCCAGCGCGAACGCCTCCACACGGCCCATGATGATACAGTTCGTAATGATAAGTCCCACATACACCGACAGCTGCGTACTTACATCGTACACGAAAGCCCGGAGCACCTGGTCTACGATAATCACGAGCGCTGCGATAACGACCAGCTGTACGATGATACGTATACGCGAGGGAATACCGTTTCGCATAAGCGACATTATAAGGTTCGCGAAAGCGGTCACCACAGTCACGGACAATGCCATAACCACAGCCGGTTTCAACTGAACCGTCACGGCAAGAGCCGAACATATACCCAGAATCTGTACGATGACCGGGTTGTTCTGCGAGAACGGAGCCGTGAGATTTTTCAATATTTTAGCCGAAAACATCGGTTCTTTCTCTTCTTTACTCATTGTCCTGAACATTTTCTTGATTAGACATTGTTTCGTTTGCGGCATTCTGCGCATCATTCAGTTTCCCGAAGAACGGAGCATAATATGTCAGACAGTCCAGCAGCATGTTCTGCAAACCCTGCGAGGTCTTCGTACCGCCGCTGATTGCATCCACACCGTGCATGTCGCCCTCAGCAGCACCGCCCTTTACTACGGATATGCCGACGAGCTTTCCGTCCTCGTATATCTGTTTTCCGACGAACTGGGCCTGAAACTTCGGGGTGGCGATTTCGGCACCCAGACCCGGAGTTTCGCCAGCATGCGAGAATACGACTCCTGCAATAGTGTTCAAATCGCTTTTCAAAGCCACATAGCCCCAGATATCATCCCAGAGACCTTTTCCGATAACGGGAATCACATACTCACCGCTGCGGCTCTCGAATACCGGATAGGTTCCGGCTTCGATGGCACCTCTCAAATCGAACAGCATGTCCAGAGCCTGCTCACCCGACACTTCCTCCACCACATTACCGTTCTTGTCTACGGCATAACCCTTGATTATATCATCGTAGTTCTGTCCTGCGGCGTTAATCGAAGCGACGATTGCATCCTTTTTCTCGTTGAGAACATTCGCCTGCTGGTAAGGTTTGAGATAGAGTGCGGCGAATGCGAGCACAGCCGCAACCACTACAACCATGACAGTCGAATAAAATATAATATAGGCGTTTGAATTTTTACCGCCCAAGAATTGTTTTTTCATAAATTCGACCTCCCTATTTAGCAAGTTTCAAACGTTTGTTTCTCCGGCGAATATTCGCTTCCACCACGTAGTAGTCCACAAGCGGTGCGACTGCATTCATAAACAGAATGGCGAGCATCATACCTTCCGGATAACCGGGGTTCACTACGCGAATCATTACGGCCAGCGCACCTATCATAAAACCGACTATCCACTTGCCGGTATTTGTCTGAGCGGCCGTAACAGGATCGGTAGCCATGAAAACGGCACCGAAAGCAAATCCGCCGAGCAGCAGATGCTGCCATGCGGGAACCGACATGTACATCTGGGTAGCGGTCTGTGCCTGCTCGGGAGCGAGCACATTGAACAGCAGTCCCATAGCCAGTCCACCGGCAAATACGCTGAGCATTATTCTCCAACTTGCGATTCCTGTGTAAAGCAGTATCGCGGCGCCGATAAGAATTGCGGCGGTCGAAGTCTCGCCGATACATCCCGGGATGAAGCCCCAGAAAGCATCCCACATGCTGAACTGCGTCGCACCTGTATCAGCCAGCTGACCGAGCGCCGTAGCGCCGGTGTAACCGTCCACATCCGCATACCATACAGCATCGCCCGAAATGGAGGCCGTGTACGAGAAGAATACGAAAGCACGGGCCACGAGAGCCGGATTGAATACATTCATACCTGTTCCGCCGAACAGTTCCTTGCAGACGATAACAGAGAATGCCGTACCGAGCGCCACCATCCACAGAGGCGTACCCACCGGCATAACCAGCGGAATCAGCATACCGGTCACAAGGAAACCTTCATTCACCTCGTGTCCGCGAATCTGTGCGGCGATGAACTCTATCGCCAGACCGACGACATACGATACTATGATTACGGGGAGCACCTTCAAGAATCCGAACCAGAAGTTCTGCATCACGCTCCAATCGAGATTCAGTGCACGGGCGTGCTGCAAACCGGTGTTGTACATACCGAACAGCAGAGCCGGCAGCAGGGCAATCACCACTACAATCATCACACGCTTAATATCATTACAGTCGCGTATATGAGCACCTTTGCGAGTCACCGTATTCGGAACGAAAAGGAACGTCTCAAATGCGTCGAATGTAGAATGAAGTGCGCTCAACTTGCCTCCTTCCGAGAAGGTGGGCTTGATTTTATCTACGAAATTTCTGAGTGCTTTCATCTTAGTTCAACTCTTTAATCATAAGGTTAATACCCTGACGGATAATTGACTGAATCTCGGTTTTCGACGGGTCCACGAATTCGCACAGAGCCAAATCCTCCTCCACGACCTCGTAAATTCCGAGATTTTCCATCTTGTCGATGTCTCCGGCCAGAATAGCCTTCACAAGATACATCGGATAGATGTCCATCGGCAGATACTTTTCATAGAGTCCGGTCACAATCATGGCGCGGTGACCGCCGTTGAGATTCGTATCCAGGTTGTATTTGTGTTTCGGACAGAGCCACGAGAAATATGCGCGCGATACGGAGAATTTCTTCGGGCGCACGATTTTGGCCCATCCCAGCATCTCATATTTGTCACCTTCGGGAATAGCCGTGAGCTGCGTGGCATAGAAAGTCATATACGCCTCCGGAGCGACTTTCACACCGGTCAGCACGTTTCCGCTTATCAGACGGACTCTCACATCCTCCGAAGACTTCACACCGCACAGGTCGGTGAGCGACTTCACGCTTGCTCCGCTTATCATCTTCACATACTGAGGTTTGACGATTTCGGAACCGGTCACTGCAACGACTTTGGTCATATCTACCCTGCCGGTATTCATCAGACGGCCGATAATGGCGACATCCTGCACGTTCACCGTCCATACCGTCTCGCCCTTGTTCACCGGGTCGATATGATGAATCTGCACGCCGACGTTTCCTGCCGGATGAGCGCCTGCGAAACGATGAATCTGCACGCCGGTCATTTTATCGAGCACACCCTGCGCACCGTCTTTAAGCGACAGATGCACCTTTCCGTCCGTCAGTCTTGCCAGAGCATCGAATCCGGCCTGCAAATCTTTCTGAGCATCGGCCAGAGCGAAATTCATATCGGCAGCGAGCGGCGCCGAATCGAATCCGGATACGAATATCGCTTTCGGAGTATCTTCCGGCGAAGCGATTATGCCGTACGGGCGCTGAATTATGCACGGCCACAGACCGGCGCTGAGCAGCAGCTGCTTCATCTCTTCACGCGAAGTTTTCGCCGCGGGTTTCACCTGGAACTGCTCGTAAGACTGCTCGGCATCGGGAGCTACGGTAACGAAAAGCACTTTTCGCTTTTCACCGCGCACCACTGCGGACACTCGACCGCTTACCGGAGAGCAGAAAAGAACTTTTGCGTTGTTCTTATTGAAGAACAACGGAGTTCCGGCCTTGACGCTATCGCCCTCTTTGACCAATAACTTGGGTGTGACGCCCTCGAAATCGGGAGGCGCCACCGCATAGCTTTCCGCCATAGGAGCAACGGAAATCTGCGGCGCAGCCTGACCAAAGAGATTGATGTCGAGACCTTTTTTCAATTTAATGATATCCGACATTTGTCCTTTGAATTATTTATGATGTTATTATTTGGATTCTCAGCCGTGTGTATGCAAAAAACCGCCGCAAAGGTACGCAAAATATTTCGAATAATATTCCGCCCGTACCAAAATCGTTATATTTTTCACGCAGCCGAGCCAGAGCCCCTCTGCAGCGGCACAAAAAGAGAGCGGAGGAAAAATCCCCCGCTCTCTGAAAAAGCTTCTGCCTGAGTCTTACGCTACTCTTTCACACAGCGTATAGGCAGTGCGGTAGCAGGACAATCGTATGTACCGCCATTACCCTTGTTAGAGAAATATATATCACCATTTTCCTGAATACGTGCGATACGATATTCATTCGAATCATCACCCTCCGGAGAGTTCGTCATCATAATCAGGTTACCGTTGGTAACTTTATTTCCATACATGTTGAACACACCCATGGCCGGGAAGAATTTGGTTGTAACATCAGCACGTTCGTCTGTCTCTTCCTCTCTTGCGGAATTGATATAAATGTTATAACCGAAAGTTTCGGCACCGTGCGGATCCAATGTAACCTTTCTGGCACTTGCATCCACAGTAACAAGTCCTGCGGCAGACTGCTCGAAGTTATAACGATAAGGCTTGTCATAATGGAAATATGCGCCCATATCACCGCCATGGAACGAGAAGAATGAGAAAGCACGCGGAGCAGGCACCTTCCATCCTGTCGGACACGGGTCGTAAATCGTCTTTACACCGGCATTGCACGACATTTCGAATCCGGGGTTACCCCAAAGCACTTTCCATCCGTCCTTGGCCGGCGAAGCGTACTTGCTTGCCCAGAAATATTTATAACTGTTGTCAACATTGCTCATACCGACAGCATCGTAGAACGTAGTCGGGTTGGCAATCGAATTGGCGACACCGGTTTTCCAGTCCGTTGCAGTCTGTTTCTCCTTTGCTATCAGAGTCTGGAATTCCGAAACCGTTCCGTCAGCAGCCTGAACGTTACCGTATTTCACCCAATTGCCGACATTTTCCACATGGAACGGGTCTTTGCGGCCCCACTGGTAAACCAGACCGTATGCAGCCTGTGCATTCCATTTTGCATTATCGGTCTTGCCGCTCATTCCGTTGTCGAATGCACCGAGGTTACGGTCCATCATCGTAACGCCCGTACAGTTCGCATTAGCCGTCGGACTGAATGCAGTAGCCTCGGCATCGAAACCGGGAGCCACCCACAGGTGCCAGCTCCAAAGAACCTTGTCGTCATCATCCGTAACACATATTACGGCGTTACCCGGGTTTATTATCTCCGGAGTGGTGAAACAAACATATGTAACCCCACGTTTGGTAGTCAGTTTGACGGAATTTCTGAGAATAAGCATATTCATATCTCTATCAGTGCCGTATGCGGACTGGCTGCCGCCATAACGTTCTGCGACAATAGCCTGCCACATAAGACGTGTCTTTTTCGGTTCAATCTTGGAAGGAGTAATTCCGTCCGTCGTCGCACCGTTACCCATTACGTCTGCTCTGAAACGATAATTGGTAGCACCCTTATTGACGATATAGCAGTTTGCAGTTCCGTTTGCGCTCAGGTCGACAACTTCCACCGGATCCGGATTGAGGTTGAGCTCGATGTCGTTCGAGGTGCCTGCACTGAGGACGAAGTCTTTGTCGAGCGTAAAATCATACTTGCTGTCTTCGGATGCAACGGTAATCTTGCTTCCTGCGACAAGCGTCTGCGCGTATAGAGCCTACGTTCTGCATAGAGCGCACATTGTCGAGCAACACGGCAAAGG
>CAYXGF010000063.1:0-9425 GCA_964464465.1 uncultured Alistipes sp. | reverse complement strand
TGAAGAAAGGTATGTTCTCCTACATGAACTACCTGCTTCCGCTCAAAGGCATGGCCTCGATGCACTGCTCCGCAAACACCAACGAGAAAGGCGAGACCGCAATCTTCTTCGGACTCTCCGGAACCGGCAAGACCACCCTTTCTACCGACCCGAAACGTCAGCTCATCGGTGACGACGAGCACGGATGGGACGACGACGGCGTATTCAACTTCGAGGGCGGCTGCTACGCAAAGGTCATCAACCTCAGCCAGGAGAACGAACCTGACATCTGGAACGCAATCCGCCGCAACGCCCTGCTCGAAAACGTGACCGTCGACAAGAAAGGCAAGATAGACTTCACCGACAAGTCGGTTACCGAGAACACCCGCGTATCGTATCCTATCTACCACATCGACAACATAGTGAAGCCCGTTTCGAAGGCTCCCGCCGCAAAGAAGGTCATCTTCCTGTCGGCCGACGCATTCGGCGTGCTGCCTCCGGTGTCGATTCTGACCCCCGAGCAGACGAAATACTACTTCCTGTCCGGATTCACCGCAAAACTCGCCGGTACGGAGCGCGGAATCACCGAACCGACCCCTACCTTCTCGGCATGCTTCGGCGCGGCGTTCCTCTCGCTGCACCCGACCAAATACGGCGAAGAGCTGGTGAAGAAGATGGAACAGAGCGGCGCAACCGCATATCTGGTAAACACCGGATGGAACGGAACCGGCAAACGTATCTCGATTAAGGACACCAGAGGCATCATCGACGCCATCCTGGACGGTTCAATCGACAAAGCCGAGACCAAGAACATTCCTATCTTCGACTTCAAGGTTCCTACCGCTCTTCCGGGCGTAGACCCCAAGATTCTCGACCCGCGCGACACTTATGCCGCAGCAAGCGAGTGGGAGACCAAAGCCGAGGATTTGGCCGGACGTTTCATCAAGAACTTCAACAAGTTCACCGGAAACGAAGAGGGCAAGAAACTCGTTGCCGCAGGTCCCAAACTGAAATAATCCGAGACAACGGATTCTCAATACCGAAAGAAGATGCGGTGCCGTTTTGGCACCGCATCTTTTCTTTGCATCAGCCGCCACACTTTCAGGGCATTACAACTTCGACCAATCGGCCGAAGGTCTGATTACATCTCCCGCTGAAAGACAGGTGTCCATCGATCCGTTCGGAGCAGGAACTTACGGATTCGATTTCTACGTCAACGAAGCGATGAAGAATGCGACCAGCGTGCGCAGCGACAACACTACCAATTTCTTCCCGGCGCTCGGAGTGGAAAACATGTATGGAGGTCGTACGCGCGACGGTTATCTGGTCATGATGACAAACTCACCTGTGGGCGCTGACTCAAAAGAGTACCGCATAGCATACGTTCACAATGGCGGTAATGTATATTTCTCGACCAAAGGCAACGGCTCCACATACGACTGTCCTCGCACCGCAGCTCCGGTGCGCTGCATAAAGGAGTAGCAACGGGCTTCCGGCATGGCAGAATGACATCTGCCGGAATACACATACGGACCTGCGGGCGGAACATGAGGTTCCGCCCGCAGATTTTTTTCTTTCGGCGTCAGGCGCACCGGGACAAATCGCGCACTGTTTTTGCTCCTGCAACCCGAACGGAAGGAGACACCGGAGCTGATGCCAGGCGCCAGGCGATAAATCCGGGCCGTCTCCTAAAAATAGAGAGAACCTTGTTTCATTTTGCCACGCCTTTTGCTATATTTGTCCGCACATGAAAAAAATCCTGGATTTCGTAAACGGCGACGTATGGAACCGTCGTGAAGAGAGCTACGGCAAAGGCAGGCAGCGCTGGCTGCTCAGGCAGGCCAAGGTCATCATATTCACGGCGCGCAGTTCCGTGCAGCACGGCACAGGGGTCCGTTCGGCCGCACTGACGTTCTACACGGTCATGTCGCTGGTGCCTGTCCTTGCGCTCATCTTCGCAATAGTCAAAGGATTCGGTCTGGACCAGAGTTTCGGAGAATACCTCTACGGCGCACTGCCGCAATACCGAACCATTCTGGACAAGATATTCGTGTTCACCGAGAACCTGCTGGCCAGGACACGCGGAGGCGTCATGGCGATAGGCGGATTCTTGGTGCTCATCTGGGCCGTATTGCAGGTATTCGGCGGCGTGGAGGCATCGTTCAACAACATCTGGGAAGTAAAGCGCTCTCGCCCGTGGGCCCGCAAGGCGAGCGACTACATAGCGGTGATTTTCGTAGCACCCGTCCTGTGGGTCACCTCGAACACGATAATTCTCACTATGCGCGGCAACGTATCGATAGCCGCGAACACCGCTGTCGCCGACATTCTGTTCGGCGCCATCTCCATAATCGCGCTGTGGGCCATGTTCTCGCTCATATACTTCATAGTACCCAACACGAAAGTCAAAGCATCCAGCGCACTGACGGCAGGACTGGTCGCAGGGACCGGCTTCGAGATATTCCAGACCGCGTACTTCTACATTCAGACAAACCTGAGCGCCTATAATGCCATATACGGCACATTCGCCGCCATACCTCTGTTTCTCATATGGTTGCAGGCCAGCTGGCAGATTCTGCTTTTCGGCGGAGAACTGTCGTTCGCGTTGCAGAACGTGCGCATGTACGAAGCCGAGCGCGAGGCCATGAAAATGGGTTACTCGGACCGGCGCAAGGTCACGATAGCCGCAATGGCCATATTCGTGAAGCAGTTCACGTCGGGGGAGGGAGGCCCTCTGACCTCGGAACAAATCAGCGAAAGGCTTCTTCTTCCCGTGAGGATAGTCCGCGACGTTATTTTCGACCTCGAATCGGCGGGTCTTCTCGCCGCGGTATCCGTACCGCAGAACGACAAACAGAGAGGATACGTTCCGATGCACGATGTACACGGCATACGGATTTCAGACGTGATAAACAAAGTGGAGACAAGAAATACGGGTGCGGTCGACATATACGGTTCGCCGCTCCTAAGACGCATATCCGAATATCTAGATTCCATGAACCGTTCGGCAGCCGGAAATGCCGGAAACATACTTTTGGAGGAGATTGAACTTGATTGAAATCTGTATCATAGGCAGCGGCAACGTAGCGCGGGCTTTCGCCGAGCGCCTGTCGGCAACCGGGCGGGCAAAGCTCGCGGGCATAGCGTCACGCAACCCGGACCGCGGGCGCGAGATAGCCGCAAGAGCCGGCTGTGCATGGAGCTGGCCGCAGGTGCCGAAGGCCGACCTCTACATAGCGGCCGTAAAGGACGACTCCATAGAGCAGGTGTGCCGCCGGACTGATTTTCCGTCCGGGGCCGTGGTCGCACACACATCGGGATGCACTCCCATGGAGGCGATAGGACGCACGCACGCCGGCGTGATATATCCGTTGCAGAGTTTCGCGGCAGACGCTCCGGTCGACTGGGCAAACACGCCTCTGTTCACCGAATGGTCTACCCCTGAGGCCCGCCGGACCGTACAGACGGTTGCGGAACTGATGTCGGACAACGTCCGGCCGCTGGACTCGCAGCGCAGGGCCAGCCTGCATCTTGCAGGAGTGTTCGCCAACAATTTTCCGAACCTCATGCATGCCATATGCCAGCGCATATTGGAGGACGCGAATCTGGACTTCGGAACAGTGGTGCCGATGATAATGCGTTCGGCTGAAAAACTCTCGGCCGGATACATGCCTGCCGATATACAGAGCGGACCTGCCGTACGCGGGGACATGCTCACCCAGAGACGTCACCTCGACATCCTGCACAGACGCTACCCGCAGTATGAACGATTGTATGAAACTTTAAGCTCAATGATATGGGAAACTTTAAGGAGGACATAGCCCGGACCGAGGCTTTCGTATTCGATGTAGACGGAGTATTCACCGACGGCAGCATAGTGCCGCTGCCGGACGGGGACTTCATGCGGACATATTACGCCCGCGACGGTTATGCGGTAGCATACGCCGCATCGCAGGGTTACAGAATCTGTATAATATCCGGAGGACGCGGAGAGTCGCTCAGACGCCGTTTCGAGATGCTGCACGTGGAGGACATATACACCAACTGCGCCGACAAGGAAACGGCACTCAGAGAGTTCCTCGAAAAATACTCGCTCGACGCGCAGAACGTGATTTACATGGGCGACGATATTCCGGACGTAGGCGTGATGCGCATGGTGGGCATTCCTGTATGCCCGGCCGACGCTGCCAGCGAGGTCATCGAGGCATCGCGTTACGTCTCCGAGTTCGCCGGAGGACGCGGATGCGTAAGGGACATAATAGAACAGGTTCTGCGCGCGCACGGCCGCTGGGCACTCTCCACACGCGGCGTGACATGCGTATCGGCATAAACCGGCCGTATCGACATATGCCAATACCGGCCATCGTGCGACGCACGGCCCGGCCTAAGGAAGCGGCAGTTTCTCGATCGCTCCGCGCAGGGCCGCCGTATTCAGGTGGGTATAAATCTCTGTGGTGGATATATTGCTGTGTCCGAGCAGTTCCTGCACCTGACGGATACTGGCGCCGCCTTCAAGAAGATGCGTGGCAAAGCTGTGCCGGAAAGTGTGCGGGCCTATGTTCTTCGCTATGCCGGCCCTCAGTGCGGCCTTGCGAATCATGGTGAATATCATCACGCGGGAGAGTTTCTGCCCCTTGTTGTTCAGAAACAGCGCATCGGCCTGTCTGGCAGCCCTGCGCACAGGCAGATACTCTGTAATCCGCTCTTTCGCGGCACGGCTCAGCGGCACTATCCTCTGCTTCCCGCCCTTGCCCATGACACGGACGAGCGAATCATTGAGAAACACGTCCGACAATCTCAAATCGACAACCTCCGAAACACGGAGTCCGCAGCTGTAAAGCACCTCTACAATAGCCCTGTTACGCACGCCAAGCTCAGAATCCTCCATAGCCCCTATTATGCCGTCGATTTCCGTAAGGCTCAGCACGTCGGGAAGATGACGGCCTATGCGAGGAGCCTCGACGAACTCGGCCGGAGACTCCTTGATTCTGTCTGTGAGAAGCATGAAATTAAAAAAACTCTTTATGCTGCTCAGTATCCTCGCCATCGAGCTTTTCTTCATTCCGCGGTCGAACTGCAACGCCATGAAATTCTCTATCATGCAGCGTTCGACCTGTTTGGGCGAAACAGGCTTCCGGTCCGTTTCCTTTTCGATTCCATCGCAATAGACGGCGAACGATATCAAATCACGTACATATGCTTCGGCTGTATTGGCTGAAAGATGCTTTTCGAGCCTCATGTATCTGTCGAACTCGACTATGCGGCCTCTCCATAAAAAAGGTATCTCCTCCCAGCCCTTCTTACTGCGCATCGGTCTACTCGGTTACCTGAATACCGGAATAGGAGACATCGACATCGCCGCACTTCATGTTGATGGAAGCCATGCCATTATATACCGTACCGTTCAGACCTGTGACCGTATATTCCGGGTGTTTGACAGAATTTACCGTCGGCACCACCCCGTCCGCCGCAAAAACAGAGGTCTCTCCGTCAAGACGGTATTTGATGCCGGATATTTTCAGATTCACCGGAGGCATAGACTCCGAGAACTTCGCCTTGTGGAAAATAAATGTGTACAGAGTGTCGCGGTTCACCGGCAGGGAAATCTCCAACAGGCTGTTATCCTGCATATAGAAATCCGCCGGAGAGGTAGCTCCCAAATCTCCGCGGTAAACGAGCGACAGACCGCTGCTCGGCGGCAGATAGCTGAAATTGTCCCCCTCGCACGCGCACAGCAGCACGACAGCCGCCATTGCAATAATCGAAAATGTCCTTCTCATAACCATATCGTTTTTTTATTTGTCCGTTCCTTTTATAGTAAACCGCACCGCGGCACCTATCATCATCGGTTTGCCGCGCTGTACGAAACTGTTGCCTATCGACTGGAAATAGAACGTATCGAACCTCTGTCCGGTCAGATTGCGCCCCCACAAATCTATCTCGGCCATACCCTTGCGAACCGTCACTCCGGCGGACAGCTGACCGTAGAACGGCTGAGAGGCGGTGTTGGCATCGTTCCAGTATATCCGGCCCAGAGCGTCATATCCGAGGCGCAGCATCAGAGCGTCTATGCCCGACGAAAATTCCCAACCGTACCTGACTCCCGCATGCAGCGTATTCTGCGGAGCATAAGGCACGAAGCAGCCGTCATACCTGCGGTTTCCGTCATCGTAGTCCGTGAACCTGGCGTTCGTGTACCCGTACGAGACCGACAGGTGCAGCCCCCTCACCGGCGCCGCTTCCACCGACACTTCGGTTCCGATGCTCCGCGAGCGGCCCGCATTGCGCATCATGCGTCCTGTGGTCATCCCCGGAGGGAAGACCGTTATCTGCCCGTCGCGGCAGTCTATGTAAAACACCGACGCATCTATCCTCAACCCTCCGAACGGCAGGTCGAGATGCGTTCCTATTTCATAATTCCAGCAATATTCGGGCCGATAGCTCATCACATCCTTTACGTCGTAGGGCCGGGCATCGCCTAAATGAAGCCCCAAATCGGACAGCATGTCATCACGCAACCTGTTTTGAAGAATATCGCTGAACATCTGTATGTTGAATCCGCCGGCCTTGTACCCCTTGGCCGCAGAGACGAAGACGTTGCCGCGCACAGGGCCGCGACGCAGCCTGTACATCGCCGACAACTTGGGCAGCACCTCGAAATACGAAAGCGAACGGCTGCCTTCCAGTTCGGTGTCCAGAGGGCGGTAGTCGGACATGGTGGCCGAGAATCGGTAATCTATCCGGGTGCGGCTGTCGTACAGCATCTCCGAGCACTCGTAATCGAGCCTTATTCCGGCGCACAGTTCCAGTCTGTCGTCCAGCAGCCTGAGCGTGGAGGTGTGGAACAGCGCGGCGGCGGCATTGCGGAGCGTGAACCGGCTGCCCAGAACGAAATCCGTCTGCCGGATATCTATGGAATCGTCAGGAAACATGGTATGTATACCCTTGTTCATATTATCCTCGATAAGGGTGCGTATGCCGTCCTCCTTGAATGTCACCGGGGCCGACGTGTTCAGATTGCGGTACATGGCGAACGCTCCGGCCAGCCATTCATACCGGCCTGACGAAACAGGCCTCAGCACAATCTCCTCCGTAACCACATGGTCTTTCTGCGCCTGCGAGAGGGTGAACATGCTGCGCGGAGTGAAGTCCTGGTCCAGCGTCATGCAGTCGTCGGTATACTGATAGCTTGCCGTATTGTCCAGAGCCACACGCTCCCACGAGTGTCTCACACCCACACCCAGAGTGAGGTTCTCACGACGGTACGAACACGGGTCATTGTAGGAGACGGGCCCGTGCTCTCCGGTCAGAACATCGAACGGAGAATAGGGGTATCCGCCCTGACGGACATGACCGGCAGCAGCGGTAACGTTAAGATATGTCCTGCCGCGCCTGGCGTCGAGTCTAAGACGCATACCGCTGCCATCGCTGTTGTCGCACCGCTGTCCCGTCCAGTCGTTGACATAGAATCCGTTGGAATGGGCGTAGTAACCGCCCACGGAGACGCCCAGTTCCTCGGTCAGAGGGGCATAGTACGACACACGTGTGGAAAACGTCCGGCCCGACCCGTAGTCGAGCGCAAAACGCGTACCCCGGAATTCCAGCGGCGAGAGCGTGCGGATATTCACAGTGCCGCCCATCGAGTTGCGTCCGCACAGCGTGCCCTGAGGTCCGCGCATTATCTCCATGCGCGAGATGTCGAAGAAGTCGAAATCGAAATTATTCTTGTTCATATACGGCACACCGTCGACATATAGTCCTACCACCGGATTGTCAATGCGTGTACCCATACCGCGGACATAAACCGACGAGGTCATGCGGCTGCCGTAGTCCGGGATATAGAAATTCGGCGTGACGACGGACATGTCCTTCAATGACAGCACCCTCTCCCGCTCCATCGCCAGGCCCGACATGGAGGTGGAGGCGACCGGTTTGCTACGGTTTATAAAACGGAAATCGGCCGGATGCTCGACCCTGATGCCGCTCATCTCATACGTACTCAACGAATCGCTGTCGCGGCCGTATGTGGCCAGACAGCACCAGACAGCCGGAAATGCCAACAGCAATTTACGCATCGTAACAGAATAAAAGGTTGCTTTTCGGATGCGAAGTTAAGAAAATTTTGGCTAACTTTGCTGTCGCTTTATAGAACGGGAAAGATTATGGAAACCGATTTTCTGGTTATAGGCAGCGGTGCTGCGGGTCTCAGTTTCGCACTCAAAGCGGCCCGGTGCGGCAAGGTCACCGTCGTGACCAAAGGCGAGATGAACGAATGCAACACCAACTACGCGCAGGGCGGCATTTGCTCCGTCACATACGAGCCTGACTCTTTTGAAAAACACATTCACGACACAGTGGTCTGCGGCGCAGGGAAATGCGACATGCAGGCCGTCGAACTGGTGGTGCGCAGGGCTCCCGAGCTCATCGCCGACCTGATAGAATGGGGCACGCGGTTCGACAGGACGGCCGACGGACGCTTCGAACTCAACCGCGAGGGTGGGCACAGCGAGCACCGCATACTCCACCACAAGGACCTCACGGGCGCCGAGATAGAACGCGCGCTCATCGAATCGGTCCGCCGCGACCCCAACATCACCGTTCTGGAAAATCATTTCGCCGTGGACCTGCTCACGCAGCACCACCTGGGCGATTTCGTCACCAAGCACACCAAGGGAATAACCTGCTTCGGCGCCTATGTCCTCGACCTGAAAACGCACGCCATACACACCATGCTGGCCAAGTTCACCGTCGTGGCAACAGGAGGCGTCGGCAACATATACCACACCACCACCAACCCGAGAGTGGCCACAGGTGACGGCATAGCGATGATTCACCGGGCCAAGGGTGTGACGGAGAACATGGAGTTCATACAGTTCCACCCCACGTCGCTGTACAATCCCGGCGAACGTCCGTCGTTTCTGATAACCGAGGCCATGCGCGGATTCGGAGCCGTGCTGCGCCTGCAAAACGGCGAGGAGTTCATGCACAAGTACCACCCGATGGGTTCGCTCGCTCCGCGCGACGTGGTGGCACGCAGCATCGACCACGAGATGAAAATCCGAGGCGAGGAATATGTCTATCTGGACGTCACGCACAAGGATGCGCAGGACATCATAAACCATTTCCCGAACATCTACGAAAAATGCCTGAGCATTGGCATCGACATCACGCGCGACATGATTCCCGTAACCCCGGCGGCACACTACTGCTGCGGTGGCGCCAAGGTCGACACCAACGCCCAGACCTCCATACGTCATCTGTATGCGCTCGGCGAGACATCGTGCACCGGACTGCACGGAGCCAATCGTCTGGCGTCCAACTCACTCATCGAAGCGCTCGTGTATGCCGACCAGGCCGCACGCCACGCCTGCGCGCAGATAGACAGCGTCGCCATACAGAAAGGCATTCCGGCATGGAACGCCGAAGGCACCTCCTTGCCCGAGGAG
>CAYXGF010000062.1:0-9628 GCA_964464465.1 uncultured Alistipes sp. | reverse complement strand
CGGCGGGTGGGATTTCGGTACCGGCGCGTGGGGCGATAAGGCTTGTCATATCCTGCATCCGGTGTTCAAGGCTCTGAGACTTAAATACCCTATCGAGGTGGAGGGCAGTTCTACGCCGCTTCTGACGGAGTGCGCACCGAATGCCCAGATGGTGAAATTCGTTTTCCCGGCGCGTGACAAATATGCCAAATGCCGCATGCCGAAAGTGGAGGTGGTATGGTATGACGGAGGTCTCATGCCCCCCAGACCCGAAGGATTGCCCGACGGCAAGAACCTCAATGTACAGGGCGGCGGCGTGATTTTCCACGGAACCAAGGATACGCTTATCTGCGGTTGCTACGGCGTCGAGCCTTATCTGCTTTCCGGCCGTGAGCCCAAGGTGCCGCAGGTTTGCCGCGTGGTGCCTGACAATGACCACTATATGGACTGGGTGCGCGCAGCCAAAGAGAGCCCCGAAATCAGAGTCAAGACGGCATCTGATTTCAGCGAGGCAGGTCCGTTCAACGAAATGGTTGTTATGGGTGTGCTGGCCGTGCGTCTGCAAGGTCTTCGCAAACGTCTTAAATGGGACGGCGAGAATATGCGTTTCACCAATATCTCGCCCGACGAGAAGATACGTATAATGATAGAGGACGGATTCTCGATTAAGGACGGACATCCGACATTCAACAAAACGTACACCGAACCGATGAACGCGTTGGAATATGCCAACGAACTTATAAAGCATACTTACCGCGACGGTTGGAAACTTACAGAAATGCCTTTGTAGTCAAACAGTAAATTATAATCTAAATGAAAAAGTTAACATTAGCAGCAAGTGTTCTTATGGCGGCTATGTCATTGGTGTCATGCGCTGAGAAGCAGAACGACGGGGAATGGATAAGTCTGTTCGACGGAGAGACGTTCGAGGGTTGGAGAGGTTTTCATCGTACTGACATGCCGACAGCATGGACGATTGAGGACGGTGCTATCAAAATCAATGGCTCAGGTGCCGGAGAAGCCGGTGCGAAAGACGGAGGTGACATTATCTTCGACCAGAAATTTAAGAATTTCGAATTGGAGTTCGAGTGGAAGGTAGCCGAGGGTTCGAACAGCGGCGTATTCTATCTGGCTCAGGAGGTTGAAGGCGAACCTATCTGGAAGTCTTCGCCCGAGTATCAGATTCTGGACAACGAACGCCATCCTGATGCCCGTCTGGGTAAGGACGGCAACAGAATGTCCGCATCTTTGTACGACCTTGTGCCTGCGGCTCCGCAGAATGCTAAACCGGCAGGCGAGTGGAACACTGGCGGTATCATGGTTTACAAAGGTACTGTGATTCACTATCAGAACGGCAAACCGGTTGTGGAGTACCATTTGTGGACAGACGATTGGAAAGAGATGGTCGCCGGCAGCAAATTCGCTTCTTATGACCTGTTTGTAAATACAGGCGGCGAGGACCGTGAGGGTTATATCGGCTTGCAGGACCATGGCGATGATGTGTGGTATAGAAACATCCGCATCAAGATACTTGACTAAGTTAAGAGTATAGACGGTTTGAAAAAAGCGCATCCGAATCATCGGATGCGCTTTTTTCTTGATGCAGGGCCGTTGGAATGCGATTCTTTTCGGGCCGGAGTTGATGTTTGCGGCTACGGAGCGTATTATTGCGTCGCCTGCCAATGTCGGAACAAGGTCGGGCGGAAATTTTGAAATTTTTGATACTCAAAAGCAATTGGTTGTATAACTGTCGACGATAACGCTGTTGTGGAAATTCATTGTCCGCATGCAGATGTCGGAATGGCACAACTTATTGTTGTGTGGGTCTCAGCTTCCGGGGAGACCTGCGCATGGCGTGTTCCGCAAGCTGCGACCTGACAGTTAAATGTTCAATTCCAATGTCCGCTGCGAGTCAACGGAAAATAATCGTATTGTTGCCGAAACGAATGATGTATGTAAGTGACCGGCGCCCCGAAAGGTGATTTCCCGGAAATAGGAGTACGGTGGCAGGTATGGACTGACAAAGGTTATTATTTCGTATATATCACGGAATTGCCTTCTTTGCTTAGTCCGTACCTTCACATTTCGAAAGAATGTTCGTCGACGGGAATTATGTTACGGCGGTCTTCTCTGTTGATTACATTGCCGGTTTTAGGGTCGTATTCATAGAATGAGACAGTGGGCACTGCGCCTTCGTATTTCACGCCGATAGTGTAGTAACAGTGTTGTACGCCGCTGATGGCCATAAAACGGGAATCCTCTATTTCCGCTGTTCCGTATGCGTGAAACTTATGTTCGAAAATGGGGATAATCTCTTTCGTTTCGTTATATGGCGAGAAAACGATACGCTCCGTATACCATATATTCTCTGTGTTCATGATACGGTATGTGCCGACAAAGGGGCCGCTTAGTACTTGCCGAAGTCTTTGTACGGTAGCGTCAGCCTCCGAAGACGGCATTGAACCGCCCTTCGAGCAACTTGTCAAATATATAACGGACAGCAACAGACCTGCGAAGATTCGTTTCATGTGCTATATTCCGGTTATTTTCTTGATTTCATTCAGCTTGTTCAGCGCTTCGAGCGGCGTGAGTGAATCGATGTCGAGGCCTTTTATCTGGTCTCTTATCTGAATCAGCACCGGATCTTCGAGCTGGAACATGCTCAGCTGGAAATCTCCGTTCGGCTGAGATGCTGGTGCGGAGTCGTCGAAACGTACCTTGGTGTCGGCATTGCTGTACCGGCTCAGTATCTGTTCGGCCCGAGCAATGACTTTCTTAGGCATTCCGGCTATGCGTGCGACGTGCACTCCGAATGATTTTTCGGTGCCGCCCTCAACGAGTTTTCGAAGAAAAATTATGTTCTTGTCCACCTCCCGCACGGCAACATGAAAATTCTTTACACGCGGACATGTCTGTATCATGTCGTTGAGTTCGTGATAGTGCGTGGCGAAAAGCGTCTTGGCCCGGGCTGTCGGGTGGTTGTGAATGTATTCGACCATTGCCCATGCGATGGCTATTCCGTCGTAGGTGCTCGTGCCGCGTCCTATCTCGTCCAGAAGCACGAGCGACCGGTTGGAGATGTTGTTGAGAATGTTTGCCGATTCGAGCATCTCGACCATGAATGTGGATTCGCCCTGCGAGATATTGTCCGAAGCTCCGACACGGGTGAAAATCTTGTCCACGATGCCTATCCTGGCCTCGGATGCCGGAACGAAGCAGCCTATCTGGGCCATGAGGACTATGAGCGCGGTCTGGCGAAGCAGTGCGCTCTTACCCGACATGTTGGGACCTGTTATGATGATAATCTGTTGCTGCTGCTCGTCCAGATGGACGCTGTTGGGGATATATTCCTCGCCGACTTTCATCAGGGTCTCGATGACCGGGTGACGGCCGTTTCGGATATCTATCTCCGTTCCGTCATTCAGCTCCGGACGCGTATATCGTCTCTCGGCCGCGATTACGGCGAATGACAGCAGTACGTCTATGCGGGCTATTGCGGCCGCAGTATTCTGCAAGCGCGGGATTATGGTGCACAGATATTCGATAAGCCGGGTGTAGATGCGCAACTCGATGGCAAGAATACGCTGCTCCGCTCCCAGAATCTTCTCCTCGTACTCTTTGAGCTCCTGAGTGATGTACCGTTCGGCATCTTTGAGCGTCTGTTTGCGAATCCACTCGGCCGGAACTTTGTCCTTGTGGGTATTGCGGACCTCGATATAGTATCCGAAAACGTTGTTGTAGCTGATTTTAAGCGACGGTATGCCCGTGGCCTCGCTTTCCCGCTGCTGGATTTTCGCCAGTACGCTTTTGCCGTTCGTGGCGATGCTGCGCAAATCGTCCAGTTCCAAGTCCACTCCGTCGGCGATGATGCCTCCCTTGACAATCTGGTTGTTGGCGGGGTCGGGATAAATCTCGTCGGCTATCCTGTCGCGGGCCTCGATGCAGGCGTCCATGCGCTGTGCTATGGGGGCGAAGATTTCGTTGTCCTTTAATACGGAAAGAATCCGGTCCACCGCGAACAGCGAGTTTTTGAGCTGTACTATCTCCCGCGGAGTGACCCGTCCGGCGGCAATGCGTGAGACTATTCTTTCGAGGTCGCCGACCTGCGATATCTGTTCCGAGAGAACCTCCGCGATTTCCGGGTGCTCCTTTAAGAATGCCACCGTGTCGAGCCTTCGGTTAAGCGTGTCTATATCCTTTATCGGCAGGGCTATCCAGTGCCTGAGCAACCGGCCGCCCATAGGCGACTGGGTCCGGTCTATCACATTTAAAAATGAGCCTTTCGCATCGCCGGCAGCAGAGTTGAACAGTTCGAGATTGCGGATGGTGAACTTGTCTATCCATACGTATCTGTCCTCCTCTATGCGCGAGATTTTGGATATGTGGCCCACGGCCTTGTGCTCGGTGAATTCGAGATAGTAAAGAATCGAACCTGCGGCCGAGATGCCGCTCGACATGCCGTTTATACCGAATCCTTTGAGGGTGGAGACTTCGAGTTGTTTGCACAGTTTGTCGCGGTTGGACTGTTCGGCGAACACCCATTCGTCGAGTTTGTAGGTGTAGTATTTTGAACCGAACGCCTCGGTGAAACGCTGCTCGGCACCGCGCTGGAAGATTATCTCTTTCGGCGAGAAATTGGACAGCAGCTTGTCGACGTACTCGTCATTGCCCTCGCTGACGTAGAATTCGCCTGTCGAGATGTCGAGAAATGCCACTCCGGTATTTTTCTTGCCGAAGTATACGGCGGCAAGAAACGTGTTTTCCTTGCCTGTGAGTATGTTGTCGTTCAGCGCTATTCCCGGAGTCACCAGTTCGATGACGCCTCGTTTTACAATTCCCTTGACGCTCTTCGGGTCTTCGAGCTGCTCGCATATGGCCACACGTTCGCCCGCTCTTACGAGTTTGGGCAGGTATGTGTCGATTGCGTGATATGGAAACCCCGCCAGTTCGATGTAAGTGGCCGAACCGTTGGCTCTGCGTGTGAGGGTGATGCCGAGTATGGAACTCGATTTTATGGCATCCTCGCCGAATGTCTCGTAGAAGTCTCCGACCCGAAACAGCAGTATGGCATCCGGATGTATCGCCTTGATAGAATAGTATTGCTTCATCAAGGGCGTTTCGACGTATTTCTTTTCTATTGCCAAGGTGTTAACGGATTACGGGTGCGGTAACAGGATTGTAAATCGTCTGCTGCGACGGTTTGACGGCTCTGGAAGTAGCCTGGTCCTTTATCGACAGGGAGGCCACTTTCGTTCCTTCGGTGTAGGTGATGCAGCTGTTTCCGGAGGCTGCGATTTTCAGGGAGCCGGTGCACTGGACGTTGATGTTGCAGGCGTCCGACGCCTTGACAGATACGTTGCCCTTGCAGTTAAGGTCCACGTTGCTCTCGCCCGAAGTGATGCAGCTTATCGAGTTGTCTGCGATGAATCCGGGATTCTTGAAGTCGCATTTGCCGCTTGTTTTCAGCACGAGCGATTTGCACCGTCCGTTTACTGCTATGCGGCATGTTTTGTTCATGCTGATGCTTGTCTTCTTGCAGTCGAGCCTTCCGTACAGTGATGCGGAACCGGTCGTCGATATGTTGGCGTCGCCGCTGAGTGCCAGCTCCGCCTTGGAGGAGGAGCTGAGCGAGCATTTGGTATATTTGGTCACGCTGAGTCCGCGGCCGCTGAATTCGGATTCGCCGCCGGCCGAGAGGCTCAGTTTGTTGCATTTGCCCGACAGGATGCGCACAGAGGATTTGCCTGAGAGCGAAAACGATGCGCTGGACGAGTTGAGCGAACCTTCGAATCTTGCGTTGCCGGAAAGTTTCAGAGAGGCGGCGGAGGACTCTATCGGTGCTCTGAGTGAACTTTCGCCCGAAAGTTTTATGTTTATGTTCTTGCCTTCCAATCTCTGATAAGAGACGATGTCGCTGCCTCCGCTGGCCGTCAGTGAGGTAAGTGCCGCGGCAGACATGTAGACGACGGTCTTGCGGTTGGAGTTTATCTTGCCCTTGCCGACTTTTTTGTAGGATATGTCCACTTTGGAGCCTTTAATCTCTATTTGCAGTTTGTCAATCAGTTCGGATGACGAGTCGACGTATATGGAGTCGGAGAACCGGTTGTCGAATATTATGTCTACCGTCGCCGAGACATTCACGGTATTGTAGCCCGATACGTGAATGGAGCGGGTCGGCATCTGTGCCGTAGCGCCTGCTGCTGCGGATGCGAGAATCAATGCAATAATAAATTTCTTCATTTTCCAGTCTGGGTTAAATTATAGTACAAAAGTATGAAAAAAATCGCACTAACGGCCGCCTTCGAAAAATCTTTCGTCGAAATTGACGAAATACAATTTCTCCGTGGCGCGGGTAATGGCTGTATACAGCCATCTTAGCAGGTCTTTGCTCATGGACTCGTCTCCGAACAGCATCTTGTCGATGAATACCGCGCTCCATTGCCCTCCCTGTGCCTTGTGGCATGTGACGGCATAGGCGAATTTGATTTGCAGGGCGTTGAAGTGCGGATTTTCCCTGATTTCCTTGTAACGCTTGGCCTTGCTTTTTATGTCGGCGTAATCCTCCTCAACGGCCCGGAACAGCCGTTCGCTCTCCGCTCGTGTCAGCGACGGCGATTCGGAGCCGAGCGTGTCGAGCATTATCTTGCATTCGATTTCCGTGTTGTCGTAATCCGGAAAATCGAGCGTGGCATTGGCGAATCTGAATCCGTAAAACTCTTCGAACCGGCGCAGACGCCTCAGCCGCGCGATGTCTCCGTTGGCCATGAAATTTATCGGGCAGTCGGCAAGACGTTCGGTGAAGAAATAGTTGTTCTTGACCACCATCAGCATGTCTCCCGACTCTATCTCCTCCTCGGCTCCGAGAATGTATCGCCGTATGCCGTCGTTGTAGCGGTTGGCCCGTTTGTTGGAGCGTGTTATCACTATCGTCTCGTCGCGGCCGTATTTGCCGTAGCAGCTTTCCAGCGTCTCCATGAATTCAGCTCCGCCGATTGACTCCACATCCGGAAATCCGGTGTCGAGCAGAGGTACTTCGAATATCCCGTTTTCGAGCATCGTGCGCACCAGGGTTGCGTTGAACAGTATGCCTGAGTCGGACTCCTGTCTCACCACGTCGTCCAGCGAGGAGTACTGAACCGGTCCGTATCCGGACATCCAGCCTGCATCCAGGGCGGGGGAGCGGTCGCTGCCTACCGGCGGAAGCTGCGCGCAGTCGCCTACAAGGATGAGCTTGCAGTTCTTGCCGCTGCGGACATACGATACCAAATCATCGAGCAGCGCGCCCGAACCGAACAGCGAGGAATCCGACGAATTGGAGAGCATCGAGGCCTCGTCGACGATGAAACATGCGTTTTTCTCCCTGTTCAGGTCGAGCGAGAAGCGGGATTCCGGGTCGGCGATGCTTTTCTGACGGTATATCCTTTTATGTATTGTCTGGGCTTTTCCGCCGCAGTATCTGGCCAGCACTTTTGCGGCGCGTCCTGTCGGGGCCAGCAGCACCGGTTTTATTCCGGTCTGGCTCAGTGCTGCGACAAGCGCCGCGATGACGGTCGTTTTTCCGGTTCCGGCATATCCGTTGAGTATGAAAACTGTCTGTGATTCGGCATCGCAAATGAATTCGGACAGGCTCTCTATGATTTTTTTTTGGCCAAAAGTTGGTTCGAATTTAAATTTAGCGTAAATTTGGGACGCGATAAGAGTGCTTTGCATTTCGGTAATCCATTAATATCCGGTGGTGCGGGCATGCGCTTTTGATGTACAAACTTAATAAAATAATATCGATGAAAAAAGTAATTCAGATTGTTTTGGGTCTCGTGATTGTCGGTCTGGCGTATATCGCCGTGAATCAGGTCATGACTCCGCTGCGTTTCCAGTCGCAGACTAAAAACCGCGAGGCTGCTGTAATAGAGCGTATCAAGGATATCCGTGCGGCAGAGCGTGCATTCAAACAGAAGAATCAGCGTTACACCGGAAGTTTCGACACGCTGATAAATTTCGTGCTGACCGAAAGTCTCGAATTCGAACGCAAAATCGTCGACGAGGATGACTCCGTGGCTCTTGCAAAACTCAAACTCGCCAAGAAAGAGAATGTGGAGAAATTCACCATTCCGGTTATAGATACCATATTCGGCGCCAAGAAACTTTCTGTCCAGGATGTGAAGAACCTGCGTTTCGTGCCTTTCGCTCCCGAGGGAACGGAGTACATTTTGAATGCGGGCATGTTCACCACCGAATCGAAAGTGGTCGTTCCGGTATTCGAATGCAAGGCTCCCTACAAGATGTTCCTCGGCGATTTGGACAGACAGGAGTTGATTAACCTTATCGACGAGTCAAAGAACGTTTACGAAAAGTATCCGGGTATAAAAGTGGGCGCACTCGACGCAGCTACCAACGATGCCGGCAACTGGGAATAACATTGCAGCAGGCGATAAAACTATGTCCACCCGGCTATTGCTGAGTGGACATAATTTTTCGGAAGCGGAGCTGCCGCAGGAGGTCTCGTGTGCGGAGTTTCTGCTCGACACACCGGATACACTGCTGGTGCCGGCCGAGTTGTTCGAACCGGGAATGGAGGAGGCGTATATGCGCCGGAGCGGATATTCACTGACGCATGAGCAATGCGTGGCTGTTTCCGAGCCTGTGGATGGCGTTATAGCTCTCATGGTGTTTCCGCGGAGTGCCGTCGAGTCTTTGAACAGGCGTTACGGGAAGTGCCGATTCTTTTCGCCTTTGCAGGAGATTATGGGGACGTGTCGCGGTGTCGGCGTGATGCTGACGCAGCAGTGCGCATATATTGTGCTGTGCGACGGAGAGCTGCGTTTTGCCGATGTTCTGGCAGATACGAGTGTGCCGAGTCTTGTTTATTGTCTGCACCGTCTGCAAAAGGATTTTCCGGCATCGAAATTCCGGGTCAGTGTCTGCGGCTGCGGTGCCGAGGCTGTACGGAAGGAATTGTCTGTGTACTTTAAGATGATAAAATAGAAATGCGTATAATAAGCGGTAAGTGCAAGGGTAGGGTGATAACTCCGCCGAAGAATCTGAGGGCGAGGCCTACGACCGATTTTGCCAAAGAGAACCTTTTCAATGTCCTCTCCAATATTGTCGATTTCGAGCAGGTGCACGTGTTGGACCTGTTTTCCGGAACTGGCTCGGTCAGTTATGAATTCGCTTCGCGCGGCGTGCTGAGTGTCACGTCTGTCGAAATCAACGCCGTGCATCATGCTTTCATCAGGCGTACGGCCGCGGAATTCGGATTCGACAACTTCTACCCGGTCAAGGCCAATGCGTTTCTGTATCTTAAAAGCTGTTCCAAAAAGTTCGACGTGATTTTTTCGGATGCTCCTTATGATTTGCCGCATAGTGAACAGATAGTGGATTTGGTGTTCGAAAACGATGTCCTTGCAGAAGACGGCATATTTGTTTTCGAGCATTCGAAGGGTATGGATTTCTCAAAACATGCCAATTTCGAGTCGCATCGGAGCTACGGAAGCGTGCAATTCTCCTTTTTTCGGAAAAAATCGCAGAAAAAATAAAAAAAATGCGCGAAACATTTGCAGGTTGCAAATTTTGTATTACCTTTGCACTCGCAATCAGCAAACGGTGTGGTAGTTCAGCTGGTTAGAATACCTGCCTGTCACGCAGGGGGTCG
>CAYXGF010000061.1:0-9674 GCA_964464465.1 uncultured Alistipes sp. | reverse complement strand
AACGCCGGACACCATCTGGTCATCGAGATATGGAACCTCGTGTTCATGCAGTTCAACCGCAAGGCCAACGGCTCCCTCGAATCGCTGCCCGCGCGCCACGTGGACACCGGCATGGGCTTCGAACGTCTGTGCATGGTGTTGCAGAACAAGAAAAGCAACTACGACACCGACGTTTTCCAGCCGACAATACAGCGTATCGGCCAGATGTGCGGCAAGACATACGGCCAGGACAAGGCCGTCGATGTGGCAATGCGCGTCATAGCCGACCACCTGCGTGCCATAGCCTTCTCAATCGCCGACGGACAGCTCCCGTCGAACGTGAAGGCAGGATACGTCATACGCCGCATACTCCGCCGTGCCGTCCGCTACGGTTACACATACCTCGGATTCACCGAGCCGTTCATCTGCCGGCTCGTAGACGGCCTCGCAGCCCAGATGGGAGGACAGTTCCCCGAGCTGGTGGCGCAGAAAACGCTCATCGAAAAAGTAATCGCAGAGGAGGAGAGCGCATTCCTACGCACGCTTTCGACCGGAATAACGCTGCTCGACAGCGTAATACGCAAATCGGCTGCCGACGGCGGCAAGACAATCAGCGGAAAAGATGCGTTCCTGCTCTACGACACATACGGATTCCCGATAGACCTCACCGAACTGATAGCCCGCGAACAGGGCATGGAGGTCGACCTGGATGCCTTCGGCATCGAACTCGAAGCTCAGAAACAGCGTTCGCGCAACGCCGCGGCAGTGGATACCGACGACTGGGTGGAGCTGATTCCCCTCAAAGAGAGCCGCTTCACCGGCTACGACACACTGACCGACACAGTACGCATCGCACGCTACCGCAAGGTCAGCTCCAAAAACAAGACCTATTTCCAGATAGTGCTCGACCGCACTCCTTTCTACGGAAACTCCGGCGGTCAGTGCGGTGACACCGGTTACCTGCAAAACGCCAATGAGAAGATAGAGATTATCGACACCCAGAAAGAGAACGGACAGATTATCGAGATCGCAGCTGCACTTCCTCAGAACCCCGAGGCTGAATTCACGGCTCAGGTCGACGAGGAGCGGCGCATGGGCTCGGCACGCAACCACTCGGCCACGCACCTGATGCACAAGGCGCTGAGACAGGTGCTCGGAGAGCATGTGGAGCAGAAAGGCTCGCTCGTGAACAGCAAATACCTGCGTTTCGACTTCTCGCACTTCCAAAAAGTCTCGCCGCAGGAGATTCGCCAGGTCGAAAGACTCGTAAACGCCGCCATCCGCGCCAACCACCCGCTCGAAGAGAACCGCGAGTGTCCGATAGAGGTGGCCAGGGAGTCGGGAGCGATGATGCTTTTCGGCGAGAAATACGGCAATGTGGTCCGCATGATTAAGTTCGGCGACTCGGTAGAATTGTGCGGCGGTACGCATGTGCCTGCCACCGGCTGCATCGGAGTATTCAAGATTCTGAGCGAAAGCGCGGTATCGGCAGGCGTAAGACGTATCGAAGCCGTCACGGGAGTCGCAGCTGAGGAGTTCCTATACACGGCCGAAGACACGATTAAGGACATAGAGGGCTTCATCAAGAATCCCAACATAATACAGGCTGTAAAGAAAACCCTTGCAGACAACGAATCGCTCAAAAAACAGCTCGAAGAGGCACGCCGCCAGCAGGTGGCATCACTGGCCGACAAACTCATAAGCAAAATAGAAAAGAGGGACGGCATGATACTCTTCGCCCGTGTTATGGACATAAAGAATCCGGATATAGCCAAGGAGCTGGCATACTACATGCGCGCCCAGTATCCGGACATTGCGCTGGTTCTCGGCACGGAATATGAAGGCAAACCTTCGCTCACCATAGCTCTGGGCGACCGGATAGTGCAGCGCGGAGTAAAGGCTTCGGACGCAGTGCGCGCGGCTGCCGCTGAAATCAACGGCGGAGGCGGAGGACAGGCTCATTTCGCATCGGCCGGAGGCAAGAACCCGAACGGTTTGCAGAGTGCCGTAGACGCCGCGGTAAAGTTCATACTCGCCAACATAGACTGAATAAAATAAATATCAAAAACAGAAAATAGAAATATGAATAAAGTTCTGCTGATGATTCTCGACGGATGGGGAATCGGAAATCACTCGAAAGGAGACGTCGTTTACAGCGCCAATCCGCAATACATAAATTCACTGGAAAAGACCTACCCTCACGCCCAGCTTCTTACGGACGGCGAGAACGTCGGTCTGCCCGAGGGACAGATGGGCAACTCGGAGGTGGGACACCTCAACATAGGCGCAGGACGAATCGTCTATCAGGACCTCGTGAAAATCAACCGCGCCTGCCGCGACAACTCGATAATGCAGAATCCGGAAATCGTAAAGGCATTCGAATATGCCAAATCGAAAGGCGTGAAGGCGCACTTCATGGGTCTTGTCTCCGACGGAGGCGTGCACTCGTCGCTCGACCATCTGCTCAAATTGCTCGACATAGCAAAAGAGTACGGCATCGAACAGAACACATTCGTACACTGCTTCATGGACGGCCGCGACACCGACCCAAAGAGCGGCAAGGGCTTCATCGAGAAACTCACCTCGCACATGGCCGTCAGCGGCGGCAGAATAGCCTCCGTAATAGGCCGATACTACGCCATGGACCGCGACAAACGCTGGGAAAGAGTCAAGATAGCCTACGACCTGCTTGTCGGCGGAGTGGGCGCCAAGGCCACCGACATGGTACAGGCCATGCAGCAGTCGTATGACGAGGGGATTACTGACGAGTTCATCAAGCCAATCGCCGCAACGGATGCCGAAGGCAACGCCATAGGTACAATCTCGCCCGACGACATGGTGATATTCTTCAACTTCCGCAACGACCGCGCCAAGGAACTCACCGTAGTGCTCACACAGCAGGACATGCCCGAGCAGGGAATGAAGACCATGCCGCTGTACTACTGCTGCATGACTCCGTATGACGCAACATTCAAGGGGCTCCACATTCTGTTCGACAAGGAGAATGTGCACAACCCGATAGGTGAATACATAGCAAGCCAGGGACTGAAACAGCTGCGCATTGCCGAGACTGAGAAATACGCGCATGTCACCTTCTTCCTCAACGGCGGACGCGAAGCCACATTCGACGGAGAGGAGAGAATACTCGTTCCGTCACCGAAAGTCGCCACATACGACCTCAAACCCGAGATGAGCGCAAACGAGGTAACCGAGAAACTCGTCTCGGCACTCGACACCCGCAAGTTCGATTTCATAGCGCTGAACTTCGCCAACGGCGACATGGTCGGCCACACCGGAATCTACGACGCAATCTACAAAGCGGTACAGACCGTCGACAAATGCGTGGAGAAAGTCGTCGAGTCGGCCAAAAGCAACGGCTACGAAGTGATCATCATCGCAGACCACGGAAACGCCGACAATGCCATAAATCCTGACGGAACGCCCAATACGGCCCACTCGCTGAATCCTGTTCCCGTAATCGTGGTATCGGACAGAGTGCGCAGCGTGAATAACGGAGTTCTGGCAGACGTAGCGCCCACCATCCTCTCACTCATGGGACTCTCCCAGCCGGAGGAGATGACAGGCAAGTCGCTCGTCGAAATGAAATAGCGCACACAAACGGTACACATACAGCGGGAGGCTTCATCGGTTGCGATGAAGCCTCCCGTTTTTCGGTAATCATGCCTTATATGACAGGTATTTTACTCCTGTCGCAATTCGCCTCCGACGGCCGGCAGCCTGCGAAGCGATACGGACGGGCGGACCTCAGATGCCGAGGTCCGCAACTTGTTGTTTCGCCGCCGCGCCTATACAAATCGGAGACATATATATTTACGGCACATGCTGCCGTTTTTTCATCCCTTTACGCTATATTTGCGCTCTCGAATCATCATTAATCATGATATATATAGCCTATATCGTCACCGCCGCACTGGTGGTGCTTCTTTCAAAAAAGGCCTCGGACTACATAGACCTGATAGACAAGACCACAAAACTGTCGGGAGCTTTCCTGGGCGGAATACTTCTGTCCGCCGTCACATCGCTTCCCGAACTATTCACGAGCATCTCCGCTGTGGTGCTGATAAAAAAACCGGGGCTGTGCATCGGCAATATCCTCGGAAGCGACCTTTTCAACCTCGGCATGCTCGCGTTCCTGATTCCGTTCTCGCTGAAAGGTCTCTCGCGCGCAGCACTGTCGAAAGGCCACACAAACATCCTGTACATACTGCTGGCTATCTACGCAGTGATGATACTCGACATGACCGGTGTTCTGAAACTATCATTCTCGGGTTTCAATATCACAACGGCTGTCATACTGGCGCTGTACGCCGCGAGCATACGGTTTCTTGCCGCCGAGAACGGAACGCCGCCCGAACAGAGCGCGGAGCCGGTCACGACACTGTCGGTACGTCAGATATCGCTCCGCTTCACGGCCGCAAGTCTGTGCATCGTGCTGCTCAGCATACTTATGACATACATCACCGACCAAATCGCCGTACGCCTGAATCTCGGCGCAGGACTCGCAGGAGCCATATTCCTCGGAGTGGCGACATCGCTCCCTGAGGTGTCGTCGACCATAGCGCTGTTCCGAATCCGTAATTACGACATCGCCGTAGGCAACATCGTCGGAAGCAACATATTCAACATGCTCGTACTGTGCATAGCCGACATAATAAGTTTCGGCCGCGGGGTGTACGATTTCTCCGACCCGAAAGTCATCAACCTGCTCGTCTTCGGCGCAGCGGCCACAGTCGTCTTCATCCCCATCCTGAAATGTCGGAACAAGACGCTCAGAACAATATGCTGCATAATTGCGGTCGCATGCTACGTGGCATTTCTGGCAATAAAATAGCACAGCCTGTCCCTTGACGGAACAGGCTGCCTGCAATGCGTCTCCGGCCGCACCCTATTTAACCGCGACAGTCTCTATCTCAACTTTCGCACCCATAGGCAGTTTGGCCACCTGGAAGCATGCGCGTGCCGGCATGTCTTTTGTATAATACCTGGCATAAACCGCATTCACCGTACCGAAATCGGCCATATCTTCGAGCAACACGGTGGTCTTAACCACATCGTCGAAAGTATATCCCGCAGCACGAAGAATAGCGCCTACGTTTTCGAGCACCTGAACGGCCTGCGCCTCGACTCCCTCGGCCATTTTGCCGGTTGCGGGGTTTATGGGAATCTGACCCGAAACATAAAGCGTTCCGGCGGCCTCGACGGCCTGAGAATAAGGACCTACGGCTCCGGGAGCATCCGGGGTTGAAATGATTCTTTTCATAATCGATTCTGTTTTTTAATTGTTAACGGATACAAATATAACCATTTTTAACTACCTTGCATCATCAAAACCACTGAAATGAAAATACGTAGAATCGCAATGCTTCTTGCAGCGGCCGCACTTCTCGCAGCATGCTGCCCGTGCCGCAGAAACAAATCGGCCGCAAAATATTCACTGCCGCTGACCGAAACCAGATGGCAGCTCGTAAGGGTCAACGCCACAGGCATCACTCCGAACGACAACTTCGAAATCACTTTCAACAAGGACAAATCGGTAAACGGCATAGGCGCATGCAACCGGTTTTTCGGAAAATACGAGGCTGACGGCGGAAAATTGAAGATAGGGCCGCTCGGAGCGACGAAGATGATGTGTCCCGACATGGAACTCGAAAACGCTTTCTTACAGATGCTGGATAAAATCGACACCTACACCATCGACGGCAACACACTGCTGCTTCTGTATGACGGCGAGCTGCTCGGCGTACTGGAAGGTTCGGCACCGGACAAAAGCCAGCCCAAAGAGTAATCTGCAAAAGACACATCTCAGTAGCCATATACAGATTCGCACTGAATCATCAGTCTTGCACATCCCTTAAAAGCAGGACCGCAGGTTTATGCCATAAAGGGCACGGACACGCTTTTCAGCGGGTCTCCGCCGTCCCCAAGCTACGGTCCGCATGACATACTATGTGTCGCAATAATGGCATCGCCGAAGCAGTGTCGTCCATAGGCACACATGCGACAGGTATAATAATGATGGGCAAAGACCGCGGAGTTTTTAATGTGGAAGTGGTGCGTATGATGCTGAAACGAGCCCTGCGAAAGTACTGAGCGAATGAAATGAGCGGATTTTCGCTCTGCGAGGCTCCGGTTCGCGCGCTTACGCCGGAGCGCATAACTGTAAAATCGTAGATAATTCCATATTTTATACCGATGTCCGCTCTGCAAAGCGGATATCGGTATTTTCCAGACAATCGCTCCCTGGCAAAAAACAGTAGGGAAATAATGAATCAGCGAGAGACTCAATCGGAATCCGACTCGACCTTGCGACGGTTCATAAGCGCATGCGTAATGGTAAGTTCATCGGCATACTCTATCTCGTCGCCGAAAGCTATGCCGCGGGCTATGGTCGAGACAGTGAGCGAAGGAAACTGACGCAGCTTGTTCATAATGTAGAACAATGTCGTCTCGCCCTCGACCGTGGTGCCGATAGCCATAATGACCTCTCGGATGCCGCCTTCGGAGATATTTTCTATAAGACGCTCTATCTTCAAATCGGAGGGCGCGATACCCTGCATCGGCGAAATAACCCCGCCCAAAACATGGTACAGACCGCGATACTGATGCGTATTTTCAATAGAGAGGACATCGCCGACAGACTCCACCACGCAAACAGTAGAACGGTCGCGCGAGGGGTCGGCGCAAATCGGACATATCTCCTCGTCCGAGAGGTTATTGCAACGCTTGCAGTATCTGATACCTGTGCGGAAACGTTCGATAGCCTCAACCATCTGTGCGACATCCTGCTCATCCTGCCGCAGCATATGCAGGGCCAGGCGCAGAGCCGTTCTCCGCCCTATGCCCGGAAGCCGCGACAGCTCCGCCACTACATCATCCAGAAGAAGCGACATGGTGTTCCGTCAGTCTATAAGTGCAATGGATGAGACATTAATCCAACCGCTGTTCCCGTCCTGCACCGTGATTTCACGCCAGTCGTTCAGAGCGTCGGTTATCTTCACTTTCGTACCCTCGTGCAATACGAACAAATCCTTGCCCGACGCATCGGGAGCGCTCTTTACGGCGCAGGCCGAAATCATTATTACCCCCTCCCGCGGATGCAGTGCCTCGCTTCGTCCGACGGAAGCGAACGTTGCGGCCACAATATACAGAACAGCGGAAGATATTCCGACACCCAGACCTGTCTTGCGAAGCCTGAGAGAAACCGGCAGCAGATAAAGAAGCGCGCCGGCAAAGAACAGCGCCAGCAATGCGAGCGAGACCAGAGCCCACGCATTGCTTCCGAGCATGGAACGCAAAGCCACTACCCAGCGCGAAGCGAAAAACCGCGGGACACCCACAATATTGTCGCGAGTGAACGACCCCGCCACGGCAAGGTTATGCTCTATGTCCGCATTCATCGGGGCAAGACGCTGCGCCTTGTTGTAATAAAGTATCGCCGGACCGATTTTTCCCGCCTTGAAACAGGCGTTGCCCATGTTGTAATAAAGTTTGGCGCTCTGCAATCCCATGTCTATTATGGAATCGTAATACTCCATCGCCGTATGGTAATCCGCATTGACATACGCGGTATTGCCGGCATCGAACAATGCTCCGGCCTTCGAATCGCGTCCGGATGCCGGTCCGAGAACCGCAACAAATAACACAATCAACAGATGTCTCATATTCTATTTACGCCTTTTTCTTTCTTATAACGGACTCGAATTTGGATATCAGCTCCACACCTTCATTATACACCTCGTTCATCTGTGAGGAAGCCTCCGGAGAGTACTGCGCCTGTTCGCAAAGCGCTATCAAAGAGAGGAAGCGCTCGATAAGCTGCACCGATATATCGCGTCTCGACAACTGCTCGCGCACGTTCTCCTTGCCCAGAAGCGAGACCGGAATATTGAGTTTGTCGCTCATGTATCCCCACATGGCCCTCAGCATCTCGTCATAGAATCCGCGCTCCCGGCTCTGCTTCATATATTCCCCGGCACGACGCAGACGCTGCAACGCAAGACGGTTGGCCCGCCGGCCGCGCACGAAGGTATCGTTGCGCATGTTTCTGAGATACCGCGCAAGCGACATGTAGGTCACTACCGAAAGAAGGAAGAGCAGTGCGACATATACGAAATACAACGGACTCCACATGAAGAACCGGCCTTTCGGCTCGAAATGCGGATTGCCGAGACGTATGAATCTGATATCCTGTCCCAGAATCTTGATATCCTCCTTCGTAAGGCCGCTGACTATACCTGTCGGGGCATTGCCTACGGACGAGGAGTCGGGAGTAACCGAAACACGGAACTGACGCGACGACAATGTGACATACTGGGCCGACTGCGGATTGAAAAATGAAAACTCGACCTCCGGAATCGTATATTCGCCCTCAGCACGGGCGATGAACGGATACTCGAACCGGCGGTAGCCGGATATGCCCGTGACTGCCGATTTGAGACTCTCGGTCGTCTTGACGTTGTATTGCTCGAAAGATGTCGGGAATTTTACTTTCGGGGCCTGTATCAGCGGCAGATTGCCGCGGCCGGAAATACGGACCGTATAGGCCGCCGCAGAGTTGGCCGAAATGGATGCGGCAGGCATGTCGGCCTCCATCTCGAACTGGCCTACCGCTCCGGAAAATCCGGAAGGCGCCCCCTCGGGCAGACTATTCACGGTTATCTTCAACGGCTGGGAGGATAGTTTGCGCCGCACCTCCCTGATATCGGCTCCCATACCGAAGAAATCATCCAGAATGGACTGGCGCTGCTGATTCTGGGAGACAATCTGCGCAACAACCGTCAAATCCATCGCCTCGACGGTAAGTGTTCCCGTCTGCTGCGGATAGAGCAGATATTCGCTGAACACGCGGGCATCGTACACCTTTCCGTTGTAGTTCTCGCGCTGCCACTGGTACCCCTCCACGCTCAAATCCTGAGACCAGAATCCGTTGAACGACGGGAACCGCTGGTTCTCCACCCCGCTCATGGGGATTCGCGTATAGAGTTTGAACGTAACGCGCACCGGCTCGCCCTTGTAAACCGACGTCTTGTCCGCCACCGCTCGCACGAAGATATCCT
Organism: uncultured Alistipes sp.; assembly: GCA_964464465.1. Lineage (GTDB taxonomy): Bacteria > Bacteroidota > Bacteroidia > Bacteroidales > Rikenellaceae > UBA940. The sequence continues at coordinate 618 of CAYXGF010000061.1, read as the reverse complement.
CACCCGAGACAGACGCCTGCTGCGAGGCGGATGACGATGCTCCGGCCGATGACGGCTGCGCGGATGAGACCGCTCCGGCTCCACCCTCGTCGATGACCTCTATACTGAACGCCGAGGTCTTGTAAACGGTTCCGCCGACGGTAACCTGCGCCTCGGACACGCCGAAGGTTCCGGCCGATGTTCCTTGAAGCACATACGTATATGTATACGTAGTGGTTTTGGTCATGTCCCCGTTTACAATCGATATGCTCTGCGAGGAGGCCATGGCAGGTCCTGCAAGAACTTCGAGACCTTCGATGCGGGGCTGAACGAAATCCTTCGGCTTGGCATTGAGGACGAATTCCAGACGGAATGTCTCGCCCACCGACACCACGCGCGGACCGGACACCTCGAAGGTAATATTTTTGTCAGCCGCGGAACAAACCGCGGCCGACAAAAACAACAGTACCGTTATCAGTAACTTTTTCATAATCTATACATGTGCGGCATTTTGCAGTCCAAAACGCAAAAGGCACGCAAAAATTGTACTACATCTCTTTAAAAAGATGCGCACGAACGACTAAATGCTTGAAATCGGCGAAGAAATCGTTGCCCTTGTCATCCACGATGATGAACGCC
>CAYXGF010000060.1:0-9725 GCA_964464465.1 uncultured Alistipes sp. | reverse complement strand
CAACGGCACATTCCGCGGAGTCTACCAGCTAGCCGAGCAGATTAAGATAGACATCAACCGCGTAAACATCCAGGAGATGCTGCCCACCGACACCGATCCGGAAAGAATCACCGGAGGGTACATCATAGAGCTCGACCGCGGCGTGGATGCCGACCAGTACGGATGGTACGCCACATACCTCAAAGGCAGTTCGCACCGCATCAACATCAAGGTTCCCGACCGGCCCGACGGAAACGAAGCGCAATTCTCATACATACGCAAACATATGGACCGTCTCGACTCGCTTCTGGGAAACACTAAACCGGGAGAGTTCGGCCCCATATACGAGAAGTATTTCGACCTGCCCACCATGATAGACGAATGGCTCGTGTTCGAACTCTCGGGCACAACCGAGCCGAACGGCCCAAACAGCTACTATCTGCACAAGGACCGCGGCGACGACAAGATTTACGGCGGACCGGTGTGGGATTTCGACTACAAGTCATACATGACCTCCACCGCGCGTCAGTGGATAAATCTGAATGCGCTGTGGATGCCGTATCTGCTCAAAGACCAGACATTCGTCGACGCGCTCAAAGAACGCTGGGAGCTGCTCTACCCCAAACTGAACTCGGTATTCGATTTCATCGACAGCGAGGTGGAGTACATGCAGTATTCCGAGGACGAGAACTGGGCGATACACGAACAGAATCTCATCGACGACAACCGCCGCGAGAACGGAGACGAGTTCATCCCGTGGCGCGACGCCGTGGAACGCATGAGAACCTATCTCAAAAACAAAATCGCGTGGATGAACACGACAATCAAGAACATGAAGGTACGATAGACCGAAATGACCGATTACAGGAACATAAACATCAAGAACCGCAGAGCCTCGTTCGACTACGAGATACTTGAACAGTACACCGCAGGAATAGTTCTGACCGGCACCGAGATAAAATCGCTCCGGGCAGGCAAGGCCTCGCTGGTGGACTGCTTCTGTTACTTCGAGGGTACGGAGCTGTACATAAAGGGCATGAACATCGCCGAATACCACTGGGGCACATACAACAACCACAGCCCCAAGCGAGACCGCAAGCTGCTGCTGAACCGGCGCGAGCTGTCGCGTCTGGCCCGGGCCTCGCAGGATGCAGGCCTGACAATCGTCGGACTGAGAATGTTCATCAACGAACGCGGACTGGCCAAGGTCGTCATAGGTCTGGCCCGGGGCCGGAAGAGTTTCGACAAACGCGAGTACCTGAAAGAGAAGGATGCCCGGCGTGATATGGACCATGCGATAAAGAAACATGTCGTCAGATAAGATGGTCAAGGCCCTGTTTTTCGATATAGACGGAACGCTGGTGAGTTTCGACACCCACTCCGTGCCCGACTCCGCAGCACGGGCGCTCGCGCAGGCTGCTGCCGCCGGCTGCCTGCTGTTCGTCGCTACCGGCCGGCAGATTGCCAATACGGAGTGTGTACGGCATCTGAACTTCGACGGATACATCACCGCCAACGGAGGATACTGCACGACGCGCGACGGTGCTACCGTACTGAAAAGGACATTCAGCCGCCGGAATCTCGACTCGCTGTTCTCATTACTGGCCCAGGAGCCTTTTCCCGTGGCCATGATGACATCCCGCGGATGGTTCTGCAACTACACCGACGGGAAAGTCGAGACGTTATGCTCCATGGTGGAGCTGCCCGTACCGCCGGTTGCGGACCTGAAAGAGCTGTGCCGGCAGGAGGAGATTATCGAGATGAGCCTTTTCGTGGACCCGCAGCAGGAGCAGCGTATAGTCAGCCGCATGGACGGATGCATATCCAGCCGCTGGAATCCTATATCCGCCGACCTGAACCCAGAGGGGACCGACAAGGCGGCAGGCATGCAGGCCATACTCGACCACTACGGACTCGACCGCAGCGAGGCCATGGCTTTCGGCGACGGAGGCAACGACATAGCGATGCTGCGCTATGCCGGCATCGGCGTGACCTTCCCGTCGGCATCACAGGATGTCCGCGAGGCAGCCGACTACGTTACCGACGAGGTGGACTGCGACGGAATATACAAAGCACTGAAACATTTTAAAATAATATAGACAGATGTCATACATACTCTGCATAGAGACCGCCACCGACATATGCTCCGTCGGACTGCTCAAAGACGGGGAACTCGTCTCGCTGCGCGAAAGCAGCCAGGGGCGCGACCACGCCAGCCGTCTGGGAGTCTTCGTGGACGAGATTCTGGAAGGCAACAATCTGGACGCCGACCGCATCTCGGCCGTAGCCGTAAGCAAAGGCCCCGGCTCGTACACGGGACTGCGCATCGGCGTATCCTTCGCCAAAGGGTTCTGTTACGGACTGGGCATTCCGCTGCTCGGCGTAGGCTCGCTCGACTCGCTGGCGCACGTGGCCTGCGAGGACAACACGGCCGGAATACTCGGCGTGGAGGACTGGGACTCGACACTTCTCTGCCCGATGATAGATGCCCGCCGAATGGAGGTCTACGCACAGATTTTCGATGCGCAGGGCAATCCGGTAAGCGAGGCCGGCGCACATGTGATAGACGAGCACAGTTTCGGGGAGTACACCTCCTCTGGCAAACGGATGCTGATATTCGGTCCGGGAGCCAAAAAGTGCGAGAACATAATACCCGGCACGCAGTACATAGAAGTAATACCGTCGGCACGAGGCCTCCTGGCGGGAGCGATGAAGGCATTCCGGAATTCGGAATTCGAGGACATAGCCTACTTCGAACCCATGTACCTCAAAGACTTCGTTGTGACTCAATCCAAAAAAAAGATTCTCTGACACATGGGATACTACGAAGAGAAGCAACGCCAGCTTGACAGCCGGTACATACGCATGGCCCGCATATGGGCCGAAAACTCGTACTGTCAGCGCAGACAGGTCGGAGCGCTGATAGTCAAGGACAAGATGATTATTTCGGACGGATACAACGGCACTCCGGCCGGATTCGAGAACATCTGCGAGGACGAGAGCGGTCAGACAAAACCGTACGTGCTGCACGCCGAGGCCAATGCGATAACCAAAGTGGCCAAAAGCGCCAACAACTGCGAGGGCGCCACGCTATACATCACTGCCTCGCCCTGTATCGAATGCGCCAAACTCATAATCCAGGCAGGAATAAGGCGTGTGGTCTACTGCGACGACTATCGCAACGAGGACGGTCTGAACCTGCTGCGCAGGGTGGGAATCGAAATCTCGCAGGTCAAAGAATAACTGAAAAAACAACTATTATCTAAAATAATATGAGAAAAATAACCTTTATCACTGCACTGCTCGCCCTTTCGACGGCAGTCGCGTCATACGGACAGCAGAAAGTTCCTTTGTATCTGGACGACAACGCACCCATTGAAAAGCGCGTGGAGGATGCTCTGGGCAGAATGACCACGGAAGAGAAGGTCGCCCTATGCCACGCGCAGTCCAAATTCTCGTCACCCGGCGTACAGCGTCTCGGCATTCCCGAGGTATGGTGCTCGGACGGTCCTCACGGCGTTCGCGAGGAGTGTCTGTGGGACCAGTGGGGCGGCGCAGGTTGGAGCAACGACAAATGCACCGGATTTCCGCACCTCACATGCCTTGCCGCCACATGGGACCCCGGCATGGCCGCCGCATACGGAACGGCGATAGGCGAGGAGGCCCGCTACCGCAACAAAACCGTACTGCTCGGCCCTGGGCTTAACATCTACCGCACCCCGCTCAACGGCCGCAACCACGAGTACATGGGCGAGGACCCGTTCCTGACGGCCTCAATGTGCGTTCCGTACATACAGAATGTACAGAAGAACGGTGTGGCCACCTGCGTGAAACACTTCGCGCTCAACAATCAGGAGACCCGCCGCCACAGCACCAACGTGAACGTTTCGGACAGGGCGCTCTACGAGATTTACCTGCCCGCATTCAAGGCCGCGGTAACCGAGGGCGGCACTTGGAGCATCATGGGCGCATACATGAAATACAAGAACCAGTACTGCTGCCACAACCAGTACCTGTTGCAGGATATTCTCAAAGGCGAATGGGGCTTCGACGGAGTGGTAATCTCAGACTGGGGCGGAGCGCACGATTCGGTGCAGGCCGTCAACAACGGCCTCGACCTCGAATACGGCACCTGGACCGACGGTCTGTCCAAGGGCGCCCTGAATGCCTACGACAAATACTATCTGGCGCAGCAGATGCTCGAAGGCCTTCAAAGCGGCAAATACGACATGGCTACGGTAGACGACAAATGCCGCCGCATACTTCGTATGATTTTCCGCACCACCATGAACCGCAACCGTCCTTTCGGTAGGTTCGTCTGTCCGGAACACTCGGCCGCGGCACTGCAAATCGCTCAAAGCGGAATCGTTCTTCTGCAAAACAACGGCGACGTGCTCCCGCTGCGCCCGGAAAAGATACGCAAGATGCTCATCATAGGCGAGAATGCCGAGCGCAGTATGATGAAGAGCGGTAGCAGCACCACCCTGAAAGTGGCATACGAGATCCTCCCTATCGAAGGCATGCGCAAGGCATATCCCGACACCGAGATAACATTCATGAAAGGTTACACCAGCGGTAAGGACAACGTAGAGAGCATCGAGAGTCTGGTGCAGGCAGCCAAAGAAGCCGATGCCGTTGTATTCTTCGGAGGACTCAACCAGACCGGAGGACAGGACGCCGAAGGTGTGGACCGCCGGACCATGGACCTGCCCTACGGCCAGAACGAAATCATCGAGGCGCTTAGCGGCGCCAACAAGAATTTCGCCGTAGTGATAATAAGCGGAACCGGCGTAGCCCTTCCGTGGAAGAACTCTGTCCCGGCAATCGTCCAGGGCTGGTACTGCGGCTCCGAAGCCGGCAACGCCCTGGCCTCGGTAATATCCGGACAGGTCAATCCGTCGGGCAGACTGCCATACACCTACTATGCATCGCTCGACCAGTGCAACGCTCACGTGGCGGGCGACTACCCAGGCGACGACAAGCACCAGCAGACATACCGCGACGACATATTCGTGGGCTACCGTTACACCGACACGCAGGATTTCAAACCTTCATCCCCCTTCGGCCACGGTCTGAGCTACACCACATTCGAATACGGCCAGGCACGCGCCGACAGAAAAGCCATGACGCGCAAGGGCAGCATCCGCATCACCGTTCCCGTGACCAACACCGGCAAGACAGCAGGCGCAGAGGTGGTCCAGCTGTATATCGGCGACAAGCAGTGCTCCGTACCGCGCCCAGTAAAAGAGCTCAAAGGTTTCGAAAAAGTATGGCTCGAAGCCGGACAGACGAAAAACGTAACGTTCACCATAACGCCCGAAGCTCTGCAATATTTCGACGAGCAGGCTCACGCATGGACAGCCGAGAACGGCGATTTCACGGCCTACATCGCAGCCTCGGCAGAGGACATAAAGAGCAGAATAGATTTCACGCTCAAATAGACGCAGGATGAGACGAACGCTACCGACAATACTCGCCATATTCGCGGCCGTCTGCCTTGCAGGCTGCTCTCAATCCGAACGGCCGGGCGACAGGGCTCTTGCAATGCTGCAAGGGCCGGTCGCCGAGGTCATACCTTCCGCCGCAGGACAAACCATGCGCTTCGATACTCTCGGAAGACTGATTTTCGACACGCGTGTCGACGAAAATCTCAATCCGACCGGGGAGCAGACATCGTTCGAATACGGCACGATAGAAGACGGCCGGACCGAACGCATAGAGTTTATCTCCCGGAACGGAGCGATGATAAACCGCCGCCGCAGCGCCGTATCCTTCGACGGGAAAGAACTCACGATGCAATACTTCAAGATAAGGGTCTCCAACGGAGAGAAGGTCTTCACCGACGCCAAACGCATCTTCAAGATACGCGACGGGCAAATCATCTGGACAAAGGAGCCGGACGGAGAATGCACGCGGTTATACTACGACGGGAAAAATGCGGTTCTGCCATGCCGCATGCGTGTCACACACTGTGACGGCACAGTCTCGCTCACCGAATTCGAATATCCGGAGACCGACTCCCATGGCAACTGGCTGACACGTCTGTCCGTAAAGGACGGCGGCCGCCCTGTGCTGGAAAGCAGAATGATTAAATATTATGAATAACAGAACGGTATCGTCCGAGGCCGGTCCAGGCGTCTTCTGTGCAGCAGTCAGGCGCAACATTCTGCGGCTGCTTGCGATAATCACGACAGCCTCCGCCTCAGGATGCCGCACAACGGAAAACAAAAAAATCGAAGACATGACAGCCATGCACGAAACGATAGAACTGACAGTCCCCGCGCCCTGCGGCGGCACACTGCTGGACGCACTGGAAAAAAGAAAATCGGTAAGAGAGTATTCCGACCGCATGCCGAGTCTGGAACAGGTAAGCGGCGTACTCTGGGCCGCATGCGGGATGAACAGACCCGACAGCGGGAAACGCACCGCCCCGTCGGCCCTTGCGCTGTATCCCGTACTTTCGGGCGACAGCCGCACGGTCACCGGATTGCAGGACTTCGTTTTCAGCGCGCCGCTCAATCTGCTCTATGTCGCCGACATGGATGTTTTCCAAGACTATGACATGCCTGCGGACAAGAAATTCGTGCTGGCGAGCATGGATGCCGCCGGCTACGCGCAGAACGTCAACCTCTACTGCGCCGCCTGCGGCATGGCCTCCGTAACACGGGCGAGCTTCCCTGCCGAGGAAGCACTCTCCGCACTCGGACTCGACACCCGGCGTTTTGCCGCAGTGCTGGCCCAAACCGTCGGATTCGAACGGTAACATAAACACCGGTCCTTATTAAAGCGCAATCCGATTGCACGTTATTATAAAAATCCGGCGTTCCGCAATATCGGAACGCCGGATTTTATCTGAAACATATTTAGTGCAGAAACTCCCGACGCCAGCGTGTAATGGCAATACGAAGTGTCGCGCGGGCCGCAGCTTCCCGGCAGCGGAGGCCCACTGAAAAGCGTACTCCGCAGGCTGCGTACCGCAGACAACCTAAACCATGACCGTTACAAATACAAAGCTAATTGAATAAATCCTCATTCTTCTTCGTTTTCATCAGCGCTTCCATAATTTTGTCTTGGTCCAGCCACTGAATCAGATTATCGAAATCCGAGGCATCCGCAAATACGAAATATATACTTTCATCTATATACTCATTGTCTGAGGCAGTAACCTCGGGCGCCCACGTTGCCACAATACTTCCATCACTCAGTATTCCAAATATCATATTGACAGTCTGGTTGAAAGCGAACCGCCACTTGGAGCCCAACCATGCAACCGATACTCTCGGAAATACAACCGAAAAATTCTTGCTCACATCTGTTACATTGTTCTCTACGGCAACTTTACGCCATTCGACATACTTGTCTCTGACCAAGCAGAGAGAGTGTTTAAAAGATTCGATATTTTCCGCCGATACAACAATAGAGGCATCTTTCGCTCTCTTTGCCTCAACTTCAATGTATATTTTTTGAAGTTTGCCATCTTTTTCCGCACTTTCAATGTAGAAATTCTTTTTGAAACAAGAGTTATAAAACTCTCCTACCTTCTGCTGCGCACGGCATGTAAAAGCTGCAAAAAGCAGCACAATCAGAATCAGTTGTCGTTTGTTTTTCATAATCGTTACGATTTTGGGCCGGTCTTACAGTCCTGTCGACCGATAATCAAAAAAAGAAGCGTGGACTGAAATCACCACATCTCCGAATGACGGCCCTAAGAAAACCTTGTATGCGAGATGTGAGAATACGGCCCACGCAAAAGCGTGAGAACCGTTCTGTTATCTCTTGCATACGTTGAAAGATTCTTAGGTTTTCATTCGCAAGATAAGCAAAACGCTTCTTCAATAAATATGTCCGCGCACTTACGCGCGCAAGTGCAGATTTAATATAAAGTGCCCATTAGTCAAACTATCTGAATAAATATTTCACTAAAAATAAACCGGACTGTCTCTAAGTGCCGGCTGGGGTCCCGCGAAATGTCAATGGACGAAACAGATATGCTCTCCGGCGGAGCACTCGGGCCGCAGCCTCGCCCCGCGAAGGCCCGCTATCGCCGAACCTTCGCAGTCTCCGACCAGCATTTCCTGTCCATCAAAAAAATAAGTCCGGCAAACCGCAGTTTGCCGGACTTATCAAGCCTTAGATAATTCTACTCTACTTGCCGATGCTGTGCCAAACCAGAGCCGAGGCTCCGAGGATAGCGGCGTTCTTGCCGTCTATGCTCGACGGCAGGAGCTGCACCTTGTTGCTGTAAATGAAGAGCATGGACTCCTCCATATATTTCTTCGTCGGTTCGAAGATATATTTCCCGGCACGCGAGAGTCCGCCGAAAAGGAATATCGCCTGAGGCGAAGCGAACGTCACGAAATCGGCAAGCGCCTCGCCGAGAATCTTGCCTGTGTATTCGTAAGCCGCAAGAGCTATGGCGTCGCCGCGTTCGGCAGCCTGTGTAATCATGAGTGAATCGAGCTGGTTGAACGGAATGTCGCGCAGTTCGCTGGGGTCGTTGCGCTCACCGAGCAGGATGGAAACCGTGCGACGGATACCGGTAGCCGAAACGTAAGTTTCCAGACAGCCGCGACGGCCGCAGCCGCACAAACGGCCGTTCTTGTCAACGGTCACATGTCCGAGCTCGCCGGCGAAACTGTCGTGACCGTATACAAGCTCGCCGTTGGATACGACACCTCCGCCGAGGCCCGTTCCGAGCGTCACCACGATAAAATCCTTCATGCCTTTGGCTCCGCCGTACACCATCTCGCCTATTGCGGCGGCATTGGCGTCGTTGGTCAGATAGACTGGCAGATTGCCGAACTGTTTCTTCACATCGTCGACAATGCGAAGTATACGCTGCTGCGAGGAATCCTCGCCGTCACGCCATTTGAACAGGTTCGACGGGTTGTCAAGAATACCTTTATAGTGGTCGGCAAGCGGCGCACCGATACCGATACCAACGAGTTCGTACTCGAAATCTATACCGCGCAACAACAGTTTTATACCCTCGCACAACTCATTGATATATGCCGGATACAAATCGTAATAAGGGAATTTTTTGGTAGAGATTACGGATTCGCCGTACATGTCTCCGTTTTCGTCGATAAGACCGAATGCAGTGTTTATTCCGCCTATATCGATACCTATTGCGAGTCTTTTCATAGTTGTATTAGTGAAGTTTCCAGAGCCAAAAGTATCACATTTTTTCCGTTTATCAAAAAAATACGCCCAAAAGAGATTACCTTTGTCGTAAATATGCTTTTTCAATGATTACGGCAGAACAATTATACTCGCAGGCTGAAAGCTACATCGGCTCGATAGCATTCGACCGGCCGCCGCAGGGACTTTACCTCCCGATAGAATACTCTCTTGAAGCCGGCGGCAAACGGCTGCGGCCGATGTTCGTGCTGCTGTGCTGCGGAATATACACGGACAGCATCGCGCATGCACTGCCATGTGCGGCGGCGGTGGAGGTATTCCACAACTTCACGCTCCTGCACGACGACATAATGGACAACGCTCCTCTCAGGCGCGGTCGGCAGACCGTACACCGCAAGTGGAACGCAAACACGGCGATTCTGTCCGGAGACGCGATGATGATTTACGCCTACCGGCTGCTCTCCGAGGCCCCGGCGGAATACCTGCCCCGCGTGCTGGAACACTTCAACCTCATGGCAATAGAGGTGTGCGAGGGCCAGCAGTACGACATGGATTTCGAAACGGCCGAATCGGTGACCGTCCCGCAATACATGGAGATGATACGC
>CAYXGF010000059.1:0-9967 GCA_964464465.1 uncultured Alistipes sp. | reverse complement strand
TCCACACGGTGCGCATTGCACATGTATTCTGTGCTGTCGGCAATGATTTCACGCGACGGCAGCGAGTACAGCATGCCTTCGTGCCCCATGGCGATACCGTCGTCTATGGCGATAGTATTGAATTCGGCAGCGAAACATCCCTGCTCCTCTATCCAGGTCTTGACCTTCTGACCGATTTCATGCAAGTGGGTATGTCCGGGTACGAACTGTGTGAAAGAGTTCACCACCGCTATGATGGGTTTTCCCATCTGCTCACGTTTCATTCCGTTGGCCCGCCACAATGCTCTGGCGCCAGCCATCTTCCGTCCTTCGGTCGAAAGAGCGCTTCTCAGTTTTTTCATAAGTCCAATCGTTTACAGCACATGCCTCCGCAAAGGGAAACATTTGGCAAAAATAACAAAACGTTATGAAAAAACCTCGCATACATATCCACGAAAGCCTCACGCCAGCTCAATTATTTACAATAAATTAACGTTGCATCACCCGTCAAATCGGTCGTACATTTCATCCCGGCCTGCATCAAATTCGAATGTCATGCACATACCGGCATAATTTTATACGACAGCCGGAGAATGACAATACGGAAAAATAAACTATATTCGCGCAAAATAACATCACAAAACTCGCATATCATGAAAATCATAGGAATCAACGGAAGTCCGCACAAGAATGGCAACACATACCTTGCACTGAAAACGATAGCCGATACACTCGAAAAAGAGGGCATCGAAATGGAAATAATCCATATCGGGAACGACATCATTCGCGGCTGCATCGGCTGCGGGGCATGTGCACGGAACAAGAACGAGAGATGCATCACCGACGACGCCGTCAACAGACTCATACCCATACTGAAACAGGCAGACGGAATGGTACTCGGCTCTCCTGTATATTACGCCAACATAGCCGGCACGATGAAGTGTTTCTGTGACCGCCTGTTCTACGTGGCATCGGCCAACGGTGCGCTGTTCAGAGGCAAAATCGGCGCAGGAGTGGTTGCCGCAAGACGCGGCGGTGCATCGGCCACATTCTCCTCGCTGAACTATTTTCTGCATCTTGGACAGCTGATTATGCCCGGCTCGACATACTGGAACTCGGTCCACGGAGCAAAACCGCTCGAAGCGGCGGACGACGAGGAAGGATTGCAGACAATGCGCAATCTGGCAAGGAACATGGCATGGCTTCTCAAACTCAAAGCCGCAGGGCACGAAATACCGGAACCGGAGACAGAGACCGCAGCCCGCACGAACTTCATACGCTGACGACCGCGCACTAAGCTCTCAGAGTCTTGAACGACAGTATGTGTACAGTCACACCCACAAGCACGCAGGCGAGCAGAATGCGCAGCCACAGCGCATCCGTGACACATATAATACAATAGAGCAGAGTCGTCCACAGCAGGATGACGGATATTATTTTCGCCCTCAGAGGTATCGCCCTGTGCTCCCTGAAATTCCTGATATACGGGCCCAGATGCTTCTGTGAAATCAGCCAGTCGTAAAGCTCGGGCGACCCGCGGAAATATAGCGCAGCCGCAAGCAGCAGAAACGGGGTGGTGGGCAAAAGAGGCAGAAACATGCCTATCACCCCCAACGCAAGCGCAACCGAACCGAGTATCACATAAAGAATCTTCACCGCTTCACATCTCATATTATCAGGAAACACTATCCGGCAGCCTATATCACATTACACAGCCAATCCCGCCATCACGCACCTCGGACCGCAAAGGCCCGCAGCAAGCGCAAAGTGCCAGGATACCATCCTTAACAACAACCGCACCATCTCGCGCAACCACTGAGCTTTCAGCCGGCAGACACGCCTCTCGCGCAGCCGCACGACTATCGCATCAGGAACGAGAACTTGTCCGTATTCTTCAATGCGATATTCGAACCGCGGGCGATAGCACGCAACGGGTCCTCGGCAATATTGAATCTTATTCCGGTCTTGGCTTCAAGACGTTTGTCCAGACCGCGGATAAGCGCTCCGCCGCCGGCAAGATATATTCCGTTCTTCACCACATCGCTGTAAAGTTCCGGCGGAGTGGTTTCGAGAACCTTCATGACGGCCGAATCGAGTTTGGAGAGCGAACGCTCCATCGCATAGGCTATTTCGCGATGCGTCAGCATTATGCGTTTGGGTTTCGCGGTAAGGATATTGGCGCCGATGAGTTCGAACGGTTCCGGTTCCTCGTCCAGGTCCTCCACCGCGGCGCCGACCGCGATTTTTATATTCTCGGCCGTAATGCTGCTTATACGGATGTTATGCTGCTGACGGATGTAGTTCGAAATATCATCCGTAAATACGTCGCCGGCAATGTTTATACTCTCGCTGCACACTATGCCGCCGAGCGAGATACAGGCCACCTCGGATGTTCCGCCGCCTATATCTATTATTATGTTGCCTTCCGGTGATTCTATATCCAAACCGGCACCCAAAGCCGCAGCCATAGGCTCGTAAATCATGTAGACATCACGTCCGCCGGAGTGTTCGGCCGAATCCCTGACGGCCTTTATCTCCACGGGAGTGGAGCCAGACGGGATGCAGACCACTATTTTCAGCGACGGACTGAACAGGGCGCCTTTCACCGCGGCCTTGTTAATCATGCCGCGGAGCATCAGCTCCGTAGCCGTGAAATCGGCTATCACGCCATCTTTAAGCGGACGAATCGTCACTATATCCGGATTCTCCCTCTCGCGCATCAGGTTCGCCCGCTGCCCGACAGCCATGAGGGCATTGGTCTTGCGGTTTATCGCCACAACGGAGGGTTCGTCTACAACTACTTTATTATTGTGTATTATCAAGGTATTGGCAGTTCCCAAATCGATAGCCAACTCCTGAGTAAATGAAAAAAGTCCCATACAGAAACAAACATTACAAATTGGGCACAAGATAGCCATATTTTAACGAAAAATTAAAATTTGACCGGCAATTTCTGACATAAGCATTCATTTTTTTCCATTCGCGGTCCCGTCCTGCACATCGCGGCACATTTTTTTCATTGCATACAACCGGCCACGAACACCGCATCACACATACTCATATGACCTGTCCCGGAATCACCTCACGTATCATCCGCGCATGGAACTTCTATGCGGAAGGATTCAGAAACATGACCGTCGGCAAACTGCTGTGGAGAATCATACTCATCAAGCTGCTTGTCATGTTCGCAGTTCTTAAACCGCTGTTTTTCACAGACCGCACGGAAACAGGCCGCACGGCGCAACAAAAGGCCGACCGCGTCCTGGAACAACTGACTTCCAAACCGTGAACGCCATGTACGGACAAATCATGCATACGGTCGACTGGTCGCGCGCGCAGTTCGCGCTGACGGCAATGTACCACTGGCTGTTCGTGCCGCTCACACTCGGACTGTCATTTCTGTGCGCCGTAATGGAGACCATATACTACCGGACGGGCGATGAATTCTGGAAACGCACCACCAGATTCTGGATGCGTCTTTTCGGAGTCAACTTCGCCATCGGCGTAGCAACCGGCATCATACTCGAATTCGAATTCGGCACCAACTGGTCGTCATACTCGCACTTCGTAGGCGACATTTTCGGCGCTCCGCTGGCAATCGAAGGAATCATGGCGTTCTTTCTCGAAAGCACGTTCATCGCAGTGATGTTCTTCGGATGGGACAAAGTCAAAAAAGGATTTCACCTGACGGCCACATGGCTCACGGCGGCCGGCGCCTCGCTGTCCGCGCTCTGGATACTCGTCGCAAACGCCTGGATGCAGTATCCGGTGGGCATGACATTCAACCCGCAGACAGCCCGAAGCGAGATGAGTTCGTTCTGGGAGGTTCTGCTGTCCCCCGTAGCCATAAACAAATTCCTCCACACGGTAACATCGGCATACACACTGTCGGCCGTATTCGTCATCGGCACGAGCGCCTGGTTCCTGCTTAAACGGCGAGAACATGAGATGGCCGCCCGCAGCATAGGGATAGCCGCAGCATTCGGTGTGATTTCCGCACTGCTCACGGCTGTCACAGGACACCGTTCCGCCGCCGTAATAGCAGACGTGCAGCCGATGAAACTCGCCGCCGTCGAAGCCCTGTACGACGGAAAGCAGGGAGCGCCGCTTACAGTGATAGGAATACTGCGTCCAGAAGTTCCGGAGTCGCCGGATGCCGATGCCTTCTATTTCAGAATCAGCATTCCTAAGCTGCTCTCGATAATGAGTTTCAGCGATTCCGAAAGTTATATCGCAGGCATCAACGACCTGATAGACGGCAACAGGCGCTACGGAATCATGTCAGCAGACGAAAAAATCAGACGCGGACGCATAGCCATAGAAGAGCTGGCGAGGTTCCGTCGTGCGAAATCGGACGCAGACACAGAGGCCGAAAACGAGATATTGCAGAAATTCAATCCACAGACGCCGCAGGGAAAGGACTTCCTTGCGAACTACTTCGCATATTTCGGATACGGATTTCTCGACTCGCCGCGCGATTTGATTCCGCACGTCCCCATACTGTTTTACTCGTTCAGGATAATGGTAGGCTGGGGCATATTCCTGATTATCCTGCTGTCAGCCGTATGGTATCTCAACAGAAGGAACCGGCTGGCCGACAAGAGACGGCTGCTGCGTCTTCTGATACTCTCAATCCCTGTCACCTATATCGCCTCACAGGCCGGATGGGTCGTGGCCGAATTGGGACGCCAGCCTTGGACGATACAGAACCTGCTGCCTACCTCGGTCTCCGCATCACGAATCCCGTCAGACTCGATTATGGTGACATTCTTCTTATTCCTCATACTGTTCACCACGCTGCTGGCTGCCGAAATAAAGATAATGACCGGACAAATCAAAGCCGGCCCCGAAAGAGAGACATGAACCTTACGTATACAATATTGCAACACTATTGGTGGCTGATAATCTCGCTGCTCTGCGCACTTCTCACTCTGATGATGTTCGTACAGGGAGGCCAGAGCCTCCTGTATACGATAGGCCGCACACCGAAACAGAGAGACGCAATCTTGGAATCGCTCGGCAGCAAATGGGAACTCACCTTCACCACGCTCGTAACATTCGGAGGTGCATTTTTCGCATCATTCCCGCTGTTTTACTGCACGAGTTTCGGCGGAGCCTTCTACGTCTGGATGGCAATACTCTTCGTATTCGTACTTCAAGCCGCAGGCTACGGACTGAGCCGCAGGCAAAACAATCTGCTGGGAGACAGAACATATGAAATATTCCTTGTAATCAACGGATTCTTCGGTCCGTTCCTGCTCGGGACAGCAATAGGGACGTTCTTTACGGGAGGTCATTTCACAGTAGATTTGAACAACCTCACCGACATGCACGGCAACAACGCGATATCGCAGTGGGACAACCGCTGGTATGGTCTGGAAGCCCTGACGGACTACCGCAACACGGCTCTGGGCCTTGCGGTATTGCTGCTGACACGCATACTGGCGCTGCAATATTTCTTAAACGACATCGACGACCCGCAGATAAAATCGCGCTGTGCGGCCCGCATAGGATACGCGGCGGCACCGTTTCTGATAATGTTCCTCACATTTTTCATCAGCATCCTGCTGTCGGACGGTTACGCCGTCGCCCCCGCGACAGGCATCGTCTCTCCGGAGAAGTACAAATATCTGCATAATTTATTGCAAATGCCGTACATATCCGTCCCGATGCTTCTCGGCACAGCGGCAATACTTGCCGGAATATATACTGGATGGCGACGACAAGCCGCCTCCGCCGTATGGTGGAGCGGGTCCGGCACCGTCGTGACAGTTTTATGCCTGATGCTGACGGCCGGATGGAACGACACGTGCTACTACCCGTCGCTTAGTTCCATGCAAAGTTCGCTGAACATCTACAACAGCTCTTCGAGCCTGTACACCCTGTCGGCAATGAGCATAGTCTCCGTCATGATACCATTCGTGGTATGGTACATATGGGCCGCATGGAAATCCATCGCTGGCAGAAATATTGCAAAAAGCACAACCGTCGCACACAGTGACGAAACCGGGCATCTGCGATAATAAATATTATTATAATACACTCATCCAATACCTTAAAAATATAATTATTGATTTTCATGCACTTACGATACAACATAATAAATGGATGATTCAGAATGCAAAACAGTTGCGAATATTCATAAATAATCCATATATTTGCAGTGAATTTTCACGTCATTTTAACATTCAACTTATAATCGGATTACTATGTACGAACGCATAAGTCAATTTTTCAGCCGCCGCTACATGAGTTATTGGGCGATTCTCTGTATAGATACCATAGTGTCCGTGTTGTGCAGCGCAATAGCATGCATGATAGCCCGCCACTTCTCTCTGCCGACCATACAGTTCGGAACGATACTCACGATATGCGCGCTCTCGTGCGTTGCCAGCATCCTCAGTTTCACACTGCTGCATACATACCGCAATGTCATACGCCACTCCACGATCAAGGATACATGGGTGATTTTCGCCTCCGTTCTGGTGAAGAACATTCTTTTGTACGTCGCCGCGAAATCGCTCTCACTGCTCTCGGACAAACAGTTGCTCATCGGCCTGCTGTTCGATTCGACTTTCACGTCACTGTGTCTGGTAGGCATCAGAATAGCCATGATACTCTGCTACGAAGCGATTCTTTCGAGAATAAACAACAAGCATCTCCGCATTCTCGTCTACGGCGTAGGCGACAAAAGCGTCGCCATGAGAGCACGGCTGCACAACAGCCCGCACTACAAAGTCGCAGGATACCTGAACTTCGGTGAAAAATACAAATCCTACATGCTGTCCGGATTACGCGTATATTACTTCAACAACGAAGAGGATTTCAGAAACCTGACATCGAAATACGACATCGACGGAGTGCTGTTCACCTCATACGATACTGCAAGAGAGGAAAAAGAGCGACTCGTGCGGTATTGCGAAACCCTCGGCAAAAAAATACTCATAACCCCGCCGGTCGACGAAGTGAACGGAGGCCGGCTCTATAAGGCTGGCATACGACAGATACGCATCGAGGACCTGCTGGGCCGCGACGAGATACAGATATCGCTCAACGAGATAATCAGCTCGTTCAAAGGCAAGACGATAATGGTGACAGGAGCTGCCGGCAGCATAGGCAGCGAACTCTGCCGCCAGCTCGCCACATTCGGAATCGACAAACTGATTCTGTTCGACAATGCGGAGACTCCGATGCACAACATCCGCCTGGAACTCGGAAGCAAATACCCTGAACTCGACTTCGCAGCATTCATAGGCGACGTCCGCAGCAAACAGCGTCTGAGAGCTGCGTTCGACAAATTCAAGCCGCATGTGGTTTTCCACGCCGCAGCATACAAACACGTGCCTCTCATGGAGGAGAATCCCTGCGAAGCAGTCTTGGTAAACGATATAGGCACCAGAAACCTGGCCGATTTGTGCGTGGAAAACGGTATCGAGAAGATGGTTATGGTGTCGACAGACAAAGCCGTCAACCCGACAAACGTAATGGGAGCCTCGAAAAGGCTGGCAGAGATATACGTACAGAGTCTCGGCATAGCCATACGCAAAGGCATAGTCAAAGGCCGCACGCAGTTCGTGACCACAAGATTCGGCAATGTACTCGGCAGCAACGGTTCGGTCATACCGCTGTTCCGCGCCCAGATAGAGAACGGAGGCCCGGTGACCGTAACGCATCCCGACATTGTCAGATTCTTCATGACTATTCCGGAGGCATGCCGTCTGGTAATGGAAGCCGTTGTGATGAACACAGAGAACAAAATCTGCGTTTTCGATATGGGCGAAGCCGTAAAGATAGTGGACCTCGCACGCAGAATGATATCTCTGGCCGGATACAAACCTGACGAGGATATAAAAATCGAGTACAGCGGACTGCGTCCGGGCGAAAAACTGTATGAAGAGGTGCTCAGCAACGAGGAGAACACAATCCCGACATCACACGAAAAAATCCGTATCGCCAAAGTGCGCGAATACGATTACGAGTCGGTATGCCGGAACTTCGATTTGCTGCAACAACTCGCAACCGAAGTCCGCGTAGAGGATACCGTCCGACTGATGAAACGCATCGTTCCGGAATTCAAATCCAAAAATTCAATTTACGAACATCTCGACGCAGCAGAACAGAAACAAGAGGCAGTAAAGACGGCTTAATCCAATCATTTTCGGAAAAACTCTTCGCATGACGGAAAAAGACACGGTCATTCTTCAAATGGTACGCAGCATATTGAGCGGCGAGCCGTTCGATATTCAGACCGTACCCGAAAATGCAAGTGAAGAGTGGTGGCGAGATGTCTATAAAACAGCCGCAGCACAAGGTGTGCTGGCTCTATGTTACGACATAGTAAAATCATTGCCGGCGCAGTCGCGTCCGCCCAAGCCGCTGCACATCAGCTGGGCTTTAAGCGCTGAAAAAATCGAAAACAGGTATTTCCGACAACTCGATACAGCCAGACTGTTAGCTGACGCGTATCATGAAAACGGCATACGCATTTTCGTGCTCAAAGGTCTTGCGGTCAGCCAGTATTATCCAGCTCCCAGCAAACGGGAATGCGGCGACATCGATTGTTTTCTCGGCGATGATTTTGACAAAGGCAACTCAGTGGCCGAAAGCATGGGTGCGAAAGTGGATTACGACTTCTACAAACACTCACATATAATTTACCGAGGAACACTGATAGAGAATCATAAGTTCTGCATATCTATCCGCGGTAGCCGCAAGGCAAAATCACTTGAAAAGCATCTCGAATCGATGCTCTGCAAATCCGAACCGGATACGATTGCCGACACGCACCTGCTTATTCCCCCGGCCGATTTCAATGCCGTATTTCTCGCGCGCCATGCACTGTTCCACTTCCTGAGCGAAGGAATAAACCTAAGGCACATAATCGACTGGCACTGTTTTCTCAGCGCCATGCAGGACGCAATCAACTGGCCGCAGGTAAACAGGCTTCTCGAAACAAACGATTTGAAAGTATTCACAGATGCCATGACAGCGATTTGCGTGAAATATCTCGGACTGAGTATCACAAATCCGGAAGTCGCAGCAGAAAGCGAATACGCTGACATAATACTCGAAGACATATTCTCGGACCAGATTAAACTGTTCTCGACAGGTCTCGGCAAATGGCGTCAGCGCATGGCAATGGTGCGCAACATCATAGGCAACCGCTGGCGCTACGAACGGATATACGGACATTCCATGACGGGGGAACTGATTAAATACATGCTCGGATTCCTGTTCGAACGCAACCCGCAGATAGCCCGGAAGGTCAAATCCTGACTATACCACAATAGTTAATTTTTCAGAAGTACCACACCGCACTGCCGCCGTAGGACAATTTGGCGCGGAGTTTTATATATATGACAAAATACTTACGAATAAAAAAGGAGAATTATATACAATCATATAGTTATGAACTCATGCGTAAGCGCGCGGACCGGAGACCCGCCTCATCATTATGAACCCTAAATATGCCGTACTGTAAAGTTGTAATAGCTACCTAAAAAAGAATCACGACCCTCTATTGGAATCGTGATTCTTACGTGATCTAGCTGGGGCTCGAACCCAGGACCCCATCCTTAAAAGGGATGTGCTCTACCTACTGAGCTACTAAATCATCCGAATTGCGATGCAAATGTAAGGGATTTTTTTGTATTACCAAAACAAAATGATATTTTTGTATGGAATTTTAATAAAAAACCTTTCAGAAAAAATGTGCAGAGTAGTCATAATAGGTGCCGGAGGCGTCGGCACAGTGGTTGCGCACAAGGTCGCAGCCAATCCGGTTTTCACCGACATAATGCTGGCGAGCCGTACCAAATCCAAATGCGACCAGATAGCAGCGGCAATAGGCGGCGGAAGGATACAGACCGCGCAGGTGGATGCTGACAATGTGTTCGAGATATGCGATTTGTTCCGTTCGTTCAAACCGGACATCGTAATAAACGTCGCTCTTCCGTATCAGGACCTGACCATAATGGATGCCTGCCTC
>CAYXGF010000058.1:0-10100 GCA_964464465.1 uncultured Alistipes sp. | reverse complement strand
GGCGTGGTGCTTCACAAGGGCAAGATTGCGGAGATGGCGACCGGCGAGGGCAAGACACTCGTGGCGACGCTTCCCGTGTTCCTTAACGCGCTGGCAGGCAAGGGCGTTCATGTGGTGACGGTCAACGACTATCTTGCCAAGCGAGACTCGGAGTGGATGGGCCCGATGTATGAGTTCCACGGACTGTCTGTGGACTGCATCGATTTGCATCAGCCGAACTCGGAGGCGCGCCGTGCGGCGTATATGGCCGACATCACTTTCGGAACGAATAATGAATACGGTTTCGACTATCTGCGCGACAACATGTCGATATCCAGCAAGGATTTGGTGCAACGCAAGCATCATTACGCCATAGTCGACGAGGTGGACTCGGTGCTGATCGACGACGCCCGTACGCCGTTGATTATTTCCGGTCCGGTTCCCAAGGGCGATGACCAGATGTTCGAGCAGTACAAGGGTGCCGTGGAGAGACTTCACGGCCTGCAACGAATGCTGGTGACGCAGCTTGTCAGCGAGGCGCGCAAACTGATTTCGGAAGGCAAGAACGACGAGGGCGGAATATTGCTCTATCGTGCCTACAAGGGTCTGCCGAAATATAAGCCGCTCATAAAGTTCCTCAGTGAGACGGGCGTAAAAACGCTGATGCAGAAGACTGAGAAGATATACATGCAGGACAATAACCGACGCATGCCGGAGATTGTCGATGACCTGTATTTCGTTATAGATGAGAAACTCAATTCGGTGGAGCTTACCGACAAGGGTCATGAGACTCTGTCGCGCAACTTCAATGAGGACGGATTCTTCGTTTTACCAGATATAGGCTCCGAGATTGCCGAGATAGAGAAGAGCGAGATGGATGCCCAGCAGAAAGCCGAGAAGAAGGATGCCCTGATAAACGACTACGCAGTCAAGTCGGAGCGTGTGCATACCGTCAACCAGCTTCTCAAAGCTTACAGCATGTTCGAGAAGGACGTGGAGTACGTCGTTATGGACAACAAGGTGAAGATCGTCGACGAGCAGACCGGCCGTATTCTCGAAGGACGCCGATACTCGGACGGACTTCATCAGGCTATCGAGGCCAAGGAGAACGTGAAGGTCGAGGCCGCCACACAGACTTTCGCAACAATCACGCTGCAAAACTATTTCAGAATGTATCACAAGCGTGCCGGTATGACCGGTACGGCGGAGACAGAGGCCGGCGAGTTCTGGGATATATACAAACTGGATGTCGTTGTCATCCCCACCAACAAGCCTATCATAAGGGATGACCGCGATGATTTGATTTACAAGACCAAGCGCGAGAAATACAATGCCGTCATAGACGAAATCACGCAGCTGGTGGCACAGGGACGTCCTGTTCTTGTCGGTACCACCTCCGTGGAGATTTCGGATTTGCTCAGTCGAATGCTCAGGCTCCGCGGAATACCGCATAACGTGCTCAATGCCAAGCAGCATCAGCGCGAGGCGCAGATTGTGGCCGAGGCGGGACGTGCCGGACAGGTTACGATAGCCACTAACATGGCCGGCCGAGGTACCGACATCAAACTTTCGGAGGAGGTCAAGGCGGCCGGCGGTCTGGCCATCATAGGAACCGAGCGTCATGAGTCGCGTCGTGTGGACCGTCAGCTTCGCGGTCGTGCCGGACGACAGGGCGACCCGGGTTCTTCGCAGTTCTACGTATCGCTTGAAGACGACCTGATGCGTCTTTTCGGCTCGGAGCGCATCGCCGGAATGATGGACCGTATGGGTATTGAGGAGGGCGAGACGATTCAGGCCGGAATGATGTCGCGGGCCATAGAGCGTGCGCAGAAGAAGGTCGAGGAGAACAACTTCGGCATCCGTAAGCGTCTGCTCGAATATGACGACGTCATGAACTCCCAGCGAGAGGTTATCTACAAGCGTCGCCGCCATGCTCTCTACGGAGAACGTATCGACATAGACCTGAACGATATAATGTTCGATTTCGCCGAGGATTTCGTGACTTCGTATGCGGATAGCGGTTTCGAGGATTTCAGTTTCGAACTGATTCGTCAGATAGCCGTTCATCCTACTTTCTCGGAGCAGACTTTCTCGTCGTCCAAACATGAGGCTCTGGTCGATTTGGTCGTGGCGGATATAAAGGCCACTTACGAGCGTCGTGCCCAGGCTACCGCATCCGTTGCGGCTCCTATAATAAATAAGGTATACGAGGAGCAGGGGTCGATGTACGAGAATATACGTATTCCGGTGACTAACGGCGTGCTGGGATACAATGTCTCGGTGGATTTGAAGAAGTGTTACGAAAGCGGCTGTATGGAGATATACAGACAGTTCAGCAAGATAGTGATGCTTACGACAATCGATGATAACTGGCGGGAGCATCTGCGCGAGATGGACGATTTGCGCCAGAGCGTTCAGAATGCTGCATACGAGCAGAAAGACCCGCTGGTAATATACAAGTTCGAGTCCTTCAATCTGTTCAGCAAGATGCTCGGCAAGATTAACCGCGAGGTGCTTTCCATTCTCAACAAGGGCTATATTCCGGTTCGCGGAGAGGGCCAGCAGCCTTCCGAGATGCAGCAGCAGAAGGAGCGTGCCAAGGTGGATGTGAACAAGCTCCACGCCTCCCGTATGCAGGCTGCGGCTCAGGCCGGTGCTGCCGACAAAGGCAAACCGGCGCCTGTCAGGGTGGAGAAGAAAGTCGGGCGCAATGAACCGTGCCCCTGCGGAAGCGGTAAGAAATATAAAAACTGTCATGGCAAGAACATGCCGCAGTAATCAAAACACTCACGGGACCGAATTTCGGTCCCGTGAGTGTTTTTCCTATTATACTCTGGCGGGGATTACATGTTGTTTTGAGGTCGGCAGTCTGCAACTATAAGGCATGCCATATGCGAGCGGTCGGCTATTTTCTTATCCTTCTGAGGATGCGGCGCGAGTGCGATGTCATAGCCGGGGTGCAATCGGGAGCCTGGGAGAGTGCAAGTACGCATTCTGCAAGGTTTTCGGCCACGTAGTCTATTCTGTCGGTTAGCGAGGCAAGTATCTCCATCAGCCATACTTTTACAGCGACCTTTACATTTTTGTCAAGCAGCAGGTCGAATGCTTTTTCGGCAACGCGGTGTGCCGATGCGTCGTCGAGCTGTGCCCGCGGCATAGCATCGTTAAGCAGTTTGGCATATATCCTCAGTACGCTGCCGTTGTCGGAAGCAAGAAATGTGGACAGAATATGCTGAAAGAGAAGCGTGAGCCTGTCTTTATCATGCTCTATTGCCCATTGGAGTGCCCAGGCTGCCCTAAATGCTATCTGCCTGTCATCGTCCGCAACCAGCATGCAGGCTTGTTCCCACAGGTTCTCGTCGATGATTTTGCGTCCGACAGAGATATTCATCCCTTTCTCGAAGCGTTCTTTGAGTAATGTACGGAGCGTCTCCATGAATTGTTTTCTTCTGGAAACAAAGATACGCAGATATATGTCCGTTTCAAAGAATAGACGGTACATTAAAAACAAGGCCGCGTTATAGACGCGGCCTTGTTTTATGATATTACATACGTGAATACATATCACAGCTTCATGTGCAGAATGGGAAAATGACGGCCTTGTTCATCCGATTCGTCACGGCGGAAAACATGAAATCCCATATGTCGGTAAAAGCCTGCCGCATCGGTATTCTGCTCGTTTACACATACGTAATTCACCTTATGGTGCTGCATTGCATGCTTGACGAGAAGTTTCCCGATACCGGCTCCGCGATAAAGCGGGTGAAGGAACAGCATTTCGAGTTTGTTTCCGCGTATTCCGGCAAAACCGGCGATTGAGCCGTTTTCGTCCTCTGCCAATGCCAGACAAGGCATGTCTGACAGCAGTTCCGGAATCTGAATGGCTATCGATTCAATATCATCCGCTGTCAGGAAGGTATGCGTCGCGGTAACCGAGTCACGCCATATCTGTGTAAGATGGGCTTTGACCGCGCTGTCCGCTTGTCTGTATTCGCGTATGCGCATCGGTTTATTTTTTCTTGTAGGTATCCTTGATGAGTTTTTCGAGATACTTTTTGGTGGCCAGAACGTAATCGTTATTGTCGCCTCCCAGTTCGCACTCTATTGTCATCACGCCTTTGAATCCTATGTCTTTGAGAGCCTTTACGACACCCGGGAAGTCTACGTCTCCCTCCGGAATCTTGGTCTCGCGGCCCAGATAGTAGGGGTTGGTCGGATACTTGCCGTCCTTGGCGTGAAGCTCTTTGAGCAGCGGACCGAACTGACGCACAGCGTCTACCGGATTGGCTTTGCCGTACAGTATGAGGTTGGCCACGTCGCAGTTGACGAATACGTTTCCGGTGCCTATGTCATTGATGGCACGGATGAGTGTGGTCGGTGTCTCCTGTCCTGTTTCGCAATAAATCATTATGCCCTTGTCCTTGGCGTACTGCGCCAGCTCTCTCATCGTTGCGATGAAGCCCGGATAGAGTTCATTTGTCGGCTCCTCGGGGATGAATCCGAAATGGGAGTGGAAAGCCGGTATATCGGCCATGGCGCAGAAGTCTATGGCCTTCTTGTACGTGTCGAGATACCTGAGACGGTTGATGGGCGGTACGAGACCGATTGTCTGCGGGCCTTCGAGGAAGTTCCAGCGTCCGCCGGGGGTGCAGTAAATCATGGCGCTTACCTTTACGTCGTGCTTCTGCATCAGTTCTTTGAGATTGTCGGCGAATGCCTGGTCCCACGAAGGGTTGAATCCTATCTGGCAGGCCTTGAAACCTGCGTCGTGCAGTTTTTTGAGAGCTGCATCCGGATTACCCATGCCGCCGCTGAGAAGACCTACCGTTACGTCCTGCGCGTATGTCGCCGAAACGGTCGCAAGACAGAGGATTCCTAAGAATAAAGATTTGAATTTTTTCATGATTGCATGTGTTTATTTAAATTGTTTCAGGTCTGGTTGATTGCCGTAGCGCTGGTTCTCTTTCAACATCTCGTCCCAAGTCATTTTGCGGCCTTTGAGTACGGCTTCGCGTCCCAACATGGCGGTGAGCGTCGAGTTGCAGGCGTCTTCTATCTGATTTATATATTTTTTGTTTATGATGCTGTCCACAAAGGAGCGGCCCTTGTTGGCATCGGCATCGGAGAGGGCATTGCTGGCACCGGAGTTCCAGTTGTTCTCACCTGTAATGAACACGCCGCCCGAATAGTGGGCCTCGGCCATGCCTTTCGAGCCGAAAAAGCGGGCGCATACGTCGCCGAACTTGTTTCCGATTTGCAGGGACTGGATGGAGACGTTGACATCATTCGGATATCCGTACACGACATGGTAATTGGTCAGCGTGTCTCCGAACTCGTAGCGCTTGCCCTTGTCGTTTCCCAGACCGATTGCATATTGCGGAGTGGATTTGAGCACGCAGTTGCAGATGTCGAGAATGTGTATTCCCTGGTCGTTGAGTATTCCGCCCGACAGGTCCAGATACTGGAAGTGGTGACGTATGCGGAATTCGTCATCCTCGGTCAAGGGGCGTTTGCCCGCTCCGCCACTGCTGTTGTAGTAGAGCTGGGCGGTTAAGACCTCGCCTATGTCGCCGTTGTGTATTCTGCGAATCATCTCGTCATATGCCGAGGCGTATCTTACCTGAAATCCGAGAACGAGCGAGAGGTTCTTCACTCCGCGGGCGGCCTTCATCATGCGCCTTGTTCCCCATACGTCGGGAGCCGACGGTTTCTCGCAATAGACGTGTTTGCGGGCCTTGACAGCGGCCTCGAAAATCATCGGATGCGCATATGCCGGAGTGGATATTACCACGGCATCCACCTTTTTATCGTCGAGCAGTTTCTTGTAGGCGTCGCCGCCGACATAGATGTTGTCTTCGCTTATTTCCGAGAGGCCCTTTGCCTTGTTCAGATTGTTGAGCTGAGGCAATACCTTGTCTATACGGTCGCGGAACAGGTCAGCCAGCGCATATATTTCGATATTGTTGTTGTGACTCATCGCGGTTATTACGCTCATTCCGCGGTTGCCCGTGCCGATGAAACCTATGCGGAGCGGTCTTGCGATTTTTTCTCCGGCCAGCATGTCTGTGGGCCTGAGCATTGTGAATGCTGTCGATGCAGCGAAAACTTTCAGAAATTCCCGTCTGTCCATAAATCAGTCTGAGGTTTAGGTAAGATTAATATCACGTAAAGGTAGGTATAAAAAACGGGTTGTGCAATATGGTGTTCCTCATTTTACAGAATGAACGTATGTGTATCTTGCATAAATGTTATATTTATGTATTATTATAGTAATGAGAACATTTGATATGCTTTTTTTGATACTTAATAAGATTTTTTTTCGTGAATACTTGCGTATGGTATTTTTATATTGTATATTTGTAATACATATGTAATAATAAATTGATTATGAAACAATGTATTTTAACATGTGCTTTGCTATTTGCGGGCGCTTGTGCCATTTTCGTAGTGTTGTTCGCAAATGTGCGAACAACTAAAAACACTCTTTGGAATCTGAATATTGAAGCGCTCACACAAGCAGAACAACCAGATGCTAATGAATGTATTAAAGATCCTGATTATGAATGCTGGGCTTTGCATCCTACAGATCCGAGTTTGGATATAATTAGACGCGGATATAGGTGGTGAATTATTGTAGTTATATATTTTAATAATGTTAAAATTATTATTAATAATTGTAATTGTTGTTTCGGCCGTTTCATGCCGCAGTGCAGGCATGGCATATGATGATTTCCCGGCTGTAATCGAGGTGAGGGATTGCAGCGAGGTTTGTTCGGACGATGCTTCCGACATATCGCTGAATGTATCCGATATCGAGATTTCAAACGGGGTAATTGCGCTTAAACTCTCCGAAGAGTCTCCCTATTTGTTTGCGTTCGTCGATGCCGGGGACGGGCATGTCCTGGGAAAATACGGACGCCGCGGACGCGGGCCGAATGAATATACATCTGTCGGTTCCGGATTCAGCCTGATGTATCCGTGGCTTGTCTTCGCGGATATGTCATCCTGTGAACTCAATTATGTGAATGTCGAAGATATTGTCTCGGGGGCTCGCGAGGTAGAGGTCAGAAAGGAGAGTTTTCCTTATACATCGAGATTCAGACCGAGACATATAGTGCCGGTCGGCAGGATTAAGGCGGCATCCGGGGTTTTTGCATCTGGCAGCATCGGGATTCTGGACGAAAATAATGAAATTGCGGATTTCAAATGCGGATATCCGTTTGATTGCGAACAGATAGACGAGATTTATCGAGGTACGGTGTTTCAGTCGAAAGTCAAATCGTGCGGAACTTCGAATCGTTTTGTAAACCATTTCCTTACTTCCGATATATTCGAAGTGTACAGCGTTTCGGATACGGAGGTAACGCGCGTGGCTGTAAACGATTTTGAGCATGTCCCGCAGCTGAAAGTCAAACCCCGGCCGGGTGTGTTATATGCGATTGATTATGAAAATAGCATTGCCGGATTGATGAACATGGCAGTGTCGGACAGCCTGATATGCTTCACGTATTCTTCCCGGGATTATGCGAGCGTAGCCGGTGAGGGATGTATGTCTTGCGAGATACGGTGTTTCGATTGGAACGGAAACAAGGTCGTGAAATATCTGTTGCCCATACCGGTAGGGGATTTCTGCATTGACGGGGAGTTTATATACGGAGTCGCAATACTCGATGAGCGGACTGTTATTTATAAATTTCCGATGCAGTCAGTGGCGAAGCGTTAGCTGTCGCCTTGCAAAGAGTGTTCAATCGGGTTCCTATATAACTTTACATTACGGCACATTTAACGGGACATAATGTGATGGCCGGATAGTACCTGACTATTAGCATGTAGTTTTTAATATAGGTAACACGTATGGTGCGTGGCGAGGAGATGTGTGTTCTGCAAGTTGCGCATGCCGTATTGGGCAATCTGCAAACGTAACGTTAAAACCGGAATGTCATGGTATAGTTACTGAGAAAATCGATACCTTGTAGGCGTCGATTTTTTTTGCGTATTTGTTGGCCGGAATTACCGGTTGCCTATCTTATATGTGTGAAGCTCCTCTGCCAGAGAGACGTTTTCGAATATCTCGCGCGTTTCCGCAAGAACGTCTTCAAGGTTCTTGTATCGGTTGGATATATGGCCAATCAGCAGGCGTCCGGCTTCTGCCTTCACGGCCGCTTTTGCAGCGTCGGTGGTGGTGCTGTGTCCGGTCTGCCGTGCCAGAGCCTTGTCGCTTTGCATGAAGGTGGCCTCGTGATACAGCAGGTCGGTTCCTTTAATCAGGTTCGCTACCTTGGCTGAAAATCTCGTATCGCTGACATAGGCGTAGCTGCGCTCCGTGTATGGCCGGTATGTGAGGCGGTCGTTGGGGATGATGTCTCCCGATTGGGTGATGACGTCCTCGCCGCGTTTGGCAGCCAGAATCTGCCGGATGTCGAGCCGATGGAAATCAATCATCTCTTTTCGGACATTCAGTCCGGGAGTTTTCTCACGGAAAATGTAGCCGCATGCCGGGACTCTGTGCCGGAGCGGCAGAGAGTAGACCTCCATGACTTTGTTCTCGAAAATCATTGTATGTCGCGTGGTGTCGACAGCCGTGAATATGATTTCGAACTGGATGCCTTCGTCGAAATATTTGAAATGATTGTCCAGAATCTCTCCCAGCGGGTTAGGGGCGAAGATACGCAGCGGAGTTTTACGGCCTTGCAGGGCAAGGGTAGAGAGCAGCGGAAACAATCCGTAGATATGGTCGCCGTGCAGATGCGATATGAATACCGCATTTATTTTCATGGGGTTGATTCCGCATCTGATTAGACGGGTCTGAGTTCCCTCGCCGCAGTCTATAAGATAAAACTGCTCACGTACGTTGAGTACGTGAGCAGCCGGATGTTTTGTCGTAGTGGGAATTGCCGCGCCGTTGCCGAGTATTGTGACCTCGAATGACATTGAGACGCCTCCCCTTATGACCTGTAAGCAGTTATACTACTTGTTTTCTTCGTTCTTGGCAGCCTTCTCAGCCTCCTGCAAGTTGGCTTTCAGTTCTGCCAGACCTGCGATATCGCCGAGCGTAGCTTTCTCTACCGATGCGTTGATTTTCTTCACCGAAGATTTCATGTCATCGGCTTCGGCTCTTCTCTCAGCCTTTGCAGCGTTCTCCTCGGCACGTTTAGCCTCTTCGAAGATGCGGGTGTGAGAGAGGTGGATGCGCTTGGTGGTCTTCGAGAATTCGAGCACCTTGAACGACAGGGTCTCGCCTGCTTTTGCCACGGTGCCGTCTTCCTTCACGAGTTGTTTTGCCGGAGCGAAACCTTCGATGTTCTCGCCGAGCGATACGATAGCGCCCTTGTCGGTGATTTCGGTAATCGTACCCTCGTGAATCGAGTCGACTGCGAACTGAGCCTCGAATTCATCCCACGGGTTGTCTTCGAGCTGTTTGTGACCCAGGCTGAGACGACGGTTCTCCTTGTCGATTTCCAGAACGATGACGTCAATGTCGGCACCAATCTGAGTGAACTCTGCCGGATGTTTGATTTTCTTGGTCCAGCTCAGGTCCGAGATGTGGATAAGTCCGTCGATGCCTTCCTCAATCTCTACGAATACGCCGAAGTTGGTGAAGTTGCGCACTTTGGCAGTGTGCTTGCTGCCGACGGGATATTTGGTCTCGATGCCTTCCCATGGGTCGGGGGTGAGCTGTTTTGTTCCGAGCGACATTTTTCTCTCCTCGTAGTCCAGGGTGAGAATAACGGCCTCTACCTCGTCGCCTACCTTCATGAATTCCTGTGCGGAACGCAGGTGCTGGCTCCAACTCATTTCCGAGACGTGAATCAGACCCTCGATGCCGGGAGCGACCTCGATGAATGCGCCGTAATCGGCCATGACAACGACTTTGCCTTTGATTTTGTCGCCGACTTTGAGGTTCTTGTCCAGGGCGTCCCACGGATGTGCGGTGAGCTGTTTCAGACCCAGAGCGATACGTTTCTTCGTGTCGTCGAAATCGAGAATAACGACGTTGAGCTTCTGGTCGAGCTGAACGATTTCCTCCGGATGGTTCACGCGGCCCCAGCTGAGGTCTGTGATGTGGATAAGACCGTCCACACCGCCCAGGTCGATGAATACGCCGTAGGAGGTGATGTTCT
>CAYXGF010000057.1:0-10232 GCA_964464465.1 uncultured Alistipes sp. | reverse complement strand
GCTGCGCGAGGCCATGAACATGGCACGCCTGGGCAACAAATACCTCGCCGACACAGAGCCGTGGAAAGTCGTCAAGACCGACACGCAGAGAGTGGCCACGATTCTCAACACGGCGCTTCAAATCACTGCCAACCTCGCGGTGGTAATCGAGCCGTTCATGCCCTTCACCGCCGAAAAGATTCTCGGCATGCTCGACTGCGGCAAATTAGGCTGGGACATGCTCGGCCAAAGCGACATCCTCGCCCCGGGTCACAAAATCGGCAAGAGCAGTCTTCTGTTCGAGAAAATCGAGGACAGCGTAATAGAGGCGCAGCTCAAAAAGCTCGCCGATGCGAAAGCCGCCAACGCCGCAGCCGCAAAGACAGTCGAGCCGCAGAAGCCGGACATCTCTTTCGACGAATTCTCCGGCATGGACATCCGCGTAGGAACGATTCTGACGGCCGAAAAAATGCCAAAGACGAAGAAACTGCTGCATCTGACTGTGGACACGGGCATCGACACGCGCGACATAGTAAGCGGCATAGCGGAGCATTTCACACCCGAGCAGCTCATAGGCCGCCAGGTGCTGGTGCTCGTGAACCTCGCGCCGCGCACACTGAAAGGCGTCGAGAGCCGCGGCATGCTTCTTATGACCGAGGACGCGCAGGGACGCATAGTGCTTCTCTCCCCGGCAGAAAAGGTGAACAACGGAGCAATAGTAGGTTAGACTAAATTCATACGAAGAAATTATGGAAAACATCGACTGGAAAAATCTCGGTTTCGGATATATAAAAACCGACACCAATGCAAGATGCTACTGGAAAGACGGCAAGTGGGGAGAGGTACAGCTTACCGACGACGAATATATACCTCTTCACATGGCCGCCACATGTCTGCACTACGGACAGGAGGCATTCGAAGGTCTCAAAGCATTTCGCGGAAAGGACGGAAAGATTCGCATATTCCGACTCGAAGAGAATGCCAAGAGAATGATTTCCTCGGCAGAATACCTGCGCATGGCCGCACCCACAAAAGAGATTTTCGAGGAGGCCGTGACAAAAGTCGTTCTGGCCAACCAGCGCTTCATTCCGCCATACGGCACCGGAGCATCGCTCTACATCCGTCCTCTGCTTATAGGCAGCGGGGCGCAGGTAGGCGTCAAACCGGCCAACGAATTTCTGTTTCTTGTTTTCGTGACTCCCGTGGGCCCGTACTACAAGGAGGGATTCCACCCGATAAAGGCGATAGTCGACCGCGACCACGACCGCGCGGCACCGCTCGGAACCGGTCACATCAAGGCCGGAGGCAACTACGGTGCGAGCATGATTTCGGGCGACTGGGCGCACGAGCTCGGCTATTCGAGCGTGATATACCTCGACTCCGCCCATAAAAAATATATCGACGAGTGCGGAGCCATGAACTTCTTCGGCGTGCGCGGCAACAGCTACATCACGCCCCAGTCGCACTCCGTGCTTCCGTCCATCACCAACATGAGTCTCTGCCGTCTGGCCCAGGACGAAGGCATGCAGGTCGAGCGCCGCAACATACCTCTCGAAGAGATAGAGACGTTCGACGAGGCGGGAGGCTGCGGCACGGCGGCTGTAATCTCGCCGCTCAGTTCGGTGTACGACCCGCAGAACGAGAAAACATATACGTTCGGCGACGGCGTTTCGGCCGGAAAATGGAGTACCTTATTATATAATAGGCTCCGTGGAATACAGCTCGGCGATTTGGAAGACCCATACGGCTGGAACACCGTATTGTAAGGATTTTCAGATTAACCGCCGCAAGTCCGGAATTTCTGCACGCAGAAGTTCCGGACTTGTCCATTTAAAAGCCCCGCACCTGAAAATGGAATCGTTTTTGCGTCTTGAACAAGCAATCAACCTAAAAAATAATTAACGATGAATACAACGAACGATTTCTTTCCGATGCCTCAAATAGGCGACACGGCACCCGCATTCACTGCCAACTCGACCCAGGGTCCGATATCCTTCCCGCAGGACTACAAAGGCAAATGGGTGATACTGTTCTCCCATCCGGGCGATTTCACACCGATATGCACCTCCGAGTTCATGCTGTTCGGAGAGATGTACGACAGGTTCAGACAACGCGGCTGTCAGCTTCTGGGTCTGTCGGTAGGTTCCGTGAGCAGCCACATCGCATGGCTCAGAGCGATAGAGGAGAAGATAGAGTGGCGTGGAATCAAGAATCTGCGAATCGGATTTCCGCTTCTGGAAGACTCCTCGATGGAAATCTCGCGGGCATACGGCATGATTCAGCCCAAGCAGAGCAATACCAAAACCGTAAGGACCGTATTTTTCATCGACCCCAAAGGCATAATCCGCGCAAGCATAAACTACCCGATGGTTCTGGGACGCAACATGGATGAAATCATGCGCGTGCTTATAGGACTCCAAACCATAGACGAATATTCCGTAGCACTGCCGGCTTCCTGGCAGCCGGGCGACGAGATAATCGTGCCGGCAGCCGACACGTTCGAAAAAGCGACGAGAAACATGGCAGACACTGCGGATGGCAAAAAATGCTACGACTGGTTCTTCTGCACCAAACCGCTGCCGCTCAAAGACAAGACCGCAAAACGCGAACAGCCTGTGGCCGCAAAATAAAGCCGACAAAATCGGAACAGGTATTCGCGTCGAGAAAAAAATACTATATTTGCAAAGAATTGGTCTTCCGACGGCACCCGCACTGCCTTAGGCATCCGAAGCAGACGGGACGGCCGCCATGAGACGTTTGCAAAAAAAACTTACATACTAAAAATATATTTTATGAAAAAACTTGTTCTTTCGTTAGCCATATGTCTGTGCGCGTTCACAGCTTCGGCTCAACAGAAATGGGCCATTGGCGGACGTATCGGTTCCGGCGTACAGGCTCAGGCCGAGTACCGGTTCCAAAGTCAGAATTACGTCGAAGCCCGGTTCGGTCTCTATTATGCAACGGCAGGCGCCACCTCGATGGCCGATTTCACGGCACTCTACAACTGGAATGTCTGCACGATGGACTGGACTCCGAGTGCGGGACAATGGTTCTTCGACGCCGGTGTCGGACTGAATGTCGGCGGCAGGGAACATTACGCATACGTAGGCCCCGCAGGCTGCGCCCGTCTGGGTATCAAGTTCAAAAACGCACCGGTGCGTCTGGCATTCGACTGGACTCCCGCATTCGGCGCCGGAATCTCCTATTGGAGCGACCAGACTTTCGTCAGCGGAGACACTATCTTCAAGATAAACGGCGGCAGTTCCTCGGACTTCAACAAATGGGGTCTGTGCAACTTCGGCATCTCCTGCGTGTACTGCTTCTAAACAAGGCGGAAAAACAAATAAAAAAAAGCTGCGAACAGTTCGCAGCTTTTTTTATCGCATCCATACCGCTTCTCAACGGCAGCTTCCTTATACTACTTTTCCGACTTCAATTTCTCCCGCGCGGATTTCGGCAGCGACGAAAGCACCAAATCGTACGAGTCCCGAATCTGCCGGCACAGAAAATCATCGCTCAAAGCACTGTCGACCATCACGGAGTTCCAGTGCTTTTTGTTGCAATGAAATCCGGGCACAATCTCCGGATAACGCTCCCTCAGCTCTATCGCCGTCTCAGGAGGGCATTTGACATTGAAGAAGCGGAAATCATCCATTCCGGCGAGTGCGAACATCTTTCCGCCGATTTTATATACGAGAGTCGTATCGTCGAACGGAAGGCACTCCTCAACATGCGGCAGTGAAATACAATAATCCCTGAACCCGATTATATCCATGACACTCTATTTGAGTCCGAGCAGCCGCTGTATCGTCCGCGACACTTCGGTATTGTCCATCACACGGCTGAAATTCTCTGCACCCGTACCGTATGCAAACATGGGAACGAGACTGCCTGTATGCGATGTGGAGCCGAAACGATAATCCAGACCGCTCTCGCTCTTGGTGAAATCGGTCTTTTTTGAGGCAATCGAAAGGCCTCCGGTCTCATGGTCGGCCAATACTACGACGAGAGTTCCGGGATGCGCA
This sequence comes from uncultured Alistipes sp., assembly GCA_964464465.1. Classification (GTDB taxonomy): domain Bacteria; phylum Bacteroidota; class Bacteroidia; order Bacteroidales; family Rikenellaceae; genus UBA940. Next base: position 6,228 of record CAYXGF010000057.1, on the reverse strand, counting down.
TCGGCATAATCGAAAGCCACGCCCACAGCTTTGTCGAAATCCTCCGTCTCGCTGAGAATCTCCTTGGCGTCATTGGCATGCGCGGCATAATCTATCTGCGAGCCCTCTATCATGACGAAGAATCCTTTCTTGAATGTGTTTCCGAGAATTTCCAGACTCTTGGCCGTAGCCTTGGGAAGATAGTCCCCGCGGCCGGCAGAGACACGCGGCATATCCTTTTTGCCGTAGTCATACACCACAAGGGAGCGGCCGCTGCTCACGCCGTCCAGTTCGTCGATATTGCCGACCACACGATATCCGGCCTCGGACATCTCCTGCAAGATATTGCGGCCGTCTTCACGCTGCGTGAAATAACCTGCGCCGCTGCCCATGGCCACGTCGATGCCCGACTGTGCGAATTGCAGGGTGAGCTCATCCAGTTTGTAACGTCTGTCGACATGTCCGTAGAATGCCGCAGGAGTCGCATGTTGCAGGTAGCATGTCACCACTATTCCGGTTCCCATACCGGCCCGCTCGGCCTTCTCCACTATATTTTCCACCTTGACGCCGGCCGTATCCAGACCCACATAAGAGTTATTTGTCTTCTGCCCTGTCGAATACGCCGAGCCGGCGGCAGCCGAATCGGTCACACGGTTATTGGCCGAGTTGGTCCGCACAAGGCCCACCGCCTGCGCCCGCTCCATGTTCACCGGAGCATAATCATGCTCTATTATCAGAGACGAGACATGGCCCACGCCCATTCCGTCGCCAATCATAAGTATCACGTTCTTAACATTTCCGCGCGCCAGCACTCCGCAGGGGGCCGACACTGTGAGCAGCGCCATGCACACCGCCGCAAGTACATTTCTGGTATTTCTCATGATTCAAGTGTTTTAGATTAACAAATTTAAGACTTATTTATGACATTCCAACGTTTTTTCATACCTTTACCTCAATAATTCAACACAAAGGACACACATAATGTTAAACGACAATACACCCGTATTCATCGCCGGACCCTGCGTAATAGAGGACATGCCGCTTCTGGAAACAGTCGCCGGGTTCCTGTGCGGACTGCGCGAGAAATACGGAATACGGATAATCTTCAAGGCTTCGTTCGACAAGGCGAACCGCACATCCATTCACTCGTTCCGCGGCGTGGGGATAGACGAGGGGCTGCGCATGCTCGCAGAGATAAAGAGGCGCTACGCGCTGCCCGTCACAACTGACATTCACGAACCGTGGCAGGCCGAACGGGTTGCCGAGGTGGCGGACGTCATACAGATTCCTGCGTTCCTATGCCGTCAGACCGACCTTCTTGTCGCGGCCGCACGGACCGGACGGACGGTGAACATAAAAAAAGCGCAGTTTCTTTCCGGAGCCGACATGTTCTTCCCCGTACAGAAAGCGCGCGAAGCCGGAGCACGGGAGGTATGGCTGTCCGAACGCGGCAACATGTACGGATACAACAATCTGGTCGTCGATTTCCGCAATATCCCGCAGATGCTCGAAATCACGGACCGTGTCATCATGGACTGTACCCATTCCGTACAAAGACCGGGCGGAGCCGGTACGGTGACAGGCGGCGACAGGAAGTACGTTCCGGCAATGGCTCTGGCCGCCAAGGCGTTCGGAGCAAGCGGATTCTTCTTCGAGACGCATCCCGAGCCGGACCTTTCAAAAAGCGACGCCGCCAACACGATACACCTGTCCACCCTCGAATCGGTAATAAAATCATTATTGTAACACGCCATGGACGTACGCATAGCTCCGGACTGGAAACAGCTTCTGCAAAGCGAATTCGACAAACCCTATTTCGAACAGCTCGTAGGATTCATCCGCTCGGAATACGCAAGAACGACGATTTATCCCGCCGGCCGGAATATTTTCCGCTCTTTCGACAAATGCAGTTTCGAGAATCTCAAAGTGCTGATAATAGGTCAGGACCCGTATCACGGAGCGGGACAGGCCAACGGCCTGTGCTTTTCGGTAAACGACGGTGTGGAGTTTCCGCCCTCCCTGCGCAACATATTCAAGGAGATTCACGACGACATCGGAACTCCCGTTCCAGGCAGCGGAAACCTTGACCGCTGGGCCGAGCAGGGCGTACTGCTTCTGAACTCCGTACTTACGGTGCGCGCAGGCCAGGCCGCCTCTCATGCCGGAAAGGGCTGGGAGCAGTTCACCGATGCCGTGGTCAGAGCCGTGGCAGAGCGCAAGCAGGGCATAGTATACATGCTGTGGGGCAACTACGCGCAACGCAAAGGCGCCATTGCCGACCCGGGAACGAATCTGATACTGAAAAGCGCGCATCCGTCGCCGCTGTCGGCACATGCCGGGTTCTTCGGATGCCGCCATTTCTCCAAAGCCAACGAATATCTGCAAGCCGCAGGAAAAGCACCCATAATATGGTAACATTCGAAACGATAGAGGTAAAACGTCAGGGCCGCCACCCGAGCATCGTGGCTATCGGCGACGTGCTGAGCCGCATAGACGACTTTCTGCCCGACAGACGCATCATAGCTGTCACCGACAGCAACATATACCCGCTCTATAAAAACATGATCGACCGCTGGCCCAGCATCGTCATAGGTCTCGGCGAGACAAACAAGACTCTGGCCACGGTAGAGATGATATATGAACGCCTCGTCGAACTCGGCGCGGACCGCGAGTGTTTCATACTCGGATTCGGAGGCGGCATCGTGACAGACATCACCGGATTCGCGGCCTCGACCTATATGCGCGGTCTGCCGTTCGGATTCGTCGCCACCACCCTGCTGGCACAGGTGGATGCAAGCGTCGGCGGTAAAAACGGAGTCAACCTGCACGGATACAAAAACATGGTCGGGGTATTCAATCAGCCCGATTTCGTACTTTGCGACACCTCTGTACTCGGCACACTGCCCGACACCGAGTTCCGCGCAGGCATGGCCGAAATCATAAAAAGCGCCGTCATAGCGGACCAGACTCTGTTCCGGACACTTGAAGCAAAGAGCACGGAAGAGATAAAAACCGACGCAGGGCTGCTGTCAGGCATCATCGCCGCCGCAGTGCGTGTAAAGGCCCGCATAGTGGAGGCGGACGAGCGGGAAGTCGGAGAACGCAAAAAACTTAATCTCGGACACACGATAGCGCACGCCGTGGAAAAATGCACCAGAGAATATCTTCACGGTCAGGCAGTATCCATCGGCATGTCCATGATAAACCGGCTTGCGGTCGAGAAAGGCATGCTTCCGAAACAGACAGCCGAGAGAATAGACGCCCTGCTACTGAAAAACGGTCTGCCTCTGAGTTGCGACGTTCCGCGGTCCGACCTTGCGGCCGCAGTGCACCAGGACAAAAAATCCGCAGGAACGGATATCAACGTAATCCTGCCCTGCGGAATAGGCGACTGCCGCATCGAGAAAATGGATTTCCAGCAGTTGGAACAGTTTATTCTGAGGTAGACACTTTACACCCCACCTCCGCGCACATAACGGCCAACATCTTCGGCAGACCGCAGACCGCGTTCTGCCGGACGACGAAGGCTCCACCCGCATCCATTCCACGGAACGACTCCCGATAGCTACGGATATTCTGAATTTGTAGAAACTTTTAGGGGACCTGCACAATTATAATTGTCCTTATTATAATTACCCAAGGACATGAAAAAATACCTCCCCTACATCGTTTTTGCGGCAGGCCTTGTCATGATGCTCTACCGCAGACCGGCCGGAGTGCAGCCGCAACAGACAATCTACGACACCGTAACTGTTCACGACACACTCCGGGACACCATACTACTGCCCGTAAAAACCATCGTGCGACGCATCGACACGGTTTTTCTTCCGTCGGCCGCAGACTCCTCCATCCGGCAGCGCGTGACCGTACCGATTGAGAGAAAAGAGTACATAACTGAAAACTACCGTGCCGTCGTGGAAGGCTTTTCCGCATCTCTTGCCGAGATGGAGTTATACCCGGCCACAACAATAATTCAGCCGTCACCCATCCGACCGCCGCAAAAAAGACTCGACACAAAATTCCCGACGCCCAGACTCGGCATCGGCGCAGGCATAGGCTACGACCCGTTCACCCGCTCGCTGCACCCCGTCATAACGCTTGGAATCTACCTGCCTGTAACCTCCCGGAAAATCAGGTAAGCCACCCGCATACTTTACCGATTCCAACACCCTTTCTTCCGACGTTCTATTTATGCCCTATATTTCATAAATTCAACATTTTTTGAGCGATATTCCACTGCGTGTGTTTGTTCGGTGCGGAAAAATTGTCTATTTTTGTCACTACTTCGGGTTTTTCCCGAAGATACATATTCAGATGAAAGTGTTTTCGCATCGAGAATTGTAAATATTTAATATTAGATGAATAAGATTTATTTGATTTTTCTTTTTTTGACTATGACCTTAGGGGTCTATGGCCAAAACTCAGATTCTCTAAGAGTAGTTACAAAACAGCCGCTGACGGATATTCAACGAGACAGTTTGCTTACGAATATTCAACAAAATGTACGCATAATAGCGGATAATGCTGCCGACCTAAAAAGTAAAGTCGGCAGATATAAAATATACAGGACTACCAACATTTATAATTCTCTAAAATTAGACACCGCATCCGGACGCATAACCGCTCTTCAAATAGGAATAAACAACCCTAAAGGTAGATTTGAATATGAGGTTTGTGATGCTATTGAAGATGACATTAAATGGAGAATTATTGGCCGATATGAATTATATCCGACTGGAAATAATTATAATTTCATTCTTATTGATACAATCTTTGGGCTGGCTTATCAAGTACAATGGAGTACAGACAACAATTGTGGAATTTGGAGAATCCGATAACTATTATTCTCGCAGTAAGATAAAGAGCGTCACTATTCCTGCCGGCATCAAAACAATAGACATGACAGCATTCGAAAATTGGCCGCAGGCTTTCAATACTTCACCTTGTCGGTTTTCTGTTCCCACATGCGGAATGCCAGCGCAGCGTCGACACCCATCATGCGCACACAAGGCACAGCACGGTGCACATAATCCTTTGCAATCTCGCTGTAAATAAACGAATCGTCAAAATCTATCCGTGCGGCATCCTCCTTGGTATTGCCAGAGATTATTACAGACTATTGCTATGTGATTGTATATCAAAGTGTAACTTTCTTATATTGGTGTTTTGAGTAACAAAATAGCAACAAAATTATAGGTAAAATTGAACAGTCAAAAATATTTTAATCCGGTCAATGCTTATTTCTTTTTTTCGGTACACTCGTCGAATAACTCTTCCAAACACTCTTTGGGCATAAAACCGGTTTCTACCCTTTTATGCACGAATAAATTATCATCGTAAATAACTTCTCCGAGTTGATAGTTCAATTCATCCTCGCTGAATTCGTCTTTATTGAGGTTTGCCACGGGAACAGGCATAGAATCTCCGTCGTCCTGACTTCGCCACACGTATGCGGATTTAGTCATTACGTATAAGGAGTTTTGATCCTCCGAAAATCCATACTTGGCAACCACATACTCCCGATCACCATTGTTGTTCCGCCAAAATACTGCATCTTCGGTCAAGTTAGTAGCATAAGCCGGCAAAGGATCGCCGTTATATTCCTGCGGGGTACATGGGTATTCGTTGGGCTTGTCATTGTAAAAATAGATCTCTTGGGCTGTTCCGGCTCTATGGGACGTCCATTTGCAAGAGATGGAATTTGGCCCCAACCGTTTAAGGAATCGGATTGCAAATCATCTATTTTGTCTACACTCAATAGCTGACCGTCATTTTGCGAAATTGTTTGCCGACCATATACCCATTCGCCCAAAGCACCGTCAGATGCTTGCTTGTCGCTTCCAGCCCATGCCAATAATCGCTCTTTGCTGACTTGAGCTTCGGCATCCGTAACGGTTCTCATCCAACTGAAATCGGGAGTAACATCGCTTTCTCGCAACAGAGACGGATTGGCCAAAAACGCTTCGATACTACCCCAACGCATAATGATACGTTTGCGGGTAATCGGATTTTCGAGTGCATTCTCCAACCGAGTAACCCATCGAAGATTATCAGGACGATTATTGCGACGATTCGTATCTATATGATCGACAACATATTCTTTCGTCGGCTTCGGGCCATGAAAGGCTGTTGCTACAATGATATGGACACGGACAGAAGCAACCTCCATATATCCATGTGCGTCATTAGGTTTCCCAAAAGTCCAAAAATTGTCATATTTACGAGGCCGTTTCCCATCACGAGGATGCC
>CAYXGF010000056.1:0-10506 GCA_964464465.1 uncultured Alistipes sp. | reverse complement strand
GACGCTTGTTGAGGTCGCCGATTACATCACCCATTGACTCTTCGGGAGTCACAACCTCAATCTTCATGATAGGCTCCTGAAGCACCGGACCAGCCTTGGCTGTGGCGTTCTTGAAGGCCTGAATGGCGGCCAACTCAAAACTGAGTTGGTCGGAATCCACCGGGTGGAAGCTTCCGTCAAGCAGAGTGACCTTGAGGCTCTCCACGGGATAACCGGCAAGCACACCGTTGCGCATGGCTGTCTGGAAACCTTTCTGTACGGAGGGGATATACTCTTTGGGGACGATGCCGCCTTTCACTTCATCCACGAACTGGAGGCCACCTTCCCAATCGGGATCTGCGGGCTCTACGCGTACGATGATATCAGCGAATTTACCACGACCGCCGGTCTGCTTCTTGAACACTTCACGAAGCTCTACGGGACGGGTGATGGCTTCCTTATAGGTCACCTGAGGTTTACCCTGGTTGCATTCCACCTTGAATTCTCGCTTCAGACGGTCAACGATGATGTCGAGGTGAAGCTCACCCATACCGCTGATGACGGTCTGACCGCTTTCTTCATCGGTTCTGACAGTAAACGTCGGGTCCTCTTCCGCCAGTTTAGCAAGAGCCACGCCCAGCTTGTCCAAATCCTTCTGAGTCTTGGGCTCGACGGCCAAACCGATTACCGGTTCGGGGAACGTCATTGATTCGAGTACGATAGGAGCCTTCTCGTCGCACAGCGTATCACCGGTGCGAATCTCCTTGAAACCTACCGCAGCGCAGATGTCACCGGCACCGACAGTCTCCAACGGATTCTGCTTGTTGGCGTGCATCTGATATATACGGCTGATACGCTCTTTCTTGCCGGAACGGCTGTTGAAGACGTACGAACCTGCGTCGAGCTTGCCGGAATATACACGGACGAATGCCAAACGGCCTACGAACGGGTCGGTTGCAATCTTGAATGCAAGAGCGCAGAACGGCTCGCTTTCCGAAGGATGACGAACCACCTCGTCTCCGGTGTTCGGGTCTGTACCCACGATAGCCTCTACATCAAGAGGCGAGGGGAGGAATGCGATGATATAGTCGAGCAATATCTGCACACCTTTGTTCTTGAATGAAGAGCCGCACAGCATCGGAACGATTGTCATGCTGCAAGTAGCCTTTCTGATGGCGGAAATCAGCTCCTCCGGGGTTATCGAATCCGGGTCCTCGAAGAATTTCTCCATAAGAGCCTCGTCGACGGATGCGACTTCCTCGATGAGCTTAGCACGCCATTCGGCGGCTTCGGCCTTCATGTTCTCGGGAATCTCTTTGAGATTGTAGTTGTCGCGTACGGTCTTGTCGTCGAAGTAGTAGATGGCCCTATTATATATAAGGTCTACCAAACCTTCGAACTTGTCCTCCGAGCCGATAGGCAGAACGACGGGAATTGCATTCGCACCCAGACGCTCTTTCACCTGATGGCAAACATTGAGGAAGTCGGCACCGGTACGGTCCATTTTGTTGACGTAACCGATACGGGGAACGTTGTATTTGTCGGCCTGACGCCATACGGTTTCGGACTGAGGCTCGACACCGCCGACAGCGCAGAACGTTGCGACAGCACCGTCGAGCACACGCAGCGAACGCTCCACCTCGACGGTGAAATCGACGTGTCCCGGGGTATCGATAAGGTTTATCTGATAAGTCTGGTCCTTGTAGTGCCAGAAAGCGGTGGTTGCAGCCGAAGTAATTGTGATACCGCGCTCCTGCTCCTGAACCATCCAGTCCATAGTGGCAGCGCCTTCGTGCACCTCACCTATTTTATGAGTCTTACCTGTGTAAAAGAGAATACGCTCTGATGTGGTCGTTTTACCGGCATCGATGTGAGCCATGATACCGATGTTACGAGTAAATTTTAAATCTCTGGTAGCCATATAAGTCCCTCTATAATTTAAAATCTGAAATGAGCGAATGCCTTGTTGGCCTCAGCCATACGGTGCATCTCCTCCTTACGTTTGTACGCCGCACCTTCGTTATTGTATGCAGCTATGATTTCGGCCGAAAGTTTCTCAGCCATCGATTTGCCGGCACGCTTACGAGAGTAAAGGACAAGATTCTTCATTGAAAGAGATATTTTGCGCTCCGGTCTTACCTCTGTCGGAACCTGGAATGTGGCACCACCCACGCGGCGGGATTTAACCTCCACCTGCGGAGTAATGTTCTCCAATGCCTGCTTCCATATTTCAAGAGGCGCCTTGTCTGCATCTTTCATCTTCTCGCCTACGATATCCAACGCATCGTAAAATATCGCATATGCAATACTCTTCTTACCATCCAGCATAAGGTTGTTCACAAACCTTGTAACAAGAACATCCGAGAACTTGGGATCTGGAAGTAGAATTCGCTTTTTAGGCTTTGCTTTTCTCATTGTTTCGTTTACTTAAAAATTTGACTTACGATTTCTTAGGACGCTTTGCTCCGTATTTGGATCTGCGCTGACGGCGTCCGTCCACACCGGCCGAGTCCAAAGCACCGCGCACCAGGTGATAACGAACACCCGGCAGGTCTTTCACACGACCGCCTCTGACAAGCACAATAGAGTGCTCCTGTAAGTTGTGACCTTCTCCCGGGATGTAAGCATTGACTTCCTTTCCGTTCGTAAGTCTCACCCTCGCAACTTTACGCATAGCCGAGTTCGGCTTCTTGGGGGTAGTGGTGTACACACGCACGCACACTCCTCTTCGTTGCGGACAAGCATCGAGCGACGGAGCCTTGCTCTTATCCTCCATCTGAACTCTGCCTTTTCGTACTAACTGTTGAATAGTTGGCATCTTAAATAACTTTTTGTCCTTAGTTTTTAATTTGTTATCTCATATCTCCGTCAATAAAACGGCCTGCAAAGATACTCATTTTTCCGTTAACACAAAAATATAGCGAACTTTTTTACACGTTTTCTTATGATTTTTCAGCTATTTACGCATCCCGGCCGCAAAATTCAATCATCACAAACTATATATTTCAAAACTGAATAAGTTTTTCCTATTCACACACTCCGAACAGCACGCGGCACACCCGGCACAGCGCATAATGTCACCCGCCGATTTTTGGCCCATGTATTGTCGTTATCGTTCGAAAAATCTATATTTGTGCTGAGTTATGAAAACGCGGAAAACAAACATACTCTCACTGACAGCATGTTTCCTTCTTGTCGCATTACGTCTTTCGGCCATAGGATATTCGGTCGGACAGGTGCCGAACGCACAGTTGCACGACAGCAGGAGTTTCGTCAGCAATCCGGACGGAATATTGTCGCGTGGTACCGTCGCCGCAATCGATTCCATGCTTTGGAGCTTGAAAGCCAGAGGCATTGCCCAGGTCGCGGTAATCGTCATCGACTCGATGTCCGGCGACGACAACTACTTTTTCGCACACGACATTCTCAACAGCTGGGGTGTAGGCGAAAAGGGAAAAGACAACGGACTGGTGATATTGGTAGCGAAGAGCCAGCGAGAGATACAGGTCGAAACCGGCTACGGGCTGGAAAGCATACTGCCGGACGCGCTGTGCAGCAGAATCGAGAACAGCTACATGATTCCGTACTTGTCGCAGGGAGAGTGGGACAGGGGCGTTCTGGGCGGAGTAGAAGCATTTTACCGCATTCTGGACGGACAATCCGATTCCGTACTTGAAAAGCGTGACGGCGAACTGCCGTACGCTTTGGGCGGATTCATGGTAATCATGATGCTCGTTACGATACTGGGGTCGGCAATCATATCTCACATCCAGAAAAAATGCCCCCGCTGCAAGAAACAAGGACTCGGACTTGAAAGTTCGAACACAATCTCACACACGCTGAACTACACATTGCGCAGAAACACATACCGATGCCGATACTGCGGATATAACACACAAAAAATTGTAAAAATTCCACGTCACATCTATATCGGCGGCGGCCCGAGGGGTAATTTTCCGGGAGGCGGTTTCGGAGGCGGCAGCTGGGGCGGAGGCATGTCCGGCGGCGGTGGAGCAAGAGGAAGATTCTGAAACAAAAAAAACAATAACAAAAAACCGAAAATCTTATGAAGAAAGGAACTGTAATAGCTATCGGGATAGTGGCACTGCTCGCCGTTTGGAGCGTTGCGGCATATAACGGTCTTGTAAGCAAGGAAGAGAGCGTAAAGAAGGCCTGGTCGCAGGTCGAGAACCAGTATCAGCGGCGCAATGACCTAATACCCAATCTTGTCGCAACAGTAAAAGGATATGCCTCGCATGAAAGCCGAACACTGGAAGAGGTCACGCAGGCAAGGGCCAGAGCAACGCAGATGAGTGTCGACATTGAAAATCTGACACCGCAATCCATGCAGGCCTACCAGCAGGCCCAAGGACAGATAGGCGCCGCACTCGGACGCCTGCTCATGATTCAGGAGAACTACCCGGACCTGAAAGCCAACAGCAATTTCCGCGACCTGCAAGCGCAGATAGAAGGCACGGAAAACCGCATAGCGGTAGAGCGCAAAAGATTCAACGAGGAAGCCGCAGAATACAATACATTATTGAGAAGATTTCCCAGGAACATAATAGCCGGCATCTCCGGTTTTCAGCCCAAACCATATTTCGAATCGGAGGAGGGAAGCGCGAAGGCGCCCGCGGTAGAATTTTAGCAGATGAGAAAAACAGCACTACTTACGGGAGGCAGTTCCGGCATCGGGCGCTGCATAGCGACTCAGCTGGCCGCAAGAGGATACGATTTGGTCATCGTCAGCATAGAGAACGAAAAGAACATTCAGCTCGCAAGACAGATTCATGACGAATTCGGCGTCGATGTCTATCCTGTATTCAAAGACCTGTGCTCGCCGTCCGCCGCACGTGAACTTTACGATTTCTGCCATGAGAACACGCTGCATATCGACATTCTTGTGAACAATGCGGGAATATTGTCTTTCGGCACACTGTCCCGCACTCCGGCCGAAAAAATAGAACGCATAACAGCACTGCACGTCAGCACTCCGGCCATGCTGTGCAAACTGTTCTCGGAAGACATGAAACAGCGGGGCGAGGGCAGAATACTCATCACATCGTCGGCTACGGCCCGCATGCCTTATCCTACGATATCCGTATACGCAGCAACAAAGAGTTTTCTGCGCAGTTTCGCATATTCCCTGCGGTTCGAACTGAGACAATACGGCATCTTCGTAACCACAGTAATGCCTGGTGCGGTCGACACGCCCTTGTACGACCTGCCAGACAGAACGCGCCGCATACTGTGCAGCTGCGGCATCATGATGCCAGCGCGCAAGGTTGCCGAAGGAGCCGTCAAGGCCATGTTCGCCGGCAGAAAAAGCTACATTCCGGGGATGTTCACCCGACTGACACTGGCCTTGACCGCAATTATTCCGGACGGAGTGATATTTCTGCTGATGCGCCATCCGAAACTCGAACACCTATTCAAATAAACATATGAAAAGATTACTGTACATCATCGCCGCCATGATGACATACTCCGTTTCGGTTCAGGCACAGACTTCTTCCGATACAATTCTCACGGACACACTCGACATCCGGTTCTCGGGAATGCCATACAAGGTCTATTGCGAGATAACCAGCATCTTAAATAATTATACCGCGCAAACCACAGTCGAGGTAAATTTCGGACAAAGCCAGACCCAGAACAATACTCTTGTCGACAACGAAGGCCGCCCAATCGTATTCAATTCCAATATCGACGCCATGAACTACATGAGCCGCCGCGGCTGGGAGTTCGAACAGATTTACATAGACAAACTCTCCGGCAAGGACTCCGATGCCACACGCATCTGTCACTGCATAATGAGCAAGTTCGTAAATCCGGACAATCCTATAAACGAAGGGTTCAAAGTCAAAGCCCAGTTCAAAAAACGCAAAGACCGAAAATAGCGCACCTTTTAGCGGCCATACACATAAAAAAAATCGTCTGCAAAAAGCAGGCGATTTTTTACATAAGCACCGGTAGGACTTATTTGTTTCTCTCTGGACGAAGCGAACGCACGGTAGCGCCGGCCTGCCACATTTCGCTCTCACGAAGCTCTTTAAGCTCGGCATTCAGTTTTTCACGATAATCCGGTTTGCTGTTCGAATCTATCGAAACCTGAGCCTCGTTTCCGCAGGCAACCTCGCTGTACAGTTTCTTGAATACCGGGAGGGCAGCATCGCGGAAAGGTTTCCACCAATCGAGCGCACCGCGCTGCGCGGTTGTCGAGCAGTTGGCATACATCCAGTCCATACCGTTTTCGGCAATAAGAGGCATAAGGCTCTGCGAAAGCTCCTCCACCGTCTCGTTGAACGCCTCCGACGGAGTGTGGCCATTCTCACGAAGCACCTGATACTGTGCGGCGAAAATTCCCTGAATGGCGCCCATCAATGTTCCGCGTTCGCCTGTAAGGTCCGAATAAACCTCTCTTTTGAATGTCGTTTCGAACAGATAGCCCGAACCTACGGCAATACCGAGAGCGATAACCCTGTCCCATGCACGGCCCGTTGCATCCTGATAAATCGCATAGCTCGAATTGAGGCCTCTGCCTTCGAGGAACAGACGGCGGAGCGAGGTGCCCGACCCTTTCGGGGCAATCATTATAACGTCGACATCGGCAGGGGGAACGATTCCCGTGCGGTCGTTGTACGTGATACCGAAACCGTGCGAGAAATAGAGAGCCTTGCCGGCCGTAAGATGCTTCTTCACCGTAGGCCAGACCGAAATCTGTCCTGCGTCGGAAAGCAGATACTGTATTATGGTGGCTTTCTGGCAAGCCTCCTCGATATCGAACAGATTCTCACCCGGAACCCATCCGTCAGCTACCGCCTTGTCCCATGTCTTGGAATCCTTGCGCTGACCGACGATGACATTCACGCCGTTATCCTTCAAATTCAGCGACTGGCCGGGTCCCTGCACACCGTAACCTATCACGGCAACGGTTTCGTCCTTCAAAACTTCGAGTGCCTTGCTGAGCGGAAACTCTTCACGAGTGACTACGTTCTCTTCCACTCCTCCAAAAATCATCTTTGCCATTTTCTTAAAATATTTGTGTAAGTTTATGAATATTTATATCAAATCTCCGAGCACGTCCTCCGCCGTACCGGTATGCAGAATAACCGAACCGGACCGGGCGAGCTGTATCAGCAACTGTCGCTCTTTCAGATAGTCGCGCAGGGCGTCTATCTTCTCCTTGCAGCCGGTCATTTCGAGAACCACATATTCGTCGCGCACCTCCATAATCTGAATAGGGTAGAGGCCGGTTATCTTCTCGATATTGTCGAACACGCCCTTCGAGACCTTGAAAAGAGCTATTTCATGCGCGAGCAGCTTCTCGGATGCATAATATTCGGCCCTGAGCACATCGACCACCTTCTCAATCTGCTTGACAAGACGGCTCACCACCCGTTCGTCAGCACATGTTATTATGGTGAACATGCTGATTCCCTTTACCGAGGACTCCGAAACCTTGATGCTCTCTATATTGATTTTGCGACGCAGAAACACAGAGGTGATACGGTTGAGCACGCCCGCATGATTCTCCGTGAAAGCCGATATTACATATTCCTTTATTTCCGTATCCATACTCCAACTCTTCTACTCGTTAAACAATATATCGGAGATATTATGTCCGGCCGGTATCATCGGAAAGACATTATCCTCCTCATCCACACAGACTTCCAAAAGATATGCACCCTCGCTGGCGAACATCTCGTCCATAGCGTCGCGCAATTCCTCGCGCGTGACAGCCCTCCGGGCAGGAATGCCGTACGCCTCAGCCACCTTCACGAAGTCCGGATTCACCATATGCGTGGAGGAGTAGCGGCGCTCGAAAAACAGCTGCTGCCACTGGCGCACCATACCGAGATAACTGTTATTGAGGATGATTATCTTGACTCCAACATTCCACTCCATAACCGTCCCCAGCTCCTGAATGGTCATCTGTATGCCACCGTCGCCCGCAAAAAGCACGACCTCGCGCTCCGGACATCCGATTTTGGCGCCGATGGCTGCCGGGAAACCGTATCCCATGGTACCGAGTCCGCCCGAAGTGATGAGGCTGCGGGTTCTGACATATTTCGAATACCTGGCCGCAACCATCTGCTGCTGGCCCACATCGGTAACGACAACCGCATCCGAACATGTTCTCACGGCCACCGCATCGACGACCTCACCCATCGTCAGCCGCTCTTTTTCAGGATGAATATCCGATTCGATGATAGAGTCGTACTCCTGACAGTAACATTGCCGTGCGAAATCGAACCACTCGCGTCTTTCCGCCGGTTTTATCCAACGGTTCATCTGTTGCAGCACCTCGCGGGCATCACCATGAATCGCAACGGCGGGAGTGAGTATGCGTCCGAGCTCGGAAGCATCTATGTCAATATGAATGATTTCGGCTTCCGGAGCATACTTGCAGATGTCGCCCGTCACCCTGTCGCTGAAACGCATGCCCACGGCAAGCAGCACATCGCACTGCTGTGTAAGACGGTTAGGTGCAACATTTCCGTGCATTCCGACCATGCCGACATAATTCGGATGATCGCTCGCCACGGCGGAAAGTCCCATCAGCGTACATGCGACCGGGATATTGCCTTTTTCGGACAGCTCCGCAATCTCCGCTTCCGCGCCGGACAGCTTGACACCCTGACCTACTATTATAAACGGTCTGCGAGCATTGTTGAGCAGTCCGATAGCCCGGTCCACGCTCTCCATATCTATTTCGCCGGGCAGCTTATAGCTTCTCAACCCCTGGCATTTCGCATATTCGAATTCGGCGAACTCCACCTGCGCGTTTTTCGTTATATCTATCACCACTGGTCCGGGCCGCCCCGTGCGGGCTATATAGAACGCCTTGGCTATTGCCGACGGAATCTCCTCCGCACTGGTTATCTGATAGTTCCACTTGGTAATCGGCGTGGTCATGCTTATCATGTCCGCCTCCTGGAACGCATCGCTGCCGAGAGCCTTCGCCTGCACCTGAGCCGTAATACACACCAGAGGCGTAGAGTCAATCATCGCATCCGCGACACCGGTAATGATATTTGTAGCACCCGGGCCGGAAGTGGCAAAACACACTCCGACACGCCCCGTGGCACGCGCATACCCCTGAGCCGCATGCACGGCCCCCTGCTCATGTCTTGTGAGAATATGGCGCAACTTGTCGGAAAGTGAATACAGGGCATCGTAAATAGGCATGATACTGCCTCCCGGATAACCGAAAACAGTATCGACCCCTTCCTCTATCAGAGAGTACAGCAAAGCCTGGGCTCCGCTCGTTTTCATAGCTTTTCCCATAAATAATTCTATTCGTTTATTATCCTGACACCGCCCAAATCGGCCGACGACACCATGGAGGCATACGCCTTCAAGGCCTTGCTTACGACACGCTCGCGGTCCGCTTTAAGCTCCCCGCGGGCAGCCAGCGCCTCACGTCTGCCGCCGAGTTCCTCATCCGACAGACACACGTCGATTTTTCTCGACGGAATATCTATCACAATCCTGTCGCCGTCCGCAAGCAGCGCTATCTCGCCGCCCGAAGCCGCCTCCGGCGATATATGACCTATCGACAGGCCCGATGTTCCGCCCGAGAAACGGCCGTCCGTTATCAGTGCGCAGGCCTTGTCGAGTTTCACGCTTTTCAGATACGATGTAGGGTAGAGCATCTCCTGCATTCCGGGGCCGCCCTTTGGACCTTCATATCTAATCACAACGACATCTCCTGCCGCGACCTTGCCAGAAAGAATGCCTTCGGAGGCCGCCTCCTGCGAATCGAACACACGGGCCGTGCCCTCGAAATGCAGAATCGAGGCATCCACACCCGCCGTCTTCACGATACAGCCCTTGCGCGCGATGTTTCCGAAAAGAACGGCAAGACCGCCGTCACGCGTATACGCGTTTTCCACCGAACGTATGCATCCGCCTGTGCGGTCATCGTCGAATCCGTCGTAATAACACTCCTGCGACGCCATCTTTATATTGAAGACTCCGGCCGGTGCCGAGAGATATATTTTCGTATCCTGCGCCTCGGCCGCACCGGAACGGATATCGTACCGTGCGAGCGCCTGGCCGAGCGTGAGACCGTCTACACGCCTCGCAGAAACGTCTATGAGTCCGGCTCTGTTCAGTTCGCCGAGTATGGCCATTATACCGCCGGCTCTGTTCACATCCTGAATGTGGTAGTGATAGTTCGGGGCGACTTTGCACAACACCGGAATCTTGCGCGACAGGGCGTCTATATCCGACATTCTGAAATCCACACCCGCCTCGTATGCAACGGCCAGCAGATGCAGCACCGTATTGGTGGACCCGCCCATGGCAATGTCGAGCGACATGGCATTCTCGAAGGCCTTCTTGGTAGCGATAGAACGCGGAAGAACGCTTTCGTCCCCGTCTCTGTAATATTTATACGCATTCTCCACGATAAGAGAAGCCGCCCTGCGGAAGAGCCGCTCCCTGTTCGCATGCGTCGCCACAACGGCAGAAAAAAGAACTGATTGAACGCCTCACGGCTATAGCTTCCGAGATAACAGA